>JAFKFQ010000077.1 GCA_017308215.1 bacterium | reverse complement strand
CTACGACGACATGTACTGATCGGACCGGAGTCGTTGAACAACGCACCGCCGGCCCGGCGCACCGTGAGGTGCGCCGGGCCGGCGGCGTTTCGGGGCGAACGGCCGGCGCGAGCCGGCTGGTGGCTGGTACGGCTGCCCGAGCGGACAACCCGGGTGACCGGGTGCCGTGTCCGCCACCCGTACCAACCACCAGCCGGCTCACGCCGGCCGCTCGCCCGGGCTTCGGTCATACTCGATCGGGTGGCTCCATTTCGCTGCCTCGGCGGGTGACGCGGGCTGAAGCCCGCGTCTACCGGATCTGGCGCGGTAGCCGCGGGCTTCAGCCCGCGTCACCCGGTCCGGCGGCCCGTCCCGGACGGCGCCGGATCAACCCGATCGGTTCTCACACGTCCAGGAACCGCTGCAAGAACGGCCGCAACGTCTCCTCGGGGTACAGCACCCACGAGTAGTCGCGGCGCCGCAGCACCGTGTTCGACTCCGCCTCCTCGATCGCGTGGTTGAGCCCCGCCAACGCCCCCAGCCCTTGCGTCTCGACGAACGGCCGCAGCCGTTCGGTGTTGGACCGCAGTGCCCGATACCACGCCCGCCGCGCCTCCCGCTCCCCGCGCGGCGGCTCGGCCGCGATCGTCATCGCCCGGTCGCTCACCAGCGTCCGAACCTCGGGGCGCCGGGCATCCTCCGCGCTCAGGTGACGCTGCGGGTTCCAGTGGGTGTCGCGGCAGACCCATTCGGCGCGGGCAAGGTCGGCGGCGGACGTTCGGAACCCCGGCAGCGGCAGGTGGAGCGTGGCGGAGAGCACCTGGTACGCCGGCGGCTCGATGCCGAAGTAGTCGCGGATGATGGCGTCGGTCACCTCGTCGTACTTCCCGCCGCCGATCCCGTGGATGAAGAAATCCCCGAGGCACACCCGGGCGAACAGCGTGAGCGTCAGCGCGCGGGGGCGGAGCCGCGCCGGGTCGCTGGCGGCGGTGGCCCGTGAGCGACGGCCGTCGGCACCGTTGCGTACCCAGAACGGCGCTTCGCCGCCGGCGAGGTCTGGGGCCGGGTGATTCACGCTGTCGATCCGATTCGCTTTACGGTAGGCGCGGATGGCGGCGTTGTAGACCTCGGCGAACCGCGGTAGGTCGGCGAGCACGTGGGCCGCGAAGCGGCAGAACGCCTTGGTCTGTGACAGCCGGCTGACACGCAGCTCGTGGTTGTGGCAGCCCCACGCCCGCTCGCGGTCGAGCCGCATCGCGGTGAACGCCTCGCCGACGTGGGCCGCGCCCGGCTGCCAAACGTCCGGCAGCAGCGGGCGAAACGGCCAGTCGTTTGTCCGACCGGCGACGTGCCTAGGGAAGGCGCGAAACGCATCCGCGTCGAGTACGAGGCGGTCTTCGTAGGCCGTTTCCCCGTCGAACCGGTCAAACGCGATCGGCCCGAGAGTCACGGATTCCGTGCGGCCCGCCCGGTACGACGGGACCAGAAGGGCCGCGGACTTGAGCGTGTCGTTATCGACGATCAGGTTGAGTGGCACGCCGCCGACGCGGCGAGCGAGCCCGTTCAGTGCGAAGTGTTTGACCCACACGCCAGGGTGTGACAACTCGGGCTGGTGACCAGCCAGTAGAAGTGGAGCATCGTGCGGGAACTTTGGGGTGTTGACCCCCGGAATCTCGGCCAGCTTCAGCGCCTCGCGCCGGGCCAGCGCCCGCAGCTCACGCAACGGCATACCACCGATCGCCACGTCCGCCCGGTCGAGCCGGCGGCGGTTCTCGGCGACGAGGCGCGGGATCTCGGCAAACGGCGGGTCGGCGAGCACCTCCCCATTCCCGGCGGGCGCCCGGAACCGGCGGGGACCACTCATCCGCACTGCTCCGGACACATCGTCAGGTTCGCCGCCGGCAGGCCCGGCAGCGCGTCGCGCTCGGCATCCGCCAGTACGCGCCGGTAGTAGCCCAGCCGCGCCTCGGGGTCGTTCATCACCCCGCCGAACGCCCGGGTCGGGTCGAGGTACAGCCGCGGCACGCCGATCTCCTTCACCCGCAGTCCCTGCCGCGCCGCCTGCACCCACAGTTGCAACGGCATCCCCCAACCGTCCTCGGTGATGCGGAGTTTCTCCAGCGCCTCGCGGCGGTAGGCCTTGAACCCGCAGAAGGCGTCGGTGATGCCGAGGCGGTAGCGGGCGTTCAGCTCGGCGGTGATCGTGGCGTTGATGAACCGCCGGTCGGTCGGCGCCGGCGTGTCCTGGCGGAAGTCGCGGTAGTACCGGCTGCCCGACACGATGTCGGCGTCGTGGATCGCTTCGAGCAGCACCGGGATGCGGGCAGGCTCGTGCTGGCCGTCGCAGTCCATCGTCACCAGCACGTCGTACCCGCCGGCCAGCGCGAACGCGAACGCCGACTGGAGCGCGGCCCCGTACCCGCGGTTCGTGGGGTGATCGACCCGCAGAATACTCGGCTCGGCGGCGAGGAGGTCGGCGGTGCCGTCGGTCGAGCCGTCGTTGACGACGAGGATGTCCGGCGAGTACCGCCGAGTGCGTTCGAGCACGTCGGCGACGTGCCGCGCCTCGTTGTACACCGGGATCGCGGTGAGCCAGCGCATAAGCGACTTTCGATCGGGCGGACGTGAGCGGGAGTGGTTCCCCATTGTAGGGGGATCCGCCGGGGGCGAGCAAACGTCGAGCCGCGAAGATGATACCGCCATCTCGCCTGGGGCTTACGGCCGAATCGCGGGCGGGTGTCGCTCTTGCAGACTTTATCGCATCTGATCCTTGCCGTCGGAGCCCGGAGCGTGAGCGACGGGGCCGGCGATCCGGTCTTCGCCGAGTCGAGACGACGGGTTCACGCACCCCGTCGCTCACGCTCCGGGCTCCGACGAACCCGCGATACCGTTCAACCCGATCGGGTATGACACGTTGGTTGCGGGAAAGGATGTGTCGGTCTCCCGCCACCCGCGAGAGCAACCCGAAGGACGTTCACTCCGGCTCGCCGACCCGGGCGCCGCGGACGCGCACGGGGTAGTCCTCGGGGTCGTCGCGGTTGAGCGCCAGCGTGCCGGTCACCTTCACCTGCCCGGCGCGGCGGCCGATGCGCACGCCGGCCGGCAGCTCGACCGCGACCACCCGCGCCGGGTCGGGCGTCTCGCAGAACCAGCAGCCGACCGGGTATTCGAGCAGCAGGAACGAGTCGAACTGCTCGGCGTCGCCGGGCGGCTGGACGAACCCGGTCAGCACCACCGGCTTGCCGTCGAGCGCGCGCAGGTGCGCCGGGAACGCCGGCCCCTTCCCGCCGAGCTCGGTGTCGGCGAGGAGCCCCCACGGCACGGGGTTCGGGCGGTCATCCTTGATCGGCGGCAGGACCGACGTGTCGAACCGCCGGGCGAGCGGGCGGGCGGAGCGAAAGACGATCGTGCCGCGGTGCCCGTCGTGGCCGGGCTGCTTCGCCAGCGCGTCGGCCGCGGCGCGGTAGGCGGCGCGGCGCGTGCGCAGGTCCGGCGCGGCCATCGCAAACTCCGTCACACACCCGTCGAGGATCGCCGCCGCGGTGCGCACGTCGCCGCGGGCGTTGGCGAGCTCGCCGAGCTGCCACAGCAGCCGCCCGTCGGCGGGCAGGCTGAGCGCCAGCGCCTGCACGACGGCCACGTCATCAGCGGGCAGCTTCGCCGACTCCGCCGGGTCGAGCTTCCCCGGCGTGCCGGCGTAGCGAACACCGAACAGGTCGTCGGGCGCGGTCGGCCGCAGCGCCGCGCGCCCCTCGGCGAGCCGCAGGCGGACGAGCCTGGCGTGGAACTCCTCAGCGCGGCGGAACCGCTCCGGGGCGAGCCGCACCGCGTCCGCGAGCACCGACGCGGCCTGGTCAAGGTCGCCGGCGAGCTGCCACGCCGTGCCCAGGTTCGCGGCGATGCGGAAGTGGTCGGGGAAGCGCCGCGCCGCCGGCCGCAGCACCGCCACGGCGTCCGCCGGGCGCCCGAGGCGGACGAGCGCGGCGCCGAGGTCGGCGGTCTCGTCGGCACCGAGGGTGCGCGTCGAAGCGAACTTCTGCAACCGCTCGGCCGCGGCCAGGAAGTCGGCGCGGAGCGGCGACGGGAGCGCGTCGGCGGGCCGCTCGACGGCCGCGGCCCGCAGCGCCCGGTGGTCCGGGAGGAACCCGGACCACCGGCTCGGCAGCGGCGGCGGGTCGGTGGCGGTGTCGTACAGGCTCCCGCGGACCGCCGGGCAGGTGACGAGAACGGCCGCGGGGATGAAGAGCAGTCGCGTCATGTTCGTCGGAGCCCAGGGCGTGGGCGGCAGGGGCGGCTCACCCAGTCTAACCGGTCGCTCGCGCCCCGGGCTCGGCCGGTCAGTCCTTGGGCGGCAACTCCTCGAACGTCGAGTGCGCCTCGCGCCCGAGCACGTCCTTGAACGCCCGGATGTTCACCCGCGCGGCCACTCGCAGCTCGCCGCCGCCGGTCACCGTCAGGTGCCCGAGCGTCACCGGCCGGTCGTCGGTGCCGAACGTCTTGGCGATCCCGTCCGCCTCCCGCGCCGGGGCGCCGGAGGCGGTCATGAGCTTCCGCATCCGCGCCGGGTTGATGACCACGTCGACGACCGGCGCCTCCGCCGGCCGGAGCGCGAGCGCCCGCTTCACCTCGGCGGTCGCGTCCGGCCCGATGGCGAAGTAGACGGCCGTCGGGGCGAAGGCCGCCACCAGCTTCGCGTCCGCCCCGCCGAACATCTTGAACTCGGGGCCGAAGACGCCCTGCTGGTCCAGCTTGGACAGGTCGAGGACGTGGAGCCCCACCCCGCCGACCTTCTCCGCGTTCCACTTCACCGCCTTCCGAATATCCTCCGGCGCGTCGGCCTCGACCAGCGCCTTCAGCGCCTTCTCCACCCCCGCCGGGTCCTGGAAGGCGATCGCCTGGACATTCGTGAACTGACCGTTCTTGTCCGGGCCGCGGATTGCCATCGCGGTGTCGAACTCGCCCGTCTGGACCGTCCGCTTGGCCCCCTTCAGGAGTTCCTGGAAGAGGTTACCGCCGTTCCCGCCGAGCCCGCCCGCGGCCTTCAGCGCGGCGTCGAGTCCGTGCCCGGCGGCGGCCTTCGTCTCGGCGTTGAAGAACGGGAGCCGGACCGTGTACCCGAGTGCCGCGTCCGGCGTGACCAGCCCGGCGAAGCGGTTCGTCGTCGGCCGGCGGGCGGCGATCTCCTTGCCGAGCTCCGACCCCGGCAGCGGCACCACGGTGAGTTCCGCCCCGAGGTCCGCGGCCGCGGCGTCGAGCGTGACGCGGACGGCCGCCTCCTTCGCCCCCTCGCTCAGCTTCAACCACCGCTCGGCGAGTTTGAGCGCCTCGCCGACCGCCTTGCCGGCCGGCTCCTCGACCTCCGGCGGGAACGGGATCGTCCCGGCCGCCAGCTTCGCCGCACCGAGCAGATCCTTCGCCTGCCCGCGCAGCTCCTTCGGGAGCCGGTCGAAGTGGGCGCGGACGGCGAGGAGCGACTGGTCGGCCGGGTCGTGGAGCTTGCCGACGGGGACGAGTTCGTCCTTCGCCAGCACCGCCGCCGGGTCGCCGCCGCCCTTCGCCCCGGCGGCGAGGTAGGCGTGCCCGTCGGCGAAGCGCAGCCCGACCGTCAGCCCCGGGTCGCCGGCCGGGACGGTGTACAGCCCGCCGGCCCCCGCCTTCGGCGCGACGCCGGTCAGCCGCTCGAAGAATCCGAGGAACGCCTGCTCCTCCGTGACCGGCACGACCAGCACGCCGACCGCCTTGGCCGGGTCGGCGGGCAGGTGGACGTAGCCGAGGACCGGGCGGTTGATGTCAAGCCCGGTGAACCCCTTCGGCCCGAGCTTCCCCTTGATCGCCTCGTCGATCGAGCCGGCCTCCTTCGGCCCGGCGAGCGCGGCGACGACGGCGCGGGCGTCGTTGAGGACGCGGCCGACCGGCTGGGTCTGGAATACGACCGCGGGGTCGGCCGCGGCGGCCGGGCCGGCGGCGAGCAGGGCGACGAGCGGGGCGAGGAGCCTGAGCCACATGGCGTGTCTCCGGGTGCGGGCGGGGGGCCGCTTTCAGGATACGGCCGTACCGGCGGCAGGGCCGAAGAATCTGCCGCCCGGCCGACAATCCGATACCCGGTTCTTCGCGGCACGAAGTATGCTATTTAGAGGGATCACTCCAACGGATCGATTGCTCGTGATGGAACAGAGTCATCTCGCGTTCACCGTCCAGGTGCTGGTGGCCCCGCCGGTCGCCCTGCTGATGGTGCTGCTGGCCCGGGCGCTCCCGCGACCGTTCCTCCGCCGGTGGGCAGCGGCGTGGGTGGCGCTGGCGTTCGCGCTGGTCGCGTTGCGGGTGGCGATCGTCCCGCTCACCGGCTGGGCCGCCCCCGCCGTCACCAGTGCCTACTACTGCCTCGAATACCTGTTCGGATATCTGGTCTGGGCCGGGTGCCGGGAGCTGGTCGGGCGGCCGGGGCCGCGCTGGGCGGACGCCTGGGTGCTCGGCCCCGCGCTGGCCTTCGGCCTGATCGCCCCGTGGGTCGCGGCCCAACAGACCGACACCTACCCGTTCCACGCCCCGGTCTTCGGCGGGTTCTTCTTCCTCGCCCTGGTGGCGACGCGGGGGTACCGCCCGGCGACGCCGCAGACGCGGTTCGGCATCCACGTCGTCCGGTTCTGCCTGCTCGTACTCGGGCTGCTGTTCGTCCACTACGGGCCGGTCAGCTACTCCAGCCTGCGGGTGACCGGGCGGCCCCCCGACTACATGCTCATCAGCCCGATGTACGACGCCCTGGCCGAGGTCGCGCTGGCGTTCGGCATGGCGCTGGTGGCGGTCGAGCAGGTGCGCGACCAACTCGACGCGGCGAACCGCGAGCTCGCCGAGTCGAACCGCCAGCTCGCCCTGGCGTCGGACCAGCTCGCCGTCGCGGCCCGCACCGACCCGCTCACCGGGCTCCTGAACCGCCGGGCGTTCGACGCCATGCTCGCCGAGCGGGCCGAGAGCCCGTTCGCCGGGAGCGTCGCCGTCGTGGACCTGAACGACCTGAAGCGGATCAACGACACCCACGGCCACGCCGCCGGCGACGCCGCCATCCGGCTCGTCGCGCGGGCGCTGCGGGGCCACTTCCGCATCACCGACCCGGTGTTCCGGGTCGGCGGGGACGAGTTCCTGACGGTCATGGAGGGGGGCCGGTCGGAGGAGCTCTCCGGCCGCCTCGACGCCCTCGACACGTCCCTCCGCGGGGTCCGCCTCCCGGGCGTCGCGGGGCCGGTGGACGTGGTGGTGGCGTGGGGGATGTCCGACTTCGACACGGCCCCCGACCTGCCGGCCGCGGTGGCCCGCGCCGACCAGGCGATGTACACCCAGAAGGCCCGCCGCAAGGCGCCCGTCGGCTGACCCGGGCGCTGGACACGCCGGTCGGCGTGCGTCAGAATCGAGCTTCCCCCACCGAACGCCGCCCATGCCCCGCCGCCCCCCCACCCGCCCCTCACGCCCCGGCCGCGTCGGCTGCGGGATGGGGCTCGCGCTCGCACTCGTCGCCGCCGGGGTCGGCGGAGTCGGGCTGGGCGGCTGGCTCCTCACCGGCGGGCCGGGCAACAGGCCGTCCCCCACGCGGCCCACCCAGAAGGCCGACGACCACCTCACCCGGCCGACCGGGAAAGCCGAGCCGACCGGGAAGACCCGGCCGACCGGGAAGGCCGACGACGCGGTGGTGCGGAACCTCCAGGTCCAGTTCGACCTGAAGGCCGGCGCGAACTACCTGTACGTCACCCACCACCACCCGGGCGACCCGCTGGAGGACGTGACCCTCACCCTCGAGCGCCGCGGCTCCGGCGTCACGAAGACCACGACCCACCCGCTCTGGGAGGCCGACCGGCCGCTCCGGGTCGAGATCCTGGCGTTCGCCGGGAAGGGCCGGTACGCCCACGTCACCGGGACGGCGACGCAGGACGGCCGCCCCGTCCGCATCGACGCCGAGGTCGAGATCGACGCCACCCCGCGCGGCGCCGGCGAGAAGAAGAAGGGGAAGTTCGGTCCGCCAATCCCGGGCGCAACGACGCCCCTCC
>JAFKFQ010000759.1 GCA_017308215.1 bacterium | reverse complement strand
GCCGCCCGGGGTTGCCACCCCGGGCTAGCGAAGGCGCCCTCCGGGCTGAAATGCCCGGCCAAAGACGCCCGGTCCCTCACGGGGCTCAGCGTCGCGCGGGTTCGCCCGCGGCCCCGTAAACTACCACCGTCCCACCCGTTCTCTGTCGGCCGGCGATGACCACGTGTTCTCACTGCGGCGGGCCGCTCGCCGGCGCCGGCCTCGCCGGGCGGCCGCGGCCGGGCCGCGACCCCGCCGCCTACTGCTGCTACGGCTGCCTCAGCCTCGGCGAGCACGCCGCGCCCGCGGTGCCGGGCTGGAAGCTCGACGGCCTCAGCATGCGCCTCGCCGCGGCGCTGCTCGTCGCCGGGCAGTCGATGACCTTCGGGCTCGCGCTCAACCTCCACGACGACGTGCCGGCCGACGTGCGCTGGGTCGTTCAGAACCTCATCCTCGGCGCGACGGCGGTCGTGTTCGCGCTGCTCGGCGGGCCGCTCGTCCGCGCCGCGTGGGGCGAGCTCCGGCGCGGGCGGGTCACGCTCGACGCGCTGTTCGTCGTCACCGCCGCCGGCGCGACCGCGGCGTCGCTGCAAGCGCACCTCACCGGGCGCGGGGCGATCTACTTCGAGGTCGTGTCGATCCTGCTCGTCGTGTACACGCTCGGGAAGGTCGTCACCGCCCGCGCCCGCGCCGCGGCGCTGGCCGGCGCGACCGCCTGGGCCGGGCAACTCGCCGCCGCCCGCGTCGTCGATCGCGCCGGCCGGGCGCACACGATTCCGGTAGCGGAAGTGCTCCCCGGCGACGAGGTCGACGTCGCACGACGCCACGTTCCGCGTCGAGGCGACCGCGGCCGGCACGGACCGGCAGGTCGATCGGCTGTTGCGGGCGGTGGAGGCGGCGCGTGACACCCCGCTGTCGCTCCAGCACCGGGCCGACCGCCTCAGCGCCGCGTTCGTGCCGCTGGTGGTGGCGGTGTCGGCGCTGACGTTCGGCTACTGGGCGTTCCTGACGCCGCTCGGGTGGGAGGCCGCGCTGTTCCGCGCGATGTCGGTGCTGCTGGTGGCGTGCCCGTGCGTCCTCGGGCTGGCGACGCCGGTGATCGTGTGGACCGTCCTCGGGCGGCTGGCGGAGCGCGGGCTGGTGGTGCGCTCCGGCGACGCGGTCGAGCGGCTGGCGGCGGTCGACGTCGTGCTGCTTGACAAGACCGGCACGCTGACCGACGACCGCTTCGCGCTGGTGGACATGGAGACCGCGGCCGAGGGCGAGGAGCGGGCGAAGCTGATCGGGTGGGTGTCGCTGGTGGAGGCTCACAGCCGACATCCGGTGGCGGCGGCGTTCGCCAAGCTGCCGCGGCCGTTCGCGCCGGGCGACGAGCCGCGCGTCGAGAACGTGACGGCGGTGCCCGGGTGCGGCGTCGAGGCGGAGGTGGTGGAAGCCGACGGGACGCGGCACACGCTGCGCATCGGGCGGCCGGGGTGGGGTGAGGGGGTGACAAAGAGCGAGCCAGCGTCACCCCGTCACCCGGATCCGGCACCACCCACCCCCTCACCCCGTCATGCCATCGCCGTCTCCGTGGACGGCGTGCCCGCTGCCGTCGCCGTGGTCGCGGAACGGCTGCGTGACTCCGCCGCCGCCGCGCTCGCCGACTTCGACCGCCTCGGGCTTTCGGTCGAGGTCCTTACCGGCGACCGCGCCGACCGCGCCGCCGCGCTCGGGCTGCCGGTCGTCCGGGGCGACCTGCTCCCCGCCGACAAGCAGTCGCGCGTCGAAGGACTCGTCGCCGCCGGGCGCAAGCCGCTGATGGTCGGCGACGGCATCAACGACGCGTCCGCGCTGGCCGCCGCGCACGCCGGCGTCGCGCTCGCGTCCGGCGCCGACCTCGCCGTCGCCGCCGCGGACGCCACGCTCTACCACGGCGACCTGCGCGTGCTGCCGTGGGCGGTCGGGCTGAGCCGCGCCGCGGTCGCCGCCGTGCGCCGCAGCCTCGCGGGGGCGCTGGCCTACAACCTGATCGGCGTGGCGCTCGCGGCGGCGGGGGTGCTTCACCCGGTCGTCGCCGTGCTGCTGATGGTGCTGTCGAGCATCACGACGGTCGCGCTGGCGGGCCGCGTCGGGGTGAGGCACTGCGCGGTGGTGCGCGAAGCCGCCGGCGGGAAGGCGTGGGTTCACGGCGTAGCAGTGGCGCTCCAAGGTGTGCTCGCGGTGCTCCTGCTCGCGCCGCTCCGCGAACCGCTCGCCGCGGCGCTGACGGTCGGCGGCGCCGTGTTCCTCGGTGGCGCCGCGGGCGTGTGGTGGCGGCGCCGTCCGGCACTCTCTCATACCGCCGACATGGCGTTCGGGATGCTCACCGCCGGCAACCTCGGGATGCTCGCCGGCTGGTGGGCCGACGCCGGGTTCGCGCCGCTCGCCTGCGCGGACTGCTGCTCGTGCGCCGACCCGCTCGGCGAGCCGGGGATGTGGGTGGGGATGCTGGCCGCCGCGAACGCCGCGATGCTGTGGCTCGGTCACCGCCGGCCGGCGGGCGGCCACGCAATCGCGATGTTCACCGGCGGGAACGTCGGGATGCTCGTCGGCATGGCCGCCGGCGGCCGGGGCGCTGCCGCGCTCGGTGTGGAGGCGGTGGCGCCGGCGGCGGGGCTCGCGTTCGCCGGGATGACGCTCGGGATGGTCGGCGGGATGCTACTCGGGACGTGGGCGGTCGAACGGGTGGTGCGGCGGGACCGTTCGGTCTGAGGCGACCGGCCGGCGTGAGCCGGCCAACGTCGTCGGCACACGCCGTGTGCCGTTCTTCGGCACACGG
>JAFKFQ010000076.1 GCA_017308215.1 bacterium | reverse complement strand
CCACGCCTCTTCAGCCCGAAGGGCTGGGATACCATTGCCCGGGGCAACGCCCCGGGTGGCGTCTCCGACCCGCTGCTCACTTCGACCGCGGTCGGAAGACCAACTGGATCAGCTTCGCCACCGGGTCGTAGAACTCGTCCACCACCCGCTCCTTGAGCGGGATGATGGCGTTGTCGGTGATCGTGATGTGCTCGGGGCACACCTTCGTACAGCACTTGGTGATGTTGCAGTAGCCGATCCCGTACTCGGCCTTCAGCTCGGGGATGCGGTCGGCGGTGTCGAGCGGGTTCATCTCCAGCGACGCGGCGTAGACGAGGAACCGCGGGCCGATGAACTCGGCGTGCTTGTGGTGGTCGCGGAGGACGTGACACACGTCCTGGCACAGGAAGCACTCGATGCACTTGCGGAACTCCTGCACCCGGTCGGCGTCGTCCTGCTTCATCCGCCAAGTGCCGTCCGGCGCGTCCGGCTTGCGGGGCTGGAACGGCTTGATGAGCCGCTTCACCTCGTAGTTCCACGAGACGTCGGTCACGAGATCCTTGACCGGCGGGAATGCCTGCATCGGCTCGACGATCACGGGCTGGTCGGGCGGCAGGTCGGACAGGCGGGTCATGCACATGAGCCGCGGGACGCCGTTGACCTCGGCCGAGCACGACCCGCACTTGCCGGCCTTGCAGTTCCACCGGCAGGCGAGGTCGGGCGCCTGCGTCGCCTGGATCTGGTGGACGGCGTCGAGGACGACCATCCCCTCGCCGACCTCGGCGGTGTAGTCGCGGAACTCGCCCCCGGTTGCGTCGCCGCGCCAGATGCGGAACATCGCCGTCATGTGCGCCTCCGCAGAAAACCGGCCACGGATGGGCACGGATGAAACACGGATAAAACCAGAATCAGTCTTTGTTTTGATCGGATCCGTGTTTCATCCGTGCCCATCCGTGGCTTGCTTCTATTTGAGTTCCTCCGGCAGCTGCCCGCCGGCCTCGGCCGCGATCGCGTCCTTGAGCTCCTGTGGCATCGGCGCGATCGGCTCCAGGCGCACCTGCATCGTGCCGTCGGCGGCGCGCCAGGTGATCGTGTTCACCCTCCCGAAGGTCGCCGAGTCCTTGCGCGGGTAGTCGTCGCGGAACTGGGCGCCGCGGCTCTCCCTCCGCACCAGCGCGGCGCGGGTAATGCCCTCGGAGACGGTGAGGAGGTTGTGCAGGTCCATCGCCGTGTGCCAGCCGGGGTTGTACTCGCGGTTGCCGGTCACGCGGCACTTCGCGGCGCGCTGCCGGAGTTGCGCCAGCCCGTCGAGTGCCCGCAGCATCTCGTCCTCGCGGCGCACGATGCCGACGAGGTCTTGCATCATGTCCTGCAGGTCCTGCTGGACTTTGAAGGGATTCTCGTCGCCGGTGCGGTCGAACGCCTCCAGCGCCCACTGCGCGGCGGCTTCGACCTGATCGGCATGAATCGTGCCCATGCGCGGGGGGTCGCACGCGAACTTCGCGGCGTGCTCGCCGGCGCGCTTGCCGAGGACGAGCAGGTCGGAGAGTGAGTTGCCCCCGAGGCGGTTGGCGCCGTTGATGCCTGCCGCGCACTCGCCGCACGCGAACAGCCCGGGGACGCGCGACATCTGGGTGTCGCTGTCCACCCGCACCCCGCCCATCATGTAGTGCGTTGTCGGGCCGACCTCCATCGGCTCCTTTGTGATGTCCAGCCCGCCGAGCTCCTTGAACTGGTGGTACATGCTCGGCAGCTTCTTCTTCCAGTGCGCGGCCGCGTCGAACCCGCGCTCCCGGGCGCCGAACCACTTGGCGAAGGTTTGCAGCTCCAGCAGCACGCCGCCGTGCGCGCTGCCACGGCCCTCCTTCACCTCGCGGACGATGCACCGGGCCACGTGGTCGCGCGTCAGCAGTTCGGGCGGGCGGTTGGCGTTCTTGTCGCCGAGGACGTAGCGGAAGCCCTCCTCCTCGTCCTTCGCCGTCTGCGGCTTGTAGTTGTCCGGGATGTCGCCGAACATGAACCGGGCGCCGGTGCTGTTCCGCAGCACCCCGCCCTCGCCGCGCACGCCCTCGGTCACGAGGATGCCGCGCACCGACGGCGGCCACACCATCCCCGTCGGGTGGAACTGCACGAACTCCATGTCGATGAGCTCGGCGCCGGCGTCGTAGGCAAGCGTGTGGCCGTCGCCGGTGTACTCCCACGAGTTCGACGTGATCTTGTACGCCTTGCCGATGCCGCCGGTGGCGAGGACGACCGCCTTCGCGCGGAACACGGTGAACCGCCCGCGCTCGCGGTCGTAGGCGAGGGCGCCGGCGACGCGGTCGCCGTCCTTCAGGAGGCGCACCACGGTGCGCTCCATGTAGACGGAGATGCCGCGGTGGACGCCGTGGTCCTGGAGGGTGCGGATGAGTTCGAGGCCGGTGCGGTCGCCGACGTGGGCGAGGCGCGGGTACTTGTGCCCGCCGAAGTTCCGCTGGAGGATGCGGCCGTCGGGCGTGCGGTCGAAGACGGCGCCCCAGGCTTCGAGCTCGCGGACCCGGGCCGGGGCTTCTTGCGCGTGGAGCTGCGCCATCCGCCAGTTGTTGACGTACTGCCCGCCGCGCATGGTGTCGGCGAAGTGGACCTTCCAGTTGTCGCGCTCGTCCACGTTCGCCAGCGCCGCGGCGATCCCGCCCTCGGCCATGACCGTGTGCGCCTTGCCGAGCAGCGACTTGCACACGAGCCCGACCGACACTCCGACGGCGGACGCTTCAATGGCGGCGCGGAGCCCCGCGCCGCCGGCCCCTATGACGATGACGTCGTGCTCCTGCGTCTGGTAGTCCATCGTCGCGCCTGCCGGAGAGAGGACGGGGACGCTAGAGGATGCGGAGGTCGCGCCACACCCCCATCGAGCACAGCCGGACGTACAAGTCAGCGAACATGACCGAGACGAGACTCGCCCACGCCCACAGCGGGTGGCGGCGGTTCAGCGCGCTGCAGCGCTTGTAGAGCGCCTGGCACGTCGGCGAGTCGGAGACGCAGTCCTTCCGCCCGCCGACGAGGTGGCGCAGCGAGTGGCAGCCGAATGTGTACCCGGCCAGCAACACCACGTTCACCACGAGTACGAGCGTGCCGACGCCGATGCCGAATCCGTCGGTGAACCGAAACGCCTTCACCGCATCCCACGCGAGCAGGCCGATGAAGATGACCGCGAGGTAGAGGAAATAGCGGTGGATGTTCTGGACGAGCAGCGGCCAGTTGCTCTCGCCGATGTAGCTCTTGCGCGGCTCGCCGACGGCGCACGCTGGTGGGTCGGCCCAGAACGCCTTGTAGTACGCGCCGCGGTAGTAGTAGCAGGTGACACGGAACCCGCCGGGCGCCCACAGGATCAGGATGGCGGGGGAGTACGGGAGCCACGCCGGCCACCACGTCGGCGGCGGGCCGAACCAGGCGTGCGGCGAGTTCCCGAACAATTCGGGCGAGTAGAACGGCGACAGGTACGGGCCGAACGTGTAGTGCTCGCCCTGGAGCGCGGCCCAGGTGGCGTAGACGACGAACGTGGCGAGGCCGACGAACACCGCGGACGGCGTCGCCCACCACCGGTCGGTGCGGGTGGTTTGGCCGAACGACCGCGGCTGGCGGACCGGGAGAGGAATCCCCGCCATGCGACCCCCTGGGAAGGAGAAACCCCAGGACACGGAAAAGTAGGCACACGATAAATCCGCCCCCCGCGGTCCGCAAGGGGGGCGGTTGAGAAAAGTGCGAGCGGCATCGCTTCGGTCTGGTGGGACCGGCGGGACGCCGGTCCCACCAGACCGAAGCGATGTCGTCAGGCGCTGTGGGCCGACACCGGCGCCTCGTCGCCCGGGCGCGGCTCGTACCGCGCCCCGCCCGGTTCCACCACCGCGCCCGGGTCCGGCACCGACACCGTCTCCGGGTGCTCCGACTCCCACAGCAGGTCCAGCGCCAGCTGGGCGCACCGCTCCTGGAACTGCGCCGGCGTCTCCCGCCGGTTCGGCTCCCGCTCCACCTGCCGGCGGATCTGCTGGAACCCCGCCTCGTTGTCGAAGAAGATCCGCCGCGCGAGCTTCAGCTTGTCGGCGTCCTCCATATGCCCGAGCTCGATCGCCTTGTCGATCCGCCCCGGGCGCGTCGAGATGAACTCCACCGACCCGTCAGGCTTCTTCCGCGGCTGGCCCATCGCCGGGTCGAGCTTGTCGATGTGGTTCGTGGTGATCACGGTGAAGATCCCGTTACTCTTCTCCACGCCGTCGAGGCAGTTGAGCAGGCAGTCGAAGCTCAACCGACCGGTGTTCAGCACCGACGACTGGTTGTTCCCGCCGCCCCCACCGCCGCCTTCGCCGCCCCCGCCGCCGTTCGCCCCGCCGGCCGCCGACGTGGCGACGATCAGGTCGGACAGCTTCGGCTTGCCGTACACGTTCTCGCGCCCGTGGAACACGTTGTCGAAGTCCTCGAACAGCGCGATGCACGGCACGTGCGCCTGCATCTCGGCCCACGACTGCTCCAGGTCCTCGTTGAGCATCTGCCCGAGCGAGTACACGAACAGCGGCATGTCCAGGTCTTCGGCGATGGCCCGGGTGATGGCGCTCTTGCCGGTCCCGGGCGGGCCGTACAGCACCCACCCGCGCTTCCACGGGATATCGCGCTCCAGGTACCAGTCGCGGAGCTTCCGCCACATCTCGACCTCGCGGACGAGCTTGCGGACGTGCTCCGGGAAGTACAGCTTGTCGGTCGAGCGGCCGGGCGACAGCGGCGACGTGCCCTTGCCGAGCTCGTCCGGGCGGTGCGCCAGCAGCCGGTACAGCCCCTCCTGGTACCACGCCAGGCTGGTGCCGGCCGAGTACTTTTGCAGCCCCGCCTGGAGCGGGTCGGGGATGCGCTTGATGAAGAACCGGCGGTGCTCGGCGAGCCCGTTCGCCCAGTACAGCTGGTTCCGCGCGAGCGACGCGGTGCGCACGATGGCCTCCACGTCCACCGTGCCGCGGAGGAACGACAGGCTCGACTTGGTGTTCGCCCGCGGCTTGCTGCCCCAGTAGATGACCGACTTGTCATCGGACTTCTCGGTGGTGACGTTGAACCACAGCGACACCCGGCCGACCCAGAACAGGACGCGGTGGCCGCCGAAGAACTCGAACGGCACGTGCCCGAACTTGCCGTCGCGGAACGACTCGTGGCGGCCGCCGAACGTCTTCTCGCCGAGCGTGGAGCGCCGGTAGGTGCGGACGAGGTGTGCGAGTACCGCCTGCGACGTGGCCTCGTCCTGGAGGTGGACCTGGGTGACGACCAGCCGGAAGGCGGTGTTGGCGAACCCCTTGATACTCGACCAGCCGCGCAGCACCATCCCGAGGACGGTGCCGAGGACGGCGAACCCGGCGAGCAGGGGGGCGACGGACTCGAAGCGCAGGTCGGTCATAGGCGTGTAGTACCCGTGGTGCCCGCGGGCGGGATCGGGTGGCGCGGGGGCGTGTGGGGGGCTGGTGCGCGGACGCGCGGGCGGCCCGGTCGGGCCGGCGATCCCGTCGTGGGTGACAGAGGGAGGCGCGGGTGGGGGAAAGGTTCGCGGGAGATGTGCGGCGGGCGGTCCGAGTGGCGTCTGACAGAGGGTTGTCTGGAGTTGCGTGCATCCACGGCTTATCGCAGCGGGTGGTTCCCCTCGCCCGCGGCCGGCCGTGGCCGGTGTACGGCGGCAGCAGAAGTGGGCCACCTCGTGCCCCCGGCCCCGGAACCCCCGGCAACCGCGAAGGTCTGGCCCGGGAGCCGGATCCGCGCCAGAGGGAGGCGGCACGTCAGCCGGGCCGGGGTGCGGTACCGGCCGACCCGCACCGGCACCGCTCACCAGCGGGCGGGAGCTTCACCCGCATTCCCTACTCGTGCCCGTACCGCCACACCGTGTCGGCGCGGGACGACCGGGCGACGCCCCGGTGGCGAGCCTTGCCGTCACCTCGCACCCGGCGGTAGTCGGCCGGGGCGAGGTGACGGGGTGCGGAGGACGTTGATCTCGGTCCGCCGGCCGGCGGTCCGGAGTGCGCCGACCAGCAGGGTGGAGAGCCGCTGGTACGTCGGGCCGGTGAAGTGGAGGACGAGGGGTGGGCCTCGGGTGGTAGAGGCTTGGCGGCCGCCCGCGGGCGAGGGCCAGGGGAGCCTCAGCACCCCCCCCGTGCTACCTCACCGCGGGCGGCCGCTCAGAATCCGCACTCACGCCCCGGGCTTCGACGGACACGCACCGCAAACCGGTGTCACTTCTTCCGCGAGTCGCTACCGTTGGGCGACGGCAGCGAGAGCGGCAGGATGTCGGCTTTCGACGAGGACGGCACGAGCGGTTCCGTCCGCGGCACCGGAAGGTTCGACACGTCGAGTGCCTGCTTGGCCTTCGCCCCGGCGTCGGTTCCACCGTAGGTCGCGGCGATCTTGGCGAGCGCCGCTTGCGCCGCGGCCAGTTCGTCCGCCGCCTGCTTCTCGCGGGCGGCCTTCGCCTGCCGCTCCTTCGCCGCCGCCAGTTGCTGCTCCAACTCGGTGACGCGCTGCACCAGCACCGGGTCGGACAGGTGAGGGGCGAGCTCCTCGTGGAGCTTCACGTACCGGGCGCGGAGTTCCTCCGGCGTGAGCGAGGCGGCGGGCCGCGGCGGCGACTCGAGCTGCGGCAGCTCGACCCGCGACGGGAGTCGAGCGTCGGGGAGGCTGGCCTTCGACGCCACGGGCGGGGCAGGGAGAGCGCCACCGGGTTGCGGCAGGGCCGGCGTGCCGGGGGTGGTCGGTGGGTCTGCCGGCGCCTGGAGGACGACCCCGCCCGCGGCCGTCGTCGCGGCGGCGGTCACCACCAGCGCCAGCACCACGTTCTTGACCTTGTGAAGAAGCATGGCCTTCAGCACTCCTTCCGTGAGGGCAACCACGGGCGGCGAGACCAGCCCCGCCGCCCGACCCGCCGCGACCTGAACCGCCGCCTTCAGCGTCGCCGACACCACCGCCCCCGGCGCCCCCGCCGGCGCCGCCCGCTCCGACAACAGCGCCGCCAGCGCGCCCGACAGCAGCCCGCCGCGCCGGGCGAGCCGCTTCGCCAACAGCGCCCGCGCCCGCGCTAGCCGACCCGCCACCGTCCCCTCCGGGACGCCGAGCTGTCGGGCGACCTCTTTGCGCGTCTTCCCGCCCAGGTCGCAGAGGACGACGACCGCGCGGTACTTCTCCGGCAGGAGCGAGATCGCCTCATCAAGCAGTGGGAGGAGTTCCTGCCACGGGTCGGTCGGCTCGGCGCCGGGGGCGGGGGTTTCGGTGAGTGGCGCCGCACGCGCCCGCTTGAGCGCGGCGCGGCGGGCCTGGAGCGCCGTCTTGTGCGCGACGCCGTAGAGCCAGCGCCCGACCAGCTCGCGCGGGACGACCGCCGCCGCCTTGCGGACGAGGACGAGGAAGGTGGCCTGGAAGGCGTCCTCGGCGTCGTGCCGGTCGAGGGCGCGGCGGCCCACGCCCCACACCATCGGGGCGTGGCGCGACACGAGGGCGGCGAACGCGCCCTCGTCGCGCCGCTCGACGAACCCGCCGAGGAGCTGCCCGTCGGTCGGCTCCGCCTCGTCCGCCGTCGCTTGAAGGTGGCGGACGAGCCGGGTGGTGTGGTTCGCGGCCATGCCCCTCCCTCGCGGGCGCCGCCCGCTACCGTTCCCTCTCCCGATGGGTGGCGGTTTGATACGCGAGTTTCCGCCGGCTTGTAGTGGCGCGTTTACCGCCCTGACGAGGCGAACGGCCGGCGTGAGCCGGCTGGTGGTTGGTCCAGGTGCCTGTCGGGTTCCGGCGGGGGCGTCCCGAAGCGGGGCATCGACATCGGAGTTCCACAACTCGGTGCGCGGCGTCGAGCCGTCATCAGCCCGCACGTCGGCACCTCCGCCCGCGGCCGAGTTACCACCGCCGGCTTGCAGCGCCGAGTCGGTAGCCGCGGGCGGAGCAGTAGTTTCGCAGATGGTGATTCGTCCTCAAGTGGCCCCGGCCACGGGGATTTCGGGGACCTCGGGGGGGACGTCGCGGAGGGCGTCACCGAGCCACTCGATGAGGGCGGCCAGCGGCAGTTGCCATCCC
>JAFKFQ010000075.1 GCA_017308215.1 bacterium | reverse complement strand
CGGCCGCCGCCCCACTTCCCCTTGCGGCGGGTGGCGGCGATCTTGTCCCGGGTCCGCTCGCCGACGATCTCCCGCTCGAACTGGGCGAACGACAGGAGCACGTTGAGCACCAGCCGGCCCATGCTGCTGGCCGTGTTGAACTGCTGGGTCACGCTGACGAAGGACACGCCCTTCTGCTCGAACCGCTGCATCAGCTGGGCGAAGTCGAGGAGGCTCCGGCTCAGCCGGTCGACCTTGTACACGACCACGCAGTCGATGCGACCCGCCTCGACGTCGGCCATCAGCCGCCGCAGCCCGGGGCGGTCGGTGTTGCCACCGGTGAACCCGCCGTCGTCGTACCGGTCGGGGAGGGCCACCCAGCCTTCCCCACTCTGGCTGCGGACGTACGCCTCGCCGGCGTCCCGTTGGGCGTCGAGCGAGTTGAACTCCTGCTCCAGACCTTCCTCCGTCGACTTCCGGGTGTAGACGGCGCACCGCACCAGCTTCACGGTGGGCCGCGGGCGTGTGGTGGTGGTCACGCGGCACCTCCCCGGGTGAGGCGGAAGAACAGGAACCCGTTGGTGTGGGTGCCGGTCACCGCCCGGGCGACGGCGCTCAGGGAGGCGTACCGCTCGCCGGCATACTCGAACCCGTCGGGCTGGACCTTCACCCGGACCTCCCCGCCCTTGTACGTGCGGGTGAGCACCGTGCCGACGGCCGGCAGCCGCGGGTCGAGGACGGCCGCGATCGGGGGAGCGGTCGCGCGGGCGGCGGGCTCGGGCTGCTCCCGGGGCGGGGGTGAGGCGGAGGTCGGCGTCCCGGGCCAGTTCGGCGGCCCCAGGCCCTCGCCCGCTCGCTCAAGTCGCCCTCGGCCAGCGCCTGGAGCCGCCACCCGACCCGGCGGGCGAGCCACGCCCGGTTGCCGGACGCGGCCGGCTCGCCGAACACCGCGGCGTACTTGTCGCGGAGCTCCGCCGCGGTCATCCTCTCCAGGGCCGCCAGCTCCTTCGCCAGGGTGGGCGGCTTCTCGGTCGTCGCGGGCATATAGGCCTCCTCTCAGACGTCTCGGGTCGTTAACCGGTGTGGACAGTACCGCTCGGCGGCGGCGACCCATCAAGTCGATTCGGCTGGTTTTCCTGTGATTTCGTGACGCCTGCCGGTGGCGGGAAGGCGGCCGGGTGGAGGTGTCGGAGGAGACCGGCGGCGAGGAGGGCGGCGACGGCCGCGGCCCGCTCGGCTGGATTGAGCTCGGCGGGCGGGGTGAGGCCGAAGTGATGGGCGGGAGCGGCCGTGATCATGCGGGCACCTCCGAGGGGGTGTGGCCCACAGCGACCTTCGGCGGCACCGGCCGGCGGCTGTCTGGCGGGATGTCTAGCCGTGTTAATTGCCCGGGCGGGCGCGAAGTGTCACACCGAGTTGTCGAAGGCGGCCGGTCGGGTTGCTCACGGGTACCGCTTTCGGCGTGTCGGACCGACGCGCGCGACTCCCGGCGATGGGGACACACGTAATCCGACATGTGCACAGAGGTAATGGATGCCCGAGCCGGACCTACTCGATCTACGCTCGGGCTCGCATTGGTCCGCGCCCCACCCGTGATCGGCTAGCAATCAGCCCATAACCACTACTACATCAGCCACTGCGGCGTGAATCCACGCGTCAGGAGTGGGGACAAGGAATTTCAAGTGCCGAACAGCGCCGGCCGGACGCGCCCCTCGCTCAGCGGGACCGTCCGCAGGAAGTTGTCTCGCACCTCCCGGGCCGGGTCCACACCGAGGGCATGCAGCAGACTCGCGGTCAGGTCTTGCGGGGTGACCGGGTCCTCGGCGGGATAGGCCGCGAACCGGTCCGACCGGCCAATCACGCGGCCGCCGGGCTGCGGCCCGCCGGCGAGGAGGAGTGAGTAGCACCGCCCCCAGTGGTCGCGCCCGGTCGCGTCCACCCCGTTGCCGGTGAACTGCCCGAACCGCGGCGTCCGCCCGAACTCGCCGGTGCAGACGACCAGCGTACTCGCCAGCAGCCCGCGCTGGGCGAGGTCGTCGAGGAACGCCGAGAAGCACTGGTCGAACGGCGGCAGCAGCTCGTCGCGGAGCCGGCGGTTGTTGTTGACGTGCGTGTCCCATTGCGGGTCCGGGTTGTTCACCCGCCCGCCCCAGTAGACGGTGACGAGCCGCACCCCGGCCTCCACCAGCCGGCGGGCCAGGAGCAGACTCTGCCCGTACTTGTGCCGCCCGTACCGGTCGCGGACGCGGTCCGGCTCGGCCCGCAGGTCGAACGCCCGCCGCGTCGCCGCCGACGTGAGGAGGCGCATTGCCTGCCGCTGGTACCGCCCCAGGTCGGCGACGCGGCCGTCGTCGGCGAGCCGTCCAAGACCGCGGTCGAGCGCGCCCAGCAGCCCCTCGCGGGCCGCGGCGCGGCGGCCGTCGGCGACTTCCTCCAGGCCGGGAACCGTGAACGCGCCGTCGGCCGGGTCGCCGTGGACGGCGAGCGGGGCGTAGGCCGCGCCGAGGAACCCGCCGGTCTGCCCCGGGCAGGGGTACGGGCCGTCGCCGACCGGGTCCGGGAGCGACACCGCGGTCGGCACCGATCCGGTTGCCGGCCGGCCGAGCGCGACCTGCGCCCCGAGGTGCGGGAAGTCGTTCTCCGTCGGCGTGAAGGCGATCTGCTCGCGCGGCGGCGCGTTGCCGGTGGTGACGAGGTACGTCGCGGCGTTGTGGTTGACCGCCGCGTGGGTCATCGACCGGACGACGGTGAGGCGGTGGGCCTGGCGGCCGACGAGCGGCAGGTGCTCGGTGAGGCGCACGCCGGGCGCGGACGTGGCGACAGGGCGGAACTCGCCGCGGACCTCCTCGGGGGCGTCCGGCTTCATGTCCCAGGTGTCGAGCTGACTCGGGCCGCCGTGGAGCAGGAACAGGACGCACGACCGGATCGGCGCGTGAACCGCGTCGCCGGCGCGGAGGAGCCCGGGGAGCGACAGGCCGAGCGCCCCGAGCCCGCCGAGCTGAAGCCAGCGGCGGCGGGTGTGTTCGACCGGCGGGTCGGGGATGACGAGCACGCGACGGCCCTTCGCGGTCAGAGGAGGTCGTCGATCCTGGCACCGTCGTCGAGTATGAACTGCGGACGACCGGTATGATCGGGAATGGTCGCCGCCGGGTCGATGCCGAGCACGGCGTAGAGGGTGGCGAGCAGGTTCTGCGGGGTGTACGGCCGCCCCCGGGCGCGGCCGGCGTGCCCGTCGGTCTCGCCCACCACCCGGCCGTTGGCGAGGCCCCCGCCGGCCACCAGGGCGAACCCCGTCTCCCAGTGGTCGCGGCCGTTCGGGGCGTTGGTCGCCCCGGTGGACCGGCCGACCCGCGGGGCGCGGCCCATCTCGCCGGCGGCGACCACCACCACGTCCCGGTCGAGTCCCCGCTGGGCGAGGTCGGTGAGGAGGGCGTACAGGGCGCGGTCGAAGTGCGGGGCCTGGACGCGCAGCCGGCCGAAGTTGTCCTCGTGCGTGTCCCAGTTGGACAGGTTCGCCGGGGAGTCGCCCTCGCCGTTGTTGACCCACCCGCCGCACAGCGTCACCACCCGGGCCCCCGCCTCGACGAGCCGCCGGGCCAGGAGGAACTGCTGCGTCCCCGGCGACCGGCCGTACAACTCCCGCACCTTCGCCGGCTCCTTGCTCAAGTCGAACGCGTCACGGACCCGGGGGGAGCGGACCAGGTCGAGCGCCCGGGCGGTGTACGCGTCCGCCCCGTCGGCCCCGCGGGCGTCCAGGCCGCGGCGGAAGGTGTCGACGTGGCGGAGCAGGCCGGCGCGGTCGTCGAGCCGGTCGAGCGTCACGCCGCGGGCCGGCGCGAGGTCCGCGACGCCGCGGCCGCGCAGCGCGAACGGGACGTGGGCCGGGCCGAGGTAGGCCGGGTCCTGGCCGAATGGCAGGTTGGTCTCCTGCACCAGCGTCACGTAGGGCGGCAGCCCGCCGCCGGCACCCGGGAGGAACCGACTGACGACGGAGCCGAACGCGGGTCGGTACACACCCGGCCTGAAGCCGGTCGTCAGAATGCGGCTGTCGTGGCTGCCGGGCGTCTGGAAGCCGCGAACGATCGAGAACCGGTCGGCGATCTTCGCCTGGAGGGGCAGGAGTTCGCAGACGTCCATGCCCGTGACGGTCGTCCGGATCGGCCGGAACTCGCCCCGTATCTCGGCCGGGGCGTCGGGCTTCATGTCGTACAGGTCGATGTGGCTCGGGCCGCCCGGCAGGTAGACGAAGATGACCGACTTCGGCGTCGAGTCGCGGTCGGCCCCACGGGCCTCGAGCCGCAGCAGGTCGGCGAGCGACAGGCCGCCCAGCGTCAGGGCGCCGACGGACAGGAAGTTGCGGCGGGTCGCTCCGCCTCCGACCAACGGACGGCCGCCCTCCCAGAGTGTCAGCATCGGCGTCTCCGGCGGCCGCGAGGTGGGGCACGGGTCAGGGGCGGGCGGGCGGACCGGTCACGGCGAGGGCCGCGGGCCCGGGTCGTCGGGGCGGCCCCCGCCCCGGGCGGCCAGCCCGTTCGCCACCGCCGCGAGCAGGGTCTCCATCGCGAACGGCTTGCGGAGGTAGGCGATCACCCCGAGCATTTCGGCGTAGGCCTTGTGCCGGCTCCCCTCGTTGGCCGTGATCATGATGATCGGCGGGGCGTCCTTCCTGTCCCGGAAGTGCTCCAGCACGGGGAAGCCCCCCATCCGCGGCATCATCATGTCGAGGATCACCAGGTCCGGCCGGTCCCGGTACACCGCCTCCCGCCCCTGGATCCCGTTCGCGGCGACCAGGACGCGGTACCCCTCCCGCTGGAGGACCTCCTGGATCCCCTCGCTCAGGTCCCGGTCGTCCTCGACGACGAGTACGGTCCCGGCGCCGCCGGCGTCGGCCCTCGGCGGGTCGGGTGGGGACGGCTGGCGGGGGCCGGGGGGCGGGAGGGGCATCGACTGCGTCCGGGGAGAGGCTGGCGGGCAGACCATCCTATATGACGCGCCGCCCACCTCCGATCAAGGACAAACTCCCCGGCCCGTGGCGGCCCCGTCCTCCTCGCGCTGCGGGCGGTGCCCCCGCAACGGGACCCGGAACGACCTACCCCGGGGCGTCCCGGGTGACAGGGGCCCGTCCGCCGGCGTCCCGCGAACCGCCGTCGTCAGCGATCGGCCAGTCCCCGCGGAGACCGTCAACTGGATGACGGCGGACTTCGTCGGGTTGCGCGGGCGGGCGCGGAGAGGGGACCGCACGCCTTGCTGAATCCGCCGCGGTTGCGGGTCCGCCGCGGTCCGATCCGTCGTGGCCCGGGACGGATGTTGACGGTACGTTACCCGTGTCGCGACCCCTCTCCGTGAGTGGTGCGGGCCGGCGGATCGTGGAGGACACCCGTGCAACGAGTCATCAAGGGCATCCTGATACTGTCGGTGAGCCTGTGGGCGGTCGCGGCCGGGGCCAGCGGCCAGGACAAGTCGCCCACTCCGGCCGAGCAGTTCCAGGCGCTGCGCAAGGAGTACGACCGCCCGCCGGGCCCCTTTCCGAAGACCGACGACGAGCGGGTGAAGTACGTCCACGACAGCTACAAGCACCACAACACGGTCGCGCCGAAGCTCTTGGCGCTGGCCGAAAAATATCCCACCGACCCGGTCGCCCTGGACGCCCTGCTGCTGGCCGTGAGGCAGGTGGACTCGACCCCGTGGCCGGTCGAGCTGGTGGGCGAGGACACCGCCCGCGCGCGGGCGTTCGAGCTCCTCCTGCGCGACCACCTCCGCAGCGACAAGCTCGGCCCCCTGTGCCAGCGCCTTGCGTACGGCTTCTCCGCGGAGTACGAGCCGTTCCTCCGCGCGGTGGCCGAGAAGAACCCGGACCGGACCATCCGGGCGACCGCGACCGTGTCGCTGGCCCACTACCTGGACAGCCGCCTCGGGCGGATCGGGCTGTGCCGCGCGGAGCCGAACCTCGCGAAGCAGTTCGGCGCGCTGTACGGCAAGGACTACGTCGCGGGCCTGATGCGGCAGGACGGCGCGGCCGCCGCGAAGGAGGTGGAGGCGGTGTTCGAGCTGGCCGCGGCGAAGTACGGCGACGTGAAGCTCCCCGACGGCGACACCGTGGCGGAGCGGGCGAAGGCCGAGCTGTTCGACCTCCGCAACCTGCGGGTCGGGAAGCAGGCCCCGGACATCGAGGGCGTCGACCAGGACGGCCGGCGGTTCAAGCTGAGCGACTACCGCGGGAAGGCGGTGCTGCTCGACTTCTGGAGCTACGTCTGACTGACCTGACGGGCCCAGTGGCCCCACGAGCGGTCGCTCGTGACGAACCTGAAGGACAGGCCGTTCGCGCTCGTCGGCGTCCACGTCGGCGGCAGCACCGTGAAGGACCTGAAGGGGATCATGGACCGGGCGAAGCTGCCCTGGCGGTCGTTCGTGGACCTGGGCAACGCCGGCGCGGGCGCGATCGCGAAGCAATGGAACCACACTGCGACGCCGACGTTCTACGTCATCGACCACCGGGGCGTGATCCGCCACCGGTGGCCGGCCCCGCCGGGGGTGGCGGTCATGGACGCGGCCCTTGAAGCGGTGATCGGGGAGGCGGAGAGGGCCGCCAAGCGGGCTCCCTAGCCGTTGGCCGAGAGACAGGAGCAGTGATTCATGACGAGACGGCTCGGGCTCATGCGGGTGACGTGCGCGGCCGTTGTCGGTTGCGTGGTGATCGCGGCGACCGGGGAGGGACAAGAGCCGGGGGTCCGCGTCGAGCGCGACATCGTCTACGGCAAGGCCGACCGGGTGGAGCTGCGGCTCAACCTGGCGGCCCCCGGCAAGGGCGGCGGCCCGTTCCCCGTCGTGGTCTGTATTCACGGCGGGGGCTGGTTTCAGGGCCACCGGCAGGACATGGACCCGGTGACCGAGCTGCTGGCGCGGCTACGTCGCCGCCACCGTCAGCTACCGCCTCGCGCCCGCCCGCTTCCCCGCCCAGCTCGAGGACTGCAAGGCGGCGGTGCGGTGGCTGCGGGCCAACGCCGCCACGTACCGCATCAACCCGGACCGGATCGGCGCGATCGGGCCGTCGGCCGGCGGCCACCTCGCCTGCCTGCTGGGGGTCACCCAGGAGAAGGACGGCTTCGAGGGCACCGGCGGCAACCCCGGGCAGTCCAGTCGCGTGCAGGCCGTGGTGAGCTTCTTCGGCCGCACCAACTTCACGAAGAAGACCTGGCCCCCCGAACTGGAGAAGCAGATCTTCGTCCCCCTAGTCGGTGCTTCCTTCGACGACCGGCCGGACCTCTACCGGAAGGTTTCACCGATCGAGTACGTCTCACGCGCGTCACCGCCGTTCCTGTTGTTCCACGGGGCCGAGGACAAGCTGGTGCCGCCCCGTGACTCGATCGACATGGCCGAGCGGCTTCGCGCCGCCGGGGTGCCCGCGCGGGCGGTCATCGTCGACGGCGAGGGCCACGGGTCGGGGGATTGGGTCCAGAAGTGGGCCAAGTCCGTCGAGCAGGCCGTGGCCTTCTTCGACACACACTTGAAGAAGTGACCGCCGGCTTTCCACGGAGGGCGGGCAAGCTGACGGTGTTGATTGACAACGGGCGACCAGCCGAGAGCCATGGCGTCCACGACCACGGCCCAGAACAGCCGCGCCGACAGCTCACCGGGGTAGCCATTCGCGAGGTGGAGCCGGGTCAGGGACCGGCGGGTCGAGAGGGACTCGGCAACACCTCGTCCCCACGACGGCCGGTCACGGCGCCGGGTTGGAACCACACCCCGCTCCAGCGGGATAACGAAATGCCCCTGCCACGAGTCACCAGTGACAGCTACCAGCCGGGGGCGAACTGGGGAAAAACCGGGAGGTGGGGAAGCCTCGACGGCCGCGGCGCCTCTCTTACAGTGACGGGCACGCCACCGAGACGACCGATGACCCCGCTTTTCGACCTCGCCCGCCGGTTCCGGCCGCCCGAGCCCGCGGGCGTGAGCGACGCCGACCTGCTGCGGCGGTTCGCCGAGTCCCGCGACGAGGCGGCGTTCGAGCTGCTCGTCTGGCGGCACGGCGGGATGGTCTTCGCCACCTGCCGCCGCGTCCTCGGCCGG
>JAFKFQ010000074.1 GCA_017308215.1 bacterium | reverse complement strand
ATCCCCGGCGGCACGACCGCCTACACCCGCGCCGGCAACCTCACCGTCGACGCCGCCGGCCAGCTCGTCACCGACGACGGCTCCCTCGTCTCGCCGGCCATTACCGTCCCGACCGGCACCACCGACGTGACCGTCGGCGCCGACGGGACCGTCACCGCCACCACGCCCACCGGCCCGGTCGAGGTCGGCACGCTGACGCTGACGACGTTCCGCAACCCGCAGGGGCTCGCCCGCATCGGCCGCACGGCGTTTGTCGAGACCGCGGCGTCCGGCCCGGGCACCGTGTCGGCGCCCGGGACCGGGACGGCGGGGACGATCCAGAGCGGGTTCCTGGAGAACTCGAACGTGCAGGTGGCGACGGAACTCGTAAACCTCATCATTGCCCAGCGCGCGTTTTCGGCGAACACCCAGGCGTTCACGGTGTCCGACCGGACCGTCGAGGCGACGACCGCGCTCATCACGTAATCCCGGGGGCTCTCTCCCATGCCGCCCGTCGTCCTCGCCATCGACCAGGGGACCACCAGCTCCCGCGCCGTGGTCTACGACCCGGCGACGTTCGCCCCGCTCGGCGTCGCGCAGCAGGAGATCGGCCAACACTACCCGCGCGACGGCTGGGTGGAGCACGAGCCCGAAGACGTCTGGTACTCGGTCGCCCGCACCTGCCGCGAGGCGCTCGCCGCCGCCGGTCGGTCCCCGGCCGACGTGGCCG
The DNA here is from genome assembly GCA_017308215.1 of bacterium. GTDB lineage: Bacteria > Planctomycetota > Planctomycetia > Gemmatales > Gemmataceae > Urbifossiella. The sequence goes on along the minus strand of JAFKFQ010000074.1, from coordinate 10,162 downwards.
CGGTCGGCATCACGAACCAGCGCGAGACGGTGGTCGTATGGGACCGAGACACCGGCCGCCCGGTCCACCGCGCCATCGTGTGGCAGGACCGCCGCACCACCGACTTCTGCCGTGCCCGCGCCGCGGACGGCCCGTGGTTGACCGCGAAGACTGGTCTCGTTCTCGACCCGTACTTCTCCGGCACCAAGCTCCGCTGGCTGCTGGAGAACGATCCGCAACTCCGCCCCGCCGCCGAGCGCGGCACCCTCGCCGCCGGCACCATCGACTCGTTCCTGATGTGGCGCCTCACCGGCGGCGCGAGCCACGTCACCGACGCCACCAACGCCAGCCGCACGCTCCTGTTCGACATCCACCGGATGCGGTGGGACGACGAGCTGCTGAACTACTTCGGCGTGCCGCGGGTGCTCCTCCCAGAAGTGAAGCCGAGCGCTGCCGCCTTCGGCGTCACGAAGGGGCTCGACTTCCTGCCGGACGGCGTGCCGGTCCGCGGCGTTGCCGGCGACCAGCAGGCGGCGCTGTTCGGCCAAGGCTGTTTCGCCCCGGGCGAGGCGAAGTGTACCTACGGCACCGGCGCCTTCTTGCTGCTCCACACCGGTGACACCCCGGTGTCGTCGAGGCACCGCCTCCTGACGACCGCCGCCGCGAGCACCGACGGCCGGCCGAAGTACGCTCTGGAGGGCGCCGTGTTCGTCGCCGGCGCCGCGATCCAGTGGCTCCGCGACGGACTTCGCCTGTTCGGCACCGCCGCCGAGTCGGAGGAACTGGCGGGCCGGTCGAACCCGGCGGAGCCGGTGGTGTTCGTGCCGGGGCTGGTCGGGCTCGGCGCCCCGCACTGGGTGCCGGAGGCGCGCGGCGTGATGTTCGGGCTGACCCGCGCCACCACCGCGGCCGACCTGACGCGGGCGGCACTGGAGGGCGTGGCGTTCCAGGTCGCCGACCTGATCGACGCGGCTGTGAACGACCTCGGCGGCGACGCCACCGCCCCGCTGAAGGTGGACGGCGGGATGGCGCGGAACGACCGCTTCCTGCGCACGCAGGCGGACTTCCTCGGCCGCCCCGTGGTCCGCGCCGCCGAGGCCGAATCGACCGCGCTCGGAGCCGGGATGCTCGCCGCCGTCGGCGCCGGGCTGACGGACGAGCCCGCGCTGCGGGCGCGCTCGCTGGCGGGGACGCGCTTCGACCCGACGCTCGGCGCCGCCGAGCGGGAGGCGCGCCGCGCCGGCTGGCACAAGGCGGTGCGGGCGGTGGTCGCGTTCTACGCGGGAGGGTGAGTGGTGATCGGAAGGTCGTGGTTCGTGGTCCGTCGGAGCCCGGAGCGTGCGCAACGGGGTAGCCGCCCCGAACTTCGCCGATTCGAGACAACGGGTTCATGCACCCCGTTGCGCACGCTCCGGGCTCCGACGGACCACGGAAGGCGGGTTCGCGCACCCCGTCGCTCACGCTCCGGGCTGCGACGGGCCGCTGTCATCCTCGCGCTCCTTCTCGCCCTCGCACCCGCCGGTGCTCAAGACCCGCGCCAGCCCGCCGGCATCGAGCGGTACCGCAACTACCTCCTCACCGACCCCGCCCCCGACCCCACTGGCGGCGCCGTCCGCGTCACCTTCCTCGGCACCGCCACGCTCCTGTTCGACGACGGCGAGACGAAGCTGATGACCGACGGGTTCTTGTCGCGCCCGCCGCTCCGCAAGGTGATCGGCAAGATCGAGACCGATCCGAAGGTCGTGGACGCCGCGTTGGAGAAGGCCGGCGCCACGAAGCTAGCCGCCCTGTTCGTCGCCCACTCGCACTACGACCACGCCTTCGACTGCGCCTACGTCACCCGCAAGACCGGCGCGATACTGTACGGTTCCGCGTCCACGCTCAACGTCGGCCGCGGCGGCGACGTGCCGGAGGAGCGCATGGTCCGCTTCGACTACGACAAGGAGTACGCGTTCGGCAAGTTCACGGTGAAGGTGCTGCGGGCGCGGCACTCGCCGGCCATCCGCTTCCTCAACGACGACCTCGGGCAGACGATCGACCGCCCGCTGAAGCAGCCAGCGAGTTTCAAGGACTACAAGGAGGGCGGCGCGTACGACTTCCTCATCCGGCACGGCCCGAACGCGATCCTGGTGAACGCCGGCGGCAGCTACATCGAGGGTTCCCGCGACAATGTCCGGGCCGACGCGGTGTTCGTCACCACGGCGATGCTCGGCCTCCAGCGGCCGGCGTTCCAGACGGCGTTCTACGACGAGACGATCGGCAAGGTCCGCCCGAAGCTGGTGGTGCCGATCCACTGGGACAACTTCATGACACCGCTCTCCGACCAGCTGAAGCCGCAGTTCGACCCGGCGGACGCCTGGGACCCGATGATCCGCCGTCTCCGCGCCGACCGCATCCGCTTCGGCGTCCTCCAGGGCTACGGCCGCGCCACGCTGTTCGTGCGGGGAAAGGAGTAGCGTCGTGGCGTTCGAGTGGTCCGACGCGTGGGTGCTGACGGCGGCCGTCTACGCCGGCGAACCGAAGACCCGCGCGGCGCTGGTCGCGGCCGGCGACTACGTCAACCACGCGATCTTGACCAAGGCCGAACTCGACGGCGGGCTGCGGCGGCTCGTCGCGGCCGGCTATCTGGAGCGCGTCCGCCGCGGCGTGTACGCGCTGGCGCCGGCGGGCACGGTACTCGCCGGACGGTCGGTCCACAAGACGCTGGCCCGGGTCGAAGCCGAACTCGGCGTCTCGCCGGCATGACGTACGGCCGCTTGCGGCTACGAAGACTTCCCGTGCGGCCGGTGGTATCATGAATCCCATTCTCCCCGGCCCCGGCCGCCCCCGGTCACCCGCACCACCCGGACCATGAGGCTCGACGAACTCAGCCGCACCCTCCGGGACGCCGACCCGGCCGCGGTGCTCGTGGCCCCACACGTCCTCGCCCGCGTCGTCCAGGCCGAGTGCGGGCTGACGTGGGCCGTCTGGGCCGTCCCCCACGCCCACTGCTGGGCGCTCGACGTCCACGCCCTCCGCGAGCACGTCGAGCGCGACGAGCTCGACCTGCCGCCCGACGCCTCGCTGCCCGACGTGGTGCTGCTCCTCCCGCGGCCGAGCGCCGCCGAACTGGACACGCCGGCCGGCGAGCTGCTCGTGAAGTACTGGCGGCTCCTGTTCCACGCGGCGGCGCACCGCGAGCTCAACCACACCCTCGCCGACCTCACCCCGGCGGCGCTGCGCGAGCGGGTCGAGCGCATCGGGCCGGCGGCGTTCGAGGAGGCGCGGAACGTCCTCGTCCAGGACGGGCAGCTCACCGTGAAGGCCGACGAGACGGCCGCCTACGCCGAGTTCGCGGTCGCGTTCCTCGAGGCGCGGCTCTTCAACCCCGCGCTCGTGCCGGTGTACTTCCCGAGCCTCCCGCCGGCGGCCGCGGTCGAGGCGGTGCTCGGGGCCGACATCGACGCCCCGCGGCTGTACGCCGCCACCCGCCCCGCCTGCGCCCCCGACCCGGCGCCGAAGACGGACGACCAGGCCGACGAGTCGCACGACTTCTACTACCGGCTCCGCCGGCAGGCGACGCGGGCGAAGGCGGCCGGCGACACGGTGGCGGCGGCGATCCTGCACACGAAGGCGGCGCGGGTCGCGCCCGGGAACCTGACCGCCCAGGCGCAGGCCGCGGCGCGGGACGACATCTTCGCCCTCGTCGCCCGGATGCAGGCGGCGCTGGGCGTCACCGACGCCGAGGCCGGTGGGTGGCGGAAGGTGCTGCCGCGGCTGCTCGACAAGGCCGACCAGGGGGTGCGGCCGGTCGAGGCGGCGCTGCTGTACGACCTCCAGCGGGCGTGCACAGACCACGAGCAGCCGATCTACGCGCTCGACGCGGTCGAGTACGCGGTGAACCTCGGGAAGAAGTCGCTCCGCCGGGAGCTCACCGGGCAGCGGTTCGTCCGCGTCCCGGCCCAGCTCCGCACCGCCGCCCGCCGCCTCGCCGCCGCCCGCCTCACCGACGCCGACCGCCAGGCGCTCGCCGGCCTCCTCCAGGACGCGCTCGCCCGCGCCGAGGGGCAGCTGCGCGACAAGTTCCGCCCGATCCTCACCGCGGCGCTGCGCGACGTGGGCCTCTTGCCGGCGACGGTCCCCGAGCAGGCGGCGCTCGCCAAGACCGTCGAGGAGCTGCTCGACCGCATCTCGTCGGCCGGGTTCCTCGGGTTCGCCGACGTGCGCGACGCCATCGCCCGCGGGCAGATGAAGCTGCCGGACCTGGGTGGGTCGAACGAGTACGTCCGCGGCGACCCGCTCCTCCGGCTCGACGCCCGACTGGCGAACGACCTCGAAGGGGTGTACCGCCGGGCCGAGGTCTACACCCGCGGGCTGGAGCGCGTCACCGCGTTCAGCTTCGGCACCGAGACCGGGCGGTGGCTGACGCGGAACGTCACGCTCCCGTTCGGCGGGGCGTTCCTGGTCGCGCAGTTCGTGTGGCTGCTGGTGTTCGAGTACGGCCCGTACCACAACACCGGTGAGGGGGAGCAGGCGGCGACGTTCCTTGGCGGGTGGAACCAGCAGTGGTGGTTCCACCTGTCGGCGTTCGGGCTCGGCGTGTTCTTCCTCTTGGTCGTCCGCGTCGCCGAGCTGCGGGCGGTGCTGGCGAAGGCCGGCCGCGCCGCGTACCGCGTGCTGCGGTTCGTGTTCTTTGAAGTCCCGTTGCGCGTGTGGGCGAGCCCGTGGGTGCGGCGGCTCGTCAACAGCGTGCCGGTGCAGTTCCTGCTGAACTTCGCGGTGAAGCCCTCGCTCCTGGCCGGGGTCGTGTACCTCGCCGTCCAGCCGTACCTCGGGCGGGCGGCGGCCGACTGGGTGCCGCCCGTGCTGCTCTATCTCGCGTCGGTGCTGGTCGTGAACACCCAGATCGGCCGGGTCGCGGAGGCGCTCCTGCTCGAAGCCGCCCGCCGGCTGATCGACCTGGCCCGCTCGTTCCCGGCGGTGCTGCGGTGGGTGAACGACATCTTCCGCGACCTGGTGTACGTGCTCGAATACGTCCTCGCCCGGGTCGAGGACTGGCTGCGGCTGCGCGGCACGAGCGGGCGGTTCGCGGTGGCCGTGCGGGCGGTCGCGGGGGTGGCGTGGATGCCGGTCGCGTTCTTTGTTCGGTTCTACACCGTCGTGCTCATCGAGCCGATGCTCAACCCGCTGAAGCTGCCGCTGTCGATCCTGTTCGCCAAGTTCGTGTACCCGCTCCTGGCCGTGCTCGGGCTGTTCACGCTGACGCCGCTCGGGTCGCCGCTCGTCGGCCAACTCGCCCACGTCATGCCCGACCCGGTCGCGTGGCTGCTCGTGATCGGCACGTTCTACCTGCTGCCGGACGCGTTCACGTTCCTGTTCTGGGAGATGCGGGAGAACTGGCGGCTGTACCGGGCGAACCGGCCCAAGGCGCTGCGCCCGGTCCACGTCGGGCCGCACGGGGAGACGGTGAAGGGGCTGCTCCACTGGGGCATCCACTCGGGCACGGTGCCGCGGCTGTACGCCCGCCTCCGGGCCGCCGAGCGCGAGGCGGCGCGGACCGACGTCTGGCAGGAGGTGCGGCAGCACCGGGCGGCGCTGCGCGAGGTCGAGGAGGCTGTCCGCCGGTTTGTCGCCCGCGACTTCCTGGCGGTGCTGAACAACCCGCAGTCGGGGTGGACCGGCCCGGGGCTGACGGTCGGTGAGGTGAACCTCGGCACGAACCGCATCCGCGTCGAGGTCGTGCCGGACCACGGCGCCCCGGCGTGGCTGGTGTGGGAGGACCGGTCCGGGTGGCTGGTGGCGGGGTGGGCGAACCCGGGGTTCCTGGCGGCGCTGCCGGACGAGCAGGCGGGGGCGCTGGCGAACGCGCTGGCGTACCTGTTCAAGCGGGCGGGGGTGGACGCGGTGCGCGAGCAGGTGCGGGCGGTGCTGCCGGCCGGCGTGCACTTCGACGTGGGGCCGGCGGGGCTGCTCGTGTGGTACGGCGGGCGGGAGGAGCCGCCGGTGGTGTACGACCTGGGCGACCCGTCGGCCGAACTCCGCCCGCTGAGCCTCCGCCGCCGCCCCGCGCCGGGGCCGCACCTGAAGGCCGAGCGGGTGCTGTTCGCGCGGCTGCCGCTGACGTGGTCGCAGTGGACCGGGGTGTGGCCGGCGACGCCGGGCGGCGCGACGACCGACCGCGACCTGGTGCTGCTGCCGCCGCGGGCGAAGGCGCCGGTGTCGCACGCCCCCGGGTTGAACGGGGCGCCATGGCCCGACGGCGAGCCCGAGGCACAGTCGACACCGAGCGAGGAGCCGGGGCTTCCGTAGTAGCGCGTCTACCGGTAGCTGTCGGGTGCGAAACCCCGGCGGGCGAACGGCCGATGCACAACGGAAACGAAGAACGCGAACCCTTATGGGTTCGCGTTCCCGTTAAACACCATTCGTGCCCAGTGCGCCGCGTCGGGCCTCGAAGACTCGACCCGACTTACGGAAAGCCCGAGCCGCGGGCTTAGTACCGGCCGCCGCCGCCGTAGCCACCGCCGCCGCCGTAGCCGCCGCGGCCGCCACCACCACCGCCGTACCCGCCACGGCCGCCGCCACCACCGCCGTACCCGCCGCCGCCGCCGCCGCCGCGCGGGCCGCGGTCCTCGCGGGGCTTGGCCTCGTTCACCGTCAGCGTGCGGCCCTGGAAGTCGGCGCCGTTGGTCCCGGCGATCGCCTCGTCACCGCCGCTCGACATCTCGACGAACCCGAACCCCCGGCTGCGGCCGGTCTCGCGGTCGGTCACGATCTGGGCGCTGGCGACCTCGCCGAACTGCCCGAACAACTGGACCAGATCGTCCTGCGTGGTCCCGAAGGAGAGGTTCCCCACGTACAGCTTCTTCACAAGTCACCTTCTGCGACCGGCTGCCCGGCCGCGGCTACGAGATGCGGCCCCCGCGCCGACGGTCGGCCGGGGGCGGACGCGCGAACGCGGTGCGGGGAACGGCCCCGCGCCGGGCGGCAACATCGGTCGGTCGATCTCGGGGGGCGGCTTCGGGAGGTGCTCTCGGAGCTACGCGACCAAGACGGGCCAGAGGGACGCTGCGGGTTCGTCGTCGCGGGCGGGCCGGCGGCCCGCCGCACGAACACTATACCCGAGTGGATTGGTAAATCGAGACGAATCTGGAAATCTGCGCGGAAAGGACTACCGCACGGGGGTGACGCCCGCCGCCGCCGTGAGGGGCGCGTGTCGTGCCGAACCCTTGCCCCCTCTCTCCACGAGTTCCGGAGGCCACGCGACCGCCGGCAGCGCCGCGACGGCCGGGCACCGAGGTCCCACACGGCCGACAATTCCCCGACGCCCTCGACCCCTTCGGCGATGACCTCGACCCCGCTGTCGCGGCAGGCCGCCAGAACCCCTTTGACGATCGCCCGGCGGGGCCGGCTGGAATCGATCCCGCGCACCAGTCCACGGTCCAATTTGACCAGATCGGGCTGGAGGTCGGCGAGCAGGTTGAGACCGGCGAACCCCGCTCCGAGGTCGTCGAGGGCGACGCGCACGCCCGCGGCTCGTGCCTCCTCCCGCGACGCCTGAATCAAGTCCACGTCCGACACCCATTCGTCCTCGGTCAGTTCGAGGATCAGCCGGTCGGGCGGGAACGCGAAGTGGCGTGCCGCCAGGAGGACGTTGCGGAGCCCGCCGCGGGCGAAGGTGGAGGGGTGGACGTTGAGCGAGAGGGCGGTTCGGAGGTCGAGTTCGGTCGTCAGGGCGAAGGCCGTGTCCCAACAGGCCTCGTCGAAGGCGCAGCGCTCGGAGCGGGGAATTCGGTCGAGTACCTCGTACGCCCCCGCCCCCCCGTCGCCGCGGAGGAGAGCCTCGCACGCGAACGTGGTGCGGAGTTCGAGGTCGGCGATCGGCTGGAAGGCCATCGTGATGCCGCCCGTGGCCCTGGTCCGGCGGGGGGGAAGTGGTCCCCGGCCGCGGTGGACGAAGTCATTCAGTACCACGGGCCTTTCTCCACCACACGACGAGCAAATCGATCATGCCAGTGTTAGAGATGATGGCACAAACGAGGCCGCCAGTAACCAGGCGGCGGGAAAGTGTCAGGATTTCCCCGACATTAATGTGCCGCCATAATCTGTTTGTTCACATCACAAAAGAACTTCTGTTGCAGCATATTTCCCCGTAGTTTCTCATTTCTCATGCATAAGGATGTGTTGAATCGAGTCACTTGGGCAGTGGAGCAAGAGGAGAATTTGTGCTAGACAGCAAACGGATTCTCAAAAGGCGGGCACGATTCATCCGGCAGCGTAGCGGTCCTCGCCGGGAGGTTTGGCGAGGACCGCTTCAGCCGCTGTGGCCGCAGAACGAGAATGTGCTTCTGAAGATCAGGGCGACTCGACTGGATGGCGTCTCGGTCTCCCGACCGAGAGTCGGCGAGTGTGGTCTCCGATGCACTCCGAAGGCGCGGTTCGAGCGCGACGCGATCCGAAAGGGCTGGTTGGCCCGAACTAGCCGCGGATGCGGAACGTGATGCGGCCCTTGGTCAGGTCGTACGGCGAAATCTCGACCTTCACCCGGTCGCCGGGGATGATGCGGATGTAGTGCTTGCGCATCTTCCCGCCGATGTGGGCGGTGATCTCGCCGCCGATGTCCAACTCGACGCGGAACGTGGTGTTCGGCAGCGCCTGCTTGACGCGGCCCTCCACTTCGATCGCCTCCTCCTTGACCTTTTGCGACATACGGACCTCCGGGGGGGAAAGAAAGAGCCCGGCGGGCGGCCTTCCGCACCGGCGGGCATTAGAGCATTCTAACCCGCCCGGCGCGGAAATGCGACAGGAATCGGCCCGCCCGACTGCCCGGGTCGGGCCGGTTACGCCGGCGCGTCGGGCGGGCGGTTCGCGCCGGGCACCCAGAGCACGTCGGCGGAGCCGTCGGCGTTGGCGGCGCGGGCGAGGACGAAGAGCAGATCGGACAGGCGGTTCAGGTAGATCAACACTTGCGGGTTCACCGGTTCGGCGTGCGCCAGCGCCGCCACGGCGCGCTCGGCCCGGCGGCAGACCGTACGCGCCAGGTGCAGCCACGCCGCCGCCGCGCTGCCGCCGGGGAGGATGAAGCTCCGGAGCGGTGCCAGGCGCTCGTTCACGTGGTCGATGGCACGCTCCAGGCGCTCCGCCTGCGCCGCCGTCACCCGCAGGCCGTCGCCGGCCGGCACGCACAGGTCGGCGCCCACGTCGAACAGGTCGTTCTGGACCGACCGCAACAGGTCGGCGTCCGCCGGGGCATGGAGGACGGCGAGACCGAGGACGGCGTTCAGCTCGTCCACCTCGCCGTAGGCGGCGACTCGGGGGTGGTCCTTCGCCACCCGCGTGCCGTCGCCCAGGCCGGTCTCGCCGCCGTCGAGCGGCCGGTCGGCTCGCCCCGTCACCCGCTCACCCCGTCATCAAGTGGTCAGCCGACCTCGACGCCGCCGAGGAAGCTCGGTTCGTAGGCGTCGAACCCGTTGTAGGGCCGGAAGTCCGGGGCGGCGAAGGTCCGCACCTGCGACCCGTTCGTCTGCCCGCCGACGACCACCAGTGGGGTGCCGTCGCGGGCCACGCGGTAGGCCACGTCGGCCCCGGCCGCGCCGCCGGTCAGGCCGAAGAAGCTCGCCAGCTCGGCGCCGCGCGAGTCGAACACCTTCACGTGCGGGCCGCCGCCGACCCCGGCGCCGGTGATGATGTCCGCCAGCCCGTCGCCGTTCACGTCGCCGGCCGCCACGCTCACCCCGCCGCCGAAGCTCGCCCCGTAGGCGAAGAAGCTCCGCAGGAGCGGCTGCCCGCCGAGGCCGTTGAACACCTTCACGTGTGACCCGCCGCCCGACGCCGCCGCGGTGACGATGTCGGCCCGGCCGTCGCCGTCCACGTCCCCGGCTGCCACGTTCACCCCGCCGCGGAAGCTCGGGTCGAACGCGAAGAAGCTCGCCAGCTCCGCCGGGCGCCCCTGGCCGAGCGACGCCCCGCTGAACACCTTCACGTGCGCCCCGCCGCCCGGGCCGGTGCCGGTCACGATGTCCGCCTTGCCGTCGCCGTCCACGTCGGACACGGTCACCGTCACCCCGCCGCGGAAGGCCGGGTCGTAGGCGAAGAAGCTCGCCAGCACGGCCGACGGCGCGATCGCCCCGTCCGGCCCGACCAGCCCGGGCTTCGTGCCGTCGATCACCTTGACGTGCGGGCCGCCGCCGAAGCCGGGCGTGCACAC
>JAFKFQ010000758.1 GCA_017308215.1 bacterium | reverse complement strand
CCACGACCCCGAGCGACCCGCCATCCCTCGCCCCCGCGACCCACGACCTCCTCCGCGGCAAGGCCCGGCAGGTCGTCCGCCGGTGCTGGCTCCCCGCCGCCGACCGGGACGACGTCGAGCAGGACCTCGCCGCCCACGTCTGGCCCCGGCTCGGCCGGTACGACGCGGCGCGCTCCGACCGCGAGGTGTTCGTGCGGATGCTGGTCGCCCGCGCCGCCGCGACGGTGATCCGCCGGCGGCGGGTGCGGCGGGTCACCGACCCGCTGGCGACGGCTCTGCTACTCGGGGAGGGCGACGCCCCCGACCCGCGCTCCTGGCCGACCCGCGAGGAGGCCGCCGCCCGGGCGCTGGACGTGGCGGCGGTGGTGGCCGCGCTCCCGCCGCGGCTGCGGCGGACGGCCCGGGCCGTCGCGGGCGGGACGGTCGCGTCCGCCGCGCGGGCCCTCGGGCTGACCCGCCAGCAGGTGTACGCCCACCTGGCGGAGATGCGCGGGACCTTCGCGGCAGCCGGGCTCGCGCCGGAAGAGAACGGTCGTCCACGAAAGCCGCGCGGCGTTCCGACACGTCGCGCGCGGCCGGGGTAGTTCCCGGGTCGGGGCCGTGCGCGGGTGCGGCCCGCCCCGGAAGTGGCTCGGGAATCCGCCGGACACTTCGCGCGGGGCCGGGGTAGTTCCCAGATAGGGACGCTCGCCCACGACTGAGGAGTGCCGCGATGCCGAGTGACGTGTTCCGCTACCGCTTGGCCGACGCCGTCCCGGCCGCCGACGCCGAGGCCACGCTGGTGCTGGCGATCCTCGCCGTCGAGGCGCTCCACGGCGAGGCCCAGGCCCGGCTGGACGCCGGCCACGCGTTCGACCCGAAGCTCCGGACGGTCGTGATCGACGCGTCCACCGCCGTGGGCCGGGACTTCAACCGGCTGCCGATCCGGCTCGTGGGGGACGGCGGGGCGGAGGTCGCCCACGCGGACGTGGTGGCATCGCGCCGGGCCGAGACGGCGGCGGCGTAGCCGGTACGATCGGGGGCGGCCCATGCGACTCCGGAAGCGAGTGGGGGCGGTCACGGCGGCGGTGGCCGCGGCCGGCGGATGTCCGGGGCCGGGCGTGGTCAACCGGCTTTCCGCCGAGGACACCCCCGACCCGCCGCCCTGCCTCGCGTGCGGCGGGTGCCACGTGCTGGTGATCGAGGAGGTCGTGGTCGCGGCCGGGGCACCGCCGGCGGACCCGCCCGGACCCTGAAGATCGGCGGAAAAAGGCTGCAAGTTGACCCGGTTGGGGAGGACGGCGATGGTCGCCCGGAAGAAGAACGACGACGCGCTCGTGCTCGCCCTCGCCT
>JAFKFQ010000757.1 GCA_017308215.1 bacterium | reverse complement strand
GGAAGAGCCCGCCAACCGGCTCGCGGAACCGGCCGAGGACCCGCGTAGCATAACCACGACCCGCGGAGCTCTGCATGCCTGCGTTCGCCGACCGCCTCGCCGACTCCGTCCGCCGCCACGGGCCGCTTTGTGTCGGCATCGACCCGCGCTGGGAGTCGCTGCCGGCGGCGATCCGCGCGAGTGTGGCGGCCCTGCCGCCGCTGGACCGGCTGGCGAAGGCTTACGAGGTGTTCGGCCGGCGCGTGCTCGAACTGGTCCGCCCGCACGCCGGCGTGGTGAAGCCGCAGGCGGCGTTCTTCGAGCAGGCCGGGCCGCCCGGCCTCGACGCGCTCCAACGGCTGATGACCGCGGCGCGGGAGCTCGGGTTCGTCACCATCCTCGACGCCAAGCGCGGCGACATCGCCAGCACCGCCGCCGCCTACGCCGACGCCGCGTTCGCGGCCGAGCCCGCGCCGGTGTGGGACGCCGACGCGCTGACGATCAATCCGTACCTCGGCCGCGACGCCGTCGAGCCGTTCCTGACGGCCGCGAAGGCGAACGGCCGCGGCGTGTTCGTGCTGGTCCGCACGAGCAACCCGGGGGCGGGGCTGTTTCAGGACCTGGTCTGCGACGGGAAGCCGCTGTACCGCCACGTCGCTGCCGCGGTCGCCGAGTGGAACGCCGCGACGCTCGGCGACTGTGGCCTCGGCGACGTGGGCGCCGTGGTCGGCGCGACGCACCCGGCCGAGCTGAAGGAACTGCGGGCGGCGATGCCCGACGTGTGGCTGCTCGTGCCCGGGTACGGCGCCCAGGGCGGCACGGCGGCGGACGTGAAGGCCGGCTACCGCGCCGACGGCCTCGGGGCGGTGGTAAACAGCTCGCGCGGGGTGACGTTTCCCTTCAAGCCCGACGACCCCGACTGGGAGGCGAAGGTGAGCGCGGCGGCGGCGAAGGCGAGCGCCGAACTGCGGCCGTGACCCGCAGGTTCGGCGCCGGGAAGAGTGTGGCGACCCGCCCGCTCGTCGGGCAGGCTCACGCCACCTCGACTCTCCCCGGAGGCCCGCGTCTGAGGGGAAGTACCCGCAGTTGTTCGTCGTCCCGGCCGCCGGCGGCGCGGCGCGCCAGCTCACCCGCCTCGACGGCGGCGTGAACTTCGCGCACTGGACGCCGGGCCGATAGCCGGAGTGGTTAGGCCGGGGCGGCGATCCCGCCAACGCGGGTTTTCGCCGCCCCGGGTTCGCCCGACGGGTCACGGCGCCGGGAGCGTGGCGACGACATCGACCACGTCGGTCCCGCCGTCGTCGGCGGCGTCGCGGGCCGGGTCGAACCAGAACCAGTCGGTCCCCGACCGGC
>JAFKFQ010000073.1 GCA_017308215.1 bacterium | reverse complement strand
TTCGCCCAGGAGACGGCGGAGACGAAGGCGCTGTACGGGTTCGACGACCCGAAGACGGACGACTTCGCCCGCAAGTGCCTCCTCGCCCGCCGGCTCGTCGAGCGCGGGGTGCGGTTCGTGCAGGTGTACAGCGGCGGCGCCCACAACGACGACAACTGGGACGCCCACTCCGACATGGTCCGCAACCACGGCAAGCACGCCGGCGCCACCGACAAGCCGGTCGCCGGCCTGCTGAAGGACCTCAAGCGGAAGGGGCTGCTCGACGAGACGCTGGTGGTGTGGGGCGGCGAGTTCGGCCGCCAGCCGACCGCCGAGTACGCCCAGGGGACGGGCCGCGACCACAACGCCTACGGGTTCACGATGTGGCTCGCCGGGGGCGGCAGGTCGTGGATCGGCGTGCGGTCGGCGCGGATGACCACGCCCTGGTACGCCGCCGGCATGTAGCCGCTCGCCCAGTTCTTCGGCCCGCTGATCGGCCCACCAGTGCGGTCGAGCATGACCACGTAGCCGGGCAGGTTTTCGTTCTCGCTGCCGAGCCCGTAGGTGACCCACCCGCCGAGGCTCGGGTGCCCGCTGAGGATGCGGCCGCTGTTCATCATGAGCAGCGCCGAGCCGTGGATCGGGCTCTCGGCGTAGAGCGAGTGGACGAAGGCGATGTCGTCCACGCACGAGCCGACGTTGGGGAACAGGTCACTGACGAGCTTGCCGCAGCGGCCGTAGGGCTTGAACGCCCACTTCGGCCCGACGACGCGCCCTTCCGCCTTGTGCCCGCCGCGGCCGAACGTGCGCACCGGAATTGTGCGGCCGTCGAGCCGGTACAGTTCGGGCTTGTGGTCGAAGGTGTCGACCTGGCTCGGCCCGCCGTAGCAGAAGATGAAGATGACCGACTTCGCCTTCGCGGGGAACATCGGCCGCTTCGGCGCAATCGGGTTGACGAACGACCGCGGCGGCGCGGCGGGCGCGGGGCCGTCCTGCGCGGCGGCGCGCGAGAAGAACCCGTCGCGGTCGAGCTGCGACGCGAGGGCGAGGCCGGCGAACCCGCCGCCGGCCTCCCACAGGAACTCGCGGCGCGTCCGGCCGCAGAACTGGCTCTGGGACATGGGTCAACTCCTCGCGGAGGGTGTGTTCGGGCCGGGGCGAGCTAGTCGAGGTAGACGAACTCGTTCGTGTTCAGCAGCAGGAGGCAGTAGCGGGTGAGGGCGGTGCGCTCGTCGAGGTTGTGCCGCGCCCGCTGCTCGGCGACGAACGCCGCATCCTTCGCCACCTCGGCCGGCAGCGGGGAACGGCCGGTCGTGAGGCGGACGGCACGCGTCACCTGCGCCGGCACGTCGCCGGGCGCCTCGCGGAGCAGCCGGGCCGCGAACGCCGCCGCCATCTCGTTCGAGAACTCGCCGTTGAGCAGCCCGAGAGCCTGCGTCGGCACCGTCGTGGTGTAGCGCACCGGGCAGCTGTTGTCGGTGTCGGCTTGGTCGTGCGTCGCCAGGATCGGTACCTGGAGCGACCGCTTCACGCCGACGTACACCGTGCGCCGGTTCGCCTCCTCGGCCGGCGACACCGGCCAGCCCTGGCCCGGCACCGACTGCCCGGCCAACACCTCGCGCGGGATCTTCGGGTACACGCTCGGGCCGTGCATCTTATCGTTCAGCGTGCCGCTCACGGCGAGGACCGAGTCGCGGACCTCTTCGGCCGTCAGCCGCCGCATGGCGAACCGCCAGTAGCGGTGGTTCGCCGGGTCGGCCCGCAGGTTCGCGTCGTCACCGGCGGCGGAGAGTTGGTAGACGTTCGAGGTCATGATGAGCCGGTGGAGGCGCTTCATCGTCCACCCGCCCTCGATGAACTCGGCGGCGAGCCAGTCGAGGAGTTCGGGGTGCGTCGGCGCCTCGCCGAGCTTGCCGAAGTCGTTCGACGACGGCACGATGCCGCGGCCGAAGTGCCCCTGCCAGACGCGGTTCACGAGCACGCGCGCCGTCAGCGGGTTGTCCTTCGACGCGACCCAGTTGGCGAGCACGGTGCGCCGGCCACTCGTCGTCGCGGTCCGCGTGACAGCCGGGTCGGGGACGCCGAGCACCTGCGGGAAGCCGGGGACCACCTCGGTGCCCTTCGCGTGCGGGTTGCCCCGCGGCAGCACGAACACCTTCGGCGGGTTCGGGTCGCACTTGTTCACCGACAGTGCGAACTCTTGCCCCGCCGGCCGCGGCCGCTTCTCCAGCGCGGCGCGGTCCTTCCGCAGCGCCGCGTAGTCGGCCTTCGCCTTCTCGTCGAGGAAGCTCGGCACCTTCGCCACCACCTGCGGGCGGTCCGGGCCTTCGCTCGCGCGCTGGTCTTCGGCCGGCATCTTCTTGATCGCCGCGTCCTCGACCGCCCGCAGCTTGCGGCCGAGCTCTTCGATCTTGGTCTGCCGCACGGCCAACTCCGCCTCGTACACCTTCCGCCGCTCGGGCGGGGTGATGTCGGTCATGTTGGTGCTGGACGACACGCCGCGGGTGTCGCTGAACGGGCGGATGTCGCGGAAGAATGCGAGGAAGCGGTAGTAGTCGGCGTGCGGGAACGGGTCGACCTTGTGGTCGTGGCAGCGGGCGCAGTTCATCGTGATGCCGAGGAAGCCCTGGCCGGTCACCGTCACGAGGTCGTCGAACCCGTCGTACAGCGCCTGCGCCGGGTCGGCGGGCTCGTCGTCCCACAGGCCGAGGCGGTAGAACCCGGTGGCGATGACCGCGTCCGGGTTGTACCCGGGCATCTCGTCGCCGGCGAGTTGCTCCTTCACGAACACGTCGAACGGCTTGTCGGCGTTGAACGAGCGGATCACGTAGTCGCGGTATCGCCAGGCGAACGGCTTCGGGCCGTCGCGCTCGTAGCCGTTCGTCTCGGCGTATCGGACCACGTCGAGCCAGTGCCGGCCCCACTTCTCGCCGTAGTGCGGCGACGCCAGCAGCGCGTCGATCAGCTTCGGCCACGCGTCGGCCGCCGTGTCGTTGACGAACGCATCGACCTGCTCGGGCGTCGGCGGCAGCCCCCACAGGTCGTAGTAGGCGCGGCGCACGAGCGCCGCGCGGTCGGCGGGGCGGACGGGCGTCAGGTTCTTCTCGTCGAGCTTCGCCAGGACGAAGGCGTCGATCGGCGTCTTCACCCACGCCCCGTTCTTGACCGCCGGCGGCGCCGGGCGCTTCACCGGCTGGAACGCCCAGTACCGCTTCGCCTCCTCCGTGACGAGGCCGCCCTTCTCCTTGTGCTTCATGCCACCCTTCGCCGTCAGCTTGTCGGCGGGGAAGGGGACGCCGGCGCCGACCCACTTCCGCAGCACCGCGAGATCCTTGTCGGGGAGCTTCCCCTTCGGCGGCATCCGCAGTTCCGCGTCCTTGTACTCGACCGCCTTGAGGAACAGGCTGGCGGCGTGGTTTTTCAGATCCACGCCCGGCCCGCTGTCGCCGCCGGCGAGGACCGCCTCGCGGGTGGCGAGGCTGAACCCGCCCTTGATCTTCTCCTCGTCCGCCCCGTGGCACTTGAGGCAGTGCGCGGTAAGGATCGGGCGGACCTCCTTCTCGTAGAAGTCCACGTCGGCCTTGGCGAACGACTTCGGCGCGTCGCCCGGCTGGCCGGCAGCATGGTGGACCGTCGCGGCGGCGACGACGGCCCCGAGGGCGACGGCGGCGAGCAAACGGCGGGGCATGGCAGTTATCCGGCAGGCGGGGCTGGTACGGGAACACCCGCCCCCTGTGGGGCGGGCGGCGAGGGCGGGCTCAGGGCGACTCGATCGTTACGGCCATGATAACAGGGGCGCTGGCGTCCGGTCCCTTCACGAACTCGATCGAGCGGAGCGCGGCGTCCGGGCGGCGCGGCGTCACCGCGAGGTACCGGACCTGCTGACCGCCGCGCGTGGCGAACGCGAACTGCGACCCGGGCACGTCCACCCGCCGGATGTAGTCGGCGAAGTGGACGCCGTTCACCAGGTCGTGCGCCTCCGTCTTGCCGTCCGCGTAGGTCAGGCGGACCGTCATGCTGACGGTCCCCTTCGGGGTCGCCGGGAAGTTCCAGCCGCCCACGCCGCCGAGCAGGTGGACGGCCTTCGCCCTCCCGGTGAACGGCAGCGCCACGCCCTTCGGCATGTCGGGCGCCCGCCTGCCGTTCGGCCCGTACAGCAGCACCGCGTTCTTCGTCGTGTCGCCCCGCGGGTCCACCAGCTCGAACGGCACGCCGGCGAACGTCTTCGGCTTCCAGTCGGCGAACACCAGGCGCTCGGCGGTGCCCGAGTCCTCGAAGAACATCCCCTTCGTCGTCACCACCGTGGCGACGCGGTCGAGCGGCAGCGGGACGTACTTCCCCTTCTGCGTCAGGAACTCCAGGAGGTCGGTGAGCTCCGTCGGGTTGATCTGCTTCTCGAACCCCTCGGGCATCAGCGACTTCTCGGTCTCGGCCAGCGTCTCGATGTCGTCGCGCGCCAGCGGGTGGCGCTTCCCCTCGGCGTCCACCACCTCGACCGCGGTCTTCGTCTCGCCGGCCAGGAGGCCGACGAGCGACCGGCCGTCGGTGGTGACGACCCGGTACGCCTTGTAGTTCCCCTCCACGCTCCGCGACGGGTCGAGGATGTGGATGAGGAGTTCCTCCTTCGGGTGGACCGCCATGCCGGTCAGGTCCGGGCCGACCGGCGTCCCCTCGCCGGCGTAGACGTGGCACTTCGCGCACTGCGCCGCGAACACCGCCTTCCCCTTCGCCGCGTCGCCCGTCCTGGTGACGACGTGGTGCAGCTCCTCGATCACCTTCTGCCGGTCCGCGTTGGGCAGCCCGCCGCCGGCGGCGAGGAGCTTCTGGGCCCGCGCGGCGACCGCCCGGTCCGGGTTCGACGCGAGCCCCGTCTTCTGGTCGAGGGCGAGCAGGTCGAACCGGAGCCGCCCCGCCTCGACGGCGTCGAGGAACGCCGCGGCCGAGTCGGGCCGGCCGAGCACGAGCCGCAGCGCCGCCGGGCGGGCGGTCGTCGGCAGCTCGCGGAGCCGGCCGACCACCGCCGGGCCGACCGCCTTCGACCGCGACGCCGCCAGCGCCTCGAAGATCCCGGCGGCGACCGCGGGCGGCGTCTGCGGGGTGACCGCGGCGAGGAGCCTGGCCGCGGCGTCGGCGTCGTCGGGGCGGAAGTCCATCACCGACTTGGCGGCGTCGACCCGCTCGGCGTCCGCGGCCTTGGCGTCGGCGACGGTGGCGAGCAGGCCGGTGACGACGCCGGCGACCTGGGCGTCGAGCCCCTTCACGCCCCACGTCGACGCGAGGCGGAGGAGTTTCCCGCGCGGCGCCGGGGCGAGCTGGCCGAGCAGGTCGCCGACCGCCTTCTCGCCGTCCGGCGACAGGTCCAGCTTCCGCCCCGCGGGCCAGCCGGCGGCGAGGCCGGCGAGGATGGCGTCGTCGGCCTTCGGGTTCGTGCCGAGGCCGCGCAGCAGCTGCTCGACCGGCGACGGCCCCGCGGCCGGAGGCGCCGGCCGGGCGCCGGGTGCGGTCGGCGCGCCGACCGGGGCGGGACCGTCCGCGGCCTTCACTCGCGGCGCCTTCGGGTCGGCGGCGAACGTGCGGGCGACGAGTTCGACCACCCTCGTCGCCGCCGGCGGGAGCGTGCGCTCCTTCGGCGTGCCGGCGACGGCGGTGAGGAACCGCAGCGGGTGGGCGGCGCCCGCGGCGGCGGTCGCCTCGGGCAGCGCGGCCGGGTCGAGGAACCCCGGCTCGGTCAGGTGCGCGGCGAGCACCGTCGTCAGGGTCGGGGCGTCGGCGAGGTCGGCGGTGGCGAGCAGCGCCGCGACCCGGACCGGGGCGTCCGGGTCGGCGTAGGGCGACTTCCCCGCGAGCTGCGGGAGGAGCCCGTCGCCGTGCTCGGCGAGCTTCGCCACCAGCCCGAGGTACGTCGCCCGGCGGACGGCCGCGGACGGGTGCGCGACGCCCGCCCGCACCACCTCCAGGAGCCCTTCGGGAACGGCCTTCGGGCCGAGCAGCCCGGAGAGCGTCCAGACGGCGTGGACGGCGCCGGCGTTCAGGCCGGTCTCGTCCACGGTCGGATCCTTGACCAGCGCGTGCAGCGCCGGCTCGATGTCGCGCCGGCCGCGGGCGACGAGGAGGCGCTGGGCGTGCAGGCGCCACGCCAGGTTGGGGTGCTTCAGCGTCCCGACCAGCACGTCGGGCGGGGCGTTCGACAGGTCGAGCCGCGGGTCGGCCTTGCCGGCGTACACGACCCGGTAGATGCGGCCGTGCGTCTTGTCGCGCAGGTCCGTCTCGTAGGCGGCGCCCGCGCCGGTCTTGAACCCGGCCGGCGTCGGGTTGTGCTGGACGATGAAGTTGTACCAGTCGTTCACCCACACGGTCCCGTCCGGCCCCACCTGGGCGTCGATCGGCGACGCCCACTCGTCGTCGCTGGCGAGGAGGTTCCAGCCGTAGGTCGCGGCGAACGTGGCCCCGTTCGGGCGGAGCGTGAACGCCGCCGTCAGGTGGCCGGTCGGCTCGCTGACGAACGCGGTGCGGTTCCAGTACTCGCGCGGGTAGGTGCGGGCGGTGTAGAGCGCGACGTGCGACGCGGCGGTGAACCCGCCGTGCCAGTCCACCTGCCGGACGTGCTCGGTCACCGGCTCGAAGTGGTTGTCGGCGGCGATGTTCGCCAGCGGCGCGGCGCTCAAGCCGCGGACCTTCTCCGTGTACCGGTTCGGGATCGGCATGTGGACGAGCGGGCAGCCGTTCGCCGTGCTGCCGAACAACTCGCCCGACTCGTCGAAGTTCAGCCCCCAGGTGTTGTTGTTGGTGCTGCGCAGGAACTCGAGCTTCGCCACCTTCACCGCCGGGCCGTCGGCCTCGACCCGGAAGCGGTAGAAGCCCTGCTTGAACGACACCCGCTCGCCGCCGACCGTGCCGGCGAACCCGGCGTAGCCGACCGACCCGTACACCCAGTTGTCGAACCCGTAGCGGAGGTTGCTCGGGCCGGCGTGGGTGTCGTAGGTCGCCCAGCCGCGGATCAGCTCCTGCCGCACGTCGGCGGTGCCGTCGCCGTCGGTGTCCTTGAGGAACAGCGTCACCGGCGCCTGGTGAACGATCACGCCGCCGGCGTAGGGGAGGATGCTGGTGACGATGCTGAGCTGGTCGGCGAACGTCGTCACCGCGTCGCACACGCCGTCGCCGTCCGTGTCGGTGCAGACGACGATGCGGTCGCGGCCCTGGCCCTCGCGCTTGAGCTCGTTCGGGTAGTCGCGGGTGACCGACACCCACAGCCGGCCCGTCTCGTCCCACGCCATCGCCAGGGGCTTGCCGCCGAGCTTCTCCTCGGTGACGAACGGCCGGACCGCGAACCCGACCGGCGTGACGTAGTGCCTCACGCTCTCGGCCGCCGGCAGCGGCTTCTGCATCCTGGCGATCGGCTCGGCCTGCGCGCCCCACTTCTTGCTCGCGGGGTAGAACGGCACCTTCGCCGGGACGTACTCGAACGGCGCCAGCCCCTTCGGCGGGGTCGTCATGTCCGGGCGGGCGGAGGCCGGGCCGGCGAGCGCCGGGTCCTGCCCGCACGCCCAGCGGACGCCGCGCTCGAGCAGGTTGTGGAAGCCGGGGTTGCCCCACGTCCGCTGGTCGTGGCCCCACGCCGTGTAGAAGACGCGCCCCTTGCCGTGGGTGCGCACCCACGTCCACGGCTCCTTCACGCCGGGCTCCTCGCGCACCTCGAGGACGGTGCGGTCCGTGTCGTTGTGCCGGTGGTGGACGTAGGTCTCGTCGAAGCTCGTGAACGAGCGGTAGCCCTTGAGGACCGGGTGGTCGGGCGCGACCGGGGTGGTGCGGAAGGTGCCGGTGGTGTGGCTCCGGAACTGGGCGCCGACCAGGTCGACGTAGGCGGGTGAGTTGAGGAAGCAGTAGCTCGCGCAGTGGACCGGTTCGCGTAAACGAGGAGGCCGTCGAAGCGGCTCAGGTTCTCGGCGTTCAGGTCGTCCAGCTTGTCGGTGTAGGTGAGCTGGATGTTGCGCGTGGCGAACACGGGCCGGAGCTGCGCGAACCGCGCCGCCGGCTGGTGCCCCGCATTGTCCCCGAGGAACAGGAGCTTCAGCGGCGGCGCGTCCGCGCTGCGGACGTGCTCGCGCGCGACGAACGCGGCGAGCAGGACGGCGACGATCGGCGGGAGAGCGCGCATCGCGGTGTCCTCAGATGCATCGCCGCAGGCGGCGAGAGGGTTAGACGTCTTGGGCCACGGCATCCGTCAAGAGTCGAACGATTCCGGCCACCGCCCCCTGCCGCTTGCTCCCCTTGGCGGGGACGATGCGGGTGTCGGCGAACGCGGGCGGGAGCGTGCGGGCCCGGGCCTGACGGACGACCTCGTCGAACAACCCCGGGTCAGTTTCAAACAACCGCGAGTGAATGAACAGGGTCGCCGGGTTGAACAGGTTCAACACCGCCGCTACGCCGACCGCCAGGTACTTCACCGCCGCCCGCAGCTCCGCCGACAGGTCCACCGTGCCGGCCTTAAGCAGGTCGATCACCTCGTCCACGTCCACGCTGCGGCCGAGCTTCTCGGACGCGCGCTCCGCGAGGGCGTGGTCGCTTACCTCGGTTTCGAGGCAGCCGCGGTTGCCGCACCCGCACGGGCGGCCGTCGTCGGCGACGACGGTGATGTGGCCGACCTCGCCGGCGAGCCCGGAGTGGCCCGTCACCAGCCGCCCGCCGGACATCACCCCGAGGCCGACGCCGGTGCCCACGTCGAGCATGGCGAAGTCGTCCATGCCGCGGGCGAGGCCGTACTCGCGCTCGGCGAGGCAGAGGGCGTGCGACTCCTGGAGGAGCGTACACTCGATCCCCAGGCGCTCCGCCAGGTCCGCCGCCGGGCGGCGGCCGTTCGTGATCGGCAGGTTTGGCGAGAGGACGCCGCACCCCTTTCGGTAGTCCACCAGCCCCGGGAGGCTCACGCCGAGGCCGAGCGTCGTCACCCGCGACCGCCCCATTAACTGGCGCGCGGCGGCCTCGATCGCGTCGAGGAGCGCGGGGTAACTCGCCGGCGTCGAGATCGCCACGAGGTCGGCATGAAGCTCGCCGTCGAGCCCGGCCGAGACGACCTCACAGTGCCCGCCGTCGATCGCCACGCCGAGCACTTGCGCGGACGAACTCGCCAGTCGGAGGCGCGGCGCCGGACGGCCGCGGGCCGTCTCGGTCGCGTCCGCCTCTTCGAGCAGCCCGGATTTCAGCAGCGCCGCGACCGCCTTCGACACCGTGGGGGGGCTCAAGCCACTTTCCCGCGCGACTTCGGCGCGCGAGAGTGGCCCTCGCGCCTGGATGACGCGCAGTACCTGCCGTTCGTTCAGCCGACCGACCAGAGCCGGGCGGATGGTGGTGATCGCCGACATGGCGCCGTTGCCGGTGGGGGCCATAGTTGTGATTAGATTACGGCCCGTCGGCGAGTTTGTAAAGCATCTTTAGTAAAGTCGATTTAGAAAATTCGATGAGCCGCACGTTTAGATTGCTGGGGCGTGTCGCTGTCGCTCGCGCCAGCCGCGCAGTGCGAACCCCTTCAGGAACTCGACTTGCTCCGGCCCGATGATGTCGGTGGGGATGGTCAGGACCGATCCGTTCAGGTGTAGCAGCGTCCAGTTATGCCCGGTGCGGTAGACCTGGATGACGCCATCGAGGTACAACCACACGCGGCCGGTCGGCGTGAGCAGTCCGAGGCGGTCGGCTTCCACGACGACGTCCACCGGGCGCGCCGCGACCGTCGCCACTTCTGCCAGAAACGCGATCAACCCGCGGCACACGACGAGCGGCAACAGGAGTAGGACGAAGAACCACACCGACACGACGGCGCCGAGGTAGGCGATGCCGCTCGTGAAGCCGAGTGCCGCCGCGAAGGCAGGGAGGTGGGGGGTGAACTCGACCGCGAGCCGGTCGCGGCGGCCGAGCGCGTACTGGAGGTGGAACGGGACCACGGCCGTCGCTCCCCGTAACGACTCCAGCATACGGCACCGCCCGTCGCCGTCCAAGCCCCGCCCGGGATCGGCCTTGCCCCGCGGCGGCGATTCGCTTCAACGAGAGTTTCCTCGCCCGCGGAGACCGTGCGGATGACCCCGGCCGGCACCGGTCCGAAACGCGACCCCTGGTCGCCGCGGATGTGGGAGGGGAGCGACTACCCGCCGTACCTGCGGCTCCTCGCCCGCAACCGGTTCGCGGTCGGCCCGCGGCAGGCGTACATCGCGCTGATCGCGTCGGTGGTCACGGTCGGGAACATGGTCCTCCGCTGGTTCCAGGAGGGGCTGCACGGCGCCGCGGTCCGCCGCACCGAACTCGTCGGCCCGCCGGTGTTCGTCATCGGCCACTGGCGGACCGGCACCACGCTGCTGCACGAACTGCTCTGCCTCGACGGGCGACACACCAGCCCGACGTTCCTCCAGTGCTTCGCGCCGACGCACTTCCTCCTCTCGGAGCGATTCCTCAAAGGGCCCCTGAAGTTCCTCGCCCCGGACAAGCGGCCGATGGACAACATGGCGGCGGGCTGGGACCGCCCGCAGGAGGACGAGTTCGCGCTGTGCCTGCTCGGCCTGCCGTCGCCCTACGCCGACATCGCCTTCCCGAACCGCCCGGGCGTCTACCCGGGGTCGCTCGACCTGTCGGGGCTCACGCCGGGTCAGCTCGCGGTGTGGAAGCGCGGGCTCGTGCGGTTTCTGAAGGCCGTGACGTACCACGACCGCCGGCGGCTCGTGCTGAAGTCGCCGCCGCACACGGCGCGGGTGAAGGTGCTGCTGGACCTGTTCCCGGACGCGCGGTTCGTCCACATCGTCCGCGACCCGTACGTCGTTTTCCCGTCCACGGTGAACCTGTGGACCGCGCTCGGCCGCAAGCACGGGCTCCAGACGCCGTCGAACCCGGAGCGCGTCCGCGAGAAGGTGTTCGCGGAGTTCCGCACGGTCTACGACCGGCTCGAAGAGGCGAAGCCGCTCATCCCCGCCGGCCAGTTCCACGAACTGCATTACGAGGCGCTGGTGAAGGATACGGCGGGCGAGATGGGCCGCGTGTACGAGGCACTCGGCCTCGGCGGGTACGACGCCTTCAAGCCGCGCCTGGACGAGTACCTCGCGGCGACGCGCGGGTACGAGGCGAACAAGTACACGCTGTCGGACGCGGACCGTGACGAGGTGACGAGGCGCTGGGGCGACGTGATCAGGCGGTACGGGTACGAACTGCGGTGATTTCGAAACGCGGAGTCAGGCCCGTTGGCAAGCCGGAGAGCGGCGGCGACAGCGACCATCAGGCCAAGCGCGGGGAGGTCGTGCCTCGCCCGGGGTGGGGTGGGCAGGCAACCGCTGGTGCCTAAATGGCGTGAGGTGTCGGGTGTGGCCCCACCGACTCCGCCGCGGCCCGGACCGCGGCCGAGGTATCAGGATTC
>JAFKFQ010000072.1 GCA_017308215.1 bacterium | reverse complement strand
GCGGGGGCGGTCGTCCGGGCGACCGAGCAGGTAACCCCTGCGACCCCCGCGGCACGAGCGGCCGGCTGGGGCACCGCGCCGGAACCCGACACCCGCCCACCGGCGACCGCCGGTCGCGCCTCACCGCGCGGCCGACGGCCGCCGCGTGGGCGTTTCCCGCACCCGTCGGGCGGGCATCCCGCGGATGACGGAGAACGGCAATACGGGTGCGTCGACCGGTCGGTTCTGGGTGCGAACCCCGGCGTGGCGAACGGCCGGCGTGACCCGGTTGGTCGTCGGCACGGGTGCGCGAGCAGTGTGAGGGCGACCCCGCGAGTCGTGACCGCCAGGGAGCGGTGGCGGAACCCGTCTTCGCCGATCGCGGTCGGTCGGGTACGCCGGCCGTTCCCTGCCTGGCGGTCACGGCTTGAGGAGGTTGGCCGGAAGCGGGGGTGTCTTCGGGGGCGTCACGCCGGCGGCGAGCATCACACGGTGGAGGGCGGCAACGGTCGGCGGGGACGGCCGGAAGTTGAGCCCGGGGCGGTGGCCTTCGGCGATCACCAGGGGGGTCAGGCCGCCCTTGTTCGGCCGGTTCCAGACGTCGATCCTGGCCCCCTTGTCGGCGAGCAACTGGACGACCTTGGGGTGGTTGCGGTAGGCGGCGCCGTGCATCGCGGTTTCGCGGTTCTTGTCGACCGCGTTCACGTCCGCACCGAGCTTCAGCAGGATCTCGGCCACCTCGAGCGCTTCCGGCTCGCTGCCCGCGGCCTCTTCCGGGGCGCCGACGCCGACGCCGGCCGCGGCCAGCAGCGGCGTCGTGCCGTCGGCGTTCGTCAGCTTGGGGTCGGCCCCCAGGTCGATGAGGGCGTGCACGAGGGCGACGTCCGAGGTGGACGCCGCGGCGATCAGCGGGGTCGCGCCGGACCGCCCGAGGATGCCCCGGCCCGGCGCGCCCTGCTTCTGCGCGCGGTTCACGTCGGCCTTGAGGGCGACCAGTTCCTTGACGAACTCCAGGCTGGTGAGCTTCCCGGAGCCGGTCGGGGGCGGGTCGCCGTCGTCACTGTCGCCGCGGTTCGGCTTGCGGACCCACGAGATCATGTGAAGCGGGGCGAACCCGCAGCGCTGGTCGTTGGGGTCGGCCCCGGCCTTCACCAGCGCGATCGCCAGCTCGAAGTGTGCGTTCTCGACCGCCATGTGCAGCGCGCTCGTCCCGGTCCTCGGGCCTCTCGGGGCGGTCTTCTTGGATTGAACCGCGTCGTTGGCGTCGGCCCCCGCCTTGAGCAGCACCTGAGCCGTGTCGAGCCGGCCTTCTCGCGCGGCAAAGAGCAGGGGCGTGAAGCCCAGGGGCGAGGGCGTCTGGAAATCCGCCTTGGCCGCCAGCAGCGCCGACGTGACCTCGGCGTGCCCCTCGGCCGCGGCCCACATCAGGGCCGTTTGTCCCTTGCGGTCCCTGGCGTTCGCGTCCGCGCCGCGGGCGAGGAGCGCCTTCACCGGGCCGAGCCGACCCGTGCGGGCGGCGGTCATCAGGGCCGTTTCCCCGCCGCGGAGCGTCGCGTTGGGGTCCGCGCCGGCCTTGAGCAGCAGCTCCACGACCTCGGCGCCGCCGTTGGTGCAGGCCAGCGCGAGCGGCGTGACGCCGTAGCGGTTCGCGGCCTTGGCGCTGGCGCCGGCCTGGATCAGCAGGGCCGCCGTACGCGGGTCGTCGTGGTAGGCGGCCCAGTGCAGGGCCGTCGTGCCGTCCGCCTGCGCGGCGTTGACGTCGGCCCCGCGTTTGAGCAGGTCCGTCACCCGTGCCCGGTCCATCTTCTCCGCTGCGTCCGCCAACAGGGCGTCCGGCCGCGCCGCCACCCCGCCGGCGAGCAGCAACAGCCCCAGACACGTGGTGCCGAATCGCTTTTCGACCATCCTCGTCGGCTCCACGCGGGTGACGACCTGATGTCCCACAAGCCCCCGAAAGGGGCTGACCTAGTTTCGGTCGGGCTGTATCGACTGGTAGCCGCAGGCTAAAGCCTGCGGCCACGCGAGCGCAGGCTAAAGCCTGCGGCTACCAACCATGACGCGCTACGCCGCCGCCGAACGTCACTACATCGACACCGGCTCGAACAGATCGCCCACCTTGCCCCGGCTGTCGCCGAACGAGCCGAGGCGGACGCCCACCTTGTCGAGCAGCGTCAGGTGGAGGTCGGCCAGCGGCGTCGGCCGCGCGAAGCGGATGTGCCGCCCGCCCCGCATGCGGCCCGCGGCACCGCCGGCGACGAGGATGGGCAGGTCGTCGTGGTCGTGCACGTTGGGGTTGCCCATGCCGCTGCCGTAGAGCAGGAGCGAGTGGTCGAGTAGCGTGCCCTCGCCCTCGCGCGTGGCCCGCAGTTTGGCGAGAAATTCCGCGAACAGCGACACGTGGAAGCGGTTGATCTTGGCGATCTTCTCGACCTTCGCCGGGTCGTTGCCGTGGTGCGAGAGCGGGTGGTGCGGGTCGGGCACGCCGATCTCGGGGTACGTCCGGTTACTCGTCTCCCGAGCCAGCTGGAAGGTGACGACCCGGGTGACGTCCCCCTGGAACGCCAGCACCTGGAGGTCGAACATCAGCCGGGCGTGGTCGGCGTAGGACGCCGGCACCCCCGCCGGGCGGGCGAGGTCAGGCAGTTGGTTGTCGCGCGCGGCGGCTTCGGCGCGGTGGATGCGGCGCTCGACCTCCCGGACCGTGTCGAGGTACTGGGCGAGCCGGGCGCGGTCGGCCGGGCCGAGCTGGGTCTGGAGGGTGGTGAACTCGTCCATGACGGAGTCGAGCAGGCTCGCCCGGGCGCGCAGGGAGGCCCGGCGCTCCGCCCCGGTGGCGCCGTCGCCGAACAGCCGCTCGAAGACGACCCGCGGGTGCGCCTCGCTCGGGAGCGGCGTGGTCGGCGAGGACCACGAGAGGTTGTTCTGGTAGACGCAGGCGTACCCGTTGTCGCACTGGCCGGCGAGCGCCATCAGGTCCATCGACAGTTCGAGCGACGGCAGCTGGGTGTCCCGGCCGATGTGCCGGGCGGCGACCTGGTCGGCGGTCGTGCCCAGGAAGTAGTCGGCGCTTTCCGTCAGTTTCGCCCGCGCGGCGCTCAGGAACGCGGAGTTCGAGGTCGCGTGCGTGCCGGGGTAGGCGTTCCGCAACTCCGTGTTGGAGACGACCGTCACGTGCTCCTTCACGGGCGCCAGCGGGGCCAGGATGAACGGGAGCTCGCCGAGGCGGTCGCCGCCCGGGGGCGTCCACCGCGCGCGGTCGCAGCCCATCGGCATGTAGACGTAGCCGAGGCGGCGCAGGCGCTGCGGCGCGGCCGGCGTCTGGGCCGCGGCGGTCAGCGCCGGGATCATGGCGTCCAGGAGCGGCAGGGACACCGCGGCCCCCACCCCGCGCAGGAACGTGCGCCGCGGTAGCGCCCTCTTCGTGACGATCATTCGGCCTTCCTCATCTGAAAAGGCGTGCTGGCCGTGACGCCCCGGATCAGGGACGAGAAGCGATAGTTGTCCGCCCGCGCGTCGCGGACGATCTTGCGGATCGCCGGGGCGTCGAACTCCTCCGGCGCCCGACCCAGGGCGAACGTGAACAACTTTTCGGTCACCGTGCGGGCGAACAGCTCGGGGCGCTGGAGGAGCGCCCGTTCGAGCCCGGCGACGCCGTCGAATTCGCCGCTGCCGGGCAGTCCGCCCGCCGAGTCGATCGGCCGGCCCTCGTCCTGCGTCCGCCACCGCCCGACGGCGTCGAACTGCTCCAGCGGGAAGCCGACGGGGTCGATCAGCCGGTGGCAGCTCGCGCAGGCGGCGTTCGAGCGGTGGGCGGCCAGCCGTTCGCGGATCGGCAGGCTCGCCGACACGGTGTTGTCGTCGAGCGCCCCCACGTCGCCCGGCGGGGGCGGGGGCGGGGTGCCCAAGAAGTTCTCGAGCACCCACTTGCCCCGGACCACCGGCGAGGTGCGCGTGGCGTAGGACGTGACGGTCAGGATGCTCCCGTGGCGCAGCAGACCGCCCCGCTCCCGGTCGGCGCCGAGCGCGACGCGGCGGAAGCGGTCGCCGTAGACGTGGGGGATGCCGTAGTGCTTGGCGAGGCGCTCGTTGAGGAACGTGTAGTCCGCCGCGAGCAGGTCGAGCACGCTCCGGTCCTCGCGCAGGACGCTCTCGACGAACAGCTCCGTCTCCTGCCGGAAGGCCTTGCGCAGGTTGTCGTCGAAGTCGGGGAACAGGCGCAGGTCCGGGGTGATCGAGTCCAGGTTGCGCAGGTGCAGCCACTGGGCGGCGAAGTTCGTCGCCAGGTTCCGCGCGCGGCTATCCGCCAGCATGCGGCGCACCTGTTTCTCGAACACGTCAGGCTTGCGGAGCTCGTCGCGCGCGGCCAGGTCCAGGAGTTCGTCGTCGGGGATGCTGCCCCACAGGAAGAACGACAGCCGCGACGCCGCGTCAAGGGGGCTCACGCGGTAGGACGCTTTGGGGGCAATGTCGGCCGGGTCGCGCTCGACGCGGAACAGAAACTGGGGGTTGACCAGAATGCTGCTCAGGGCGTGCTCAACGCCCGCCTCGAAGTCCCCGGTGGCACGCCCCTGCCGGTAGAACGTCATCGCCTTGGCGACATCGGCCTCGACGACCGGCCGGCGGTACGCCCGCCGCATGAGGGCGGAGACGATGTCTTTGGCACACCCTTCTTCGTCCTCGGGCTTGTCCGGCCGCCGGACGAAAATCCGCCGCCGGCTGGGCGTGTCCCCCGGCCCCTTCGCGTTGAACGGGCCGGTAACTGTGACCTGATAAATGGCCGGCGTCGTGCGCGGGTGCCGGTGCAGGTTGTAGCGCGCCTGGTACGGCTGGCGCTTGGTTTCGAGCAGCGACGTCGATTGCTGCGCGAACGTCACGCCGAGGTCGTGACGGCCGGCCGTCGCCGCGACGCGGGCCTTCAGGTTCGCGTCCACCCGGCCGTTCACCTCGTTGTTCACGGGCGGCCGGACCGTGAGCGAAGCCATCTCCTTGCGGTCCAGCAGGACGAGCAAGTCGTGCGGCTCGCGGAGCCCCTCGACGGTCTCGTTGCGGTCCCGGGTCAGCCAGACCTGGACGTCGTACTCGCCGTCCTGCGGGAAGGTGAACGGGATTCGGGTGCCGCCCCGCGTCCCCAGGGGGAGCCCTTCCACGTGCCCTTCCTGGGTCAGGTCCGGAGGAACCCGGAACGTGTCGCTGTTGGGAGTCGTCGGCGCCCGGCCGACCGCCAACCGGCTGATCCGCTGGGCGGCCGTGATGTAGCGGTCCAGGAGTGTCGTCGAGAGGTCGCCCAGGGGGGCACTGTCAAAGCCGTGGTTGGCTTCGTCCGCCGGCAGGAGGAGCGTGGCATCGACTTCGAGCGCCAGGATGTCGCGGACCGTGTTCTGGTACTCGGTGCGGTTCAACCGCCGCACGGTGGGGGTGCGGCCGGGGTCGGGGCGCTTGGCGGCGGCTCGGTCGAGCTCGGCCTCGAGCCCGGCCACGAAGGAGGCATACGCCCGTTCGTCGGGCCGCTTCCTTCCGACCGGGGGCATCTGCCGGGCCGCCAACGTCCGCGCCACCTTTTCCCAGACCTCCGGGTGGGCGGCCACGTCTTCAGAGCTGACGGCGTCGAGGTCGAGCCCGCCCTTTTTCGCGCTCTCGTCGTGGCAACTCGTGCAGTACCCCGCGACAAACTGCTGCACCGCGGCGCGATCGAACCGCTCTCCGGACGGAGGGGGATTCTTGGCCGGCTCTTGTGCTCGATCCGCACTGACAAATATGCCGGCCAGGACGATGGCCGGCACCCAGCAGCGGGCAAGTCGCCCGGAACCCGGCATGGGGGAGAACTCCTGCGCGGACCCGTCCTTCGTCATTCGTCCCTCGTCATTCGAGAGGGCAAGCCAGCGGGCCTGCTCCTCGAACGACGAGGGACGAATGACGAAGGACGAGTTCGATAATCCCCACCCAGCGTACCCCCCGTCAGACCTGCCGTCAACGCAGCGGCAAAGCACACGCCGTCCCGGCTGTAGAGGTCACGTCGAATACAAAGACCCCGGATCGGCGATCCGCTGACCGAATCGCCCGCGCAGCGCGGCCCCGCCGCCCACCCGAAGTATCGACGGTCGCCCGGAGATGAGTTCCGGCATGCCTGAAACGGGGCGGGTGACCATCGCCGTGTTCTTGCGGGCTGTCCTTTCGCTTGTCGGGTTCGTCCTCATCCTCGGCCTCGGGCTCTTCCTCTCGGCCGGGGACATCGGGTGGCCGATCGGCTGGCGCTTCCTCGCGTTTTTCACCCTCCTGACGGTCCCGAGCATTGCCTATCTCTGGCGCGTCAACCCCGACATCTTCGTCGCCCGCAGCAAGATCCGTGCGGGAACGAAGGGGTGGGACAAGGTACTCGTCTCGGTCCTGCTACTCGCCTTCTTTGCGACCTTCCCGCTCGCCGGCCTCGACGCCCGTTTCGGCTGGTCCTCCGCCCCCGCGTGGTCGGTGGCCGTGGGGTACGTCTTGTCGGCCGTCGGCTACCTCGGCTCGATCTGGGTCTACGCCACGAACAAGTTCGCGGAGCCGACCGTCCGCATCCAGCGTGAGCGGGGGCAGACCGTGATCTCGACCGGTCCCTATGCCGTCGTGCGCCACCCGCTTTACCTGGGGTCGCTCTTCCTCTTCCTCGGCTTCCCGCTGGCGCTCGGGTCGTACTGGGCACTGGCCCCCGCTGGCGTCGGGGCCGTCGTCCTCGTGGTGAGGACCGCGCTGGAGGACCGGACGCTCCGTGAGGAATTGGAGGGGTACAAGGAGTACGCCCGCCGCGTTCGGTCCCGGCTGATACCGGGTATCTGGTAGTGTGACCAGTTCTTCGCTTGCCACTCGACTGAGGGGGCTGTCGCCGTGGCCGCCGCGCGGTCGGTGTGCCGACGCTTGTCCGCCGTCCCGCTGCCGGTTCTAATTCGTGAACCAGGTATGGTGTGGGTGCCTCATCTGATCGGACGGCCGGGAGAGCGGCGGACGGCACTCCGCGGGGGACCGCTTGGCCACAGATGATGACTACGGCCGGCTCCCTCCCCACGAGGCGCTCCGCCGCCGGGTGGACGCCGCGCTGGCCCTCCCGGCCGCCGGGCTCGACTACGGGGCGTGCGACACCCTGCAACGCGCGGTGGACACGGTCTGCGGGACCGGGCTGAGCGGCGAGTGGGCCGACCTCTTCGTGACGCTGGTCCGGCACACCGGGGACGGCGGCGACCGGCCGGGGCAGGTACTCGAGCTCGCCCGGGCCGCCCGCGCGCTCGTCGACCGGGTGCGGATCGAGTCGTGGCAGACAACCGCACGGGAGCTGTGCGCCGACGCCGTCGCGGTCCGGGCCGGCGTGCCACCGGTCGAAGTCGTCCGGCGGGTTCACTGGTGGATCGACCTTCCGGACGGTCGCCTCGTGCTGGAGGCGTATGCCGAATACGAGAAGCGGTGCCGGCGGTCGCGCGCGTCCGCGGTCGAGGTCCGCCGGGCGATCGCCGGCCTGGTCGCCGCGTGCGAAGCCCCCGACAGGCTGGTCCGCGTGCTCGCCGAGGTGGTGCAGACGGCCGGCGAGTTCGGCGTCCCGCCCGTCGAGCTCGGCCTGGAGATTCAGGAACTATCCGCGCTCCTGTTCGACCCGGACGGGGCCGACCCCGACCGGTACGCGCTCGAAGACGGCCTCGTGCGCCAGTTCCGCGAGCAGGGGTTCTCGGTCTCCCACCTCGTCTCCCTCAACCACGAGCACTGCATGCCGGCGCCCGGGCGCGGGCCACTCCTACGGACATGGCTGCCCACCCTGCTCGCGCACGAGCTGACCGAGGGGCCGCTGCCCGGACTGCTGCTCCGCGCCGGGTTGCAGCCCCCGGGTGCCGGCACATCCGGCCGGATGTCGCCGCGGGTCTGGGATAACCTGTTGCAAATCGTGCGGGCCGTCGGACCCCGCGACCGCCGCGGCCAGGCACTGGAACTCGTCTTCACCGAACTCCGGTCGGCCACCGACCTCGAGAAGCAGATGCGTCCCCTGCGCGAGCTCGTGCAGGCGTGGGCCGCGCGGCCTGGGGCCGGCCCGGACGCCCTCCGGGCCGCGATCCACCACGCCCGTACCCGGCAGGACGGCCACGCGGCCCTGCTCGCGGCGGCCGGGCTTCCGGGC
>JAFKFQ010000071.1 GCA_017308215.1 bacterium | reverse complement strand
ACCAAGCACGAAACTCGAAACTCGAAAGCCGAACCCAAGATCGCTGCTTGGTTCGGCTTTCGAGTTTCGAGTTTCGTGCTTGGTGTTACTGGTGCCACTCCCCGGTGAACGGCCGGTAGAACGCCCGGAACTGCCGGTTGCTCCACGCCGGCGCCGATGGGATGCCCTCCTGCCCGAGCCGGTCCACGGCGACGACCCAGTAGCGATTCGTGTCCGCCGTCGCGCCGCGGTCGGTGAACGTGAACGTGTTCACCGGCCCGGGCGTCAGCCGGGTGACCTTCTGGCCCGGGCCGTTCGCGCGCGGCCCTTCCATCCGATAGACGCGGTAGCCGGAGACGTAATCCCGCGCCATGCCGCGCCACTTGAGTTCGCACGTCGTCCCGCTCTCCTTCGCAAACACGTCCTCCACCGCCGGCGGGATGGTGAGCGCCCACGCGCTCGGGCCGCTCTCGACGCCGAGTGCGTCCACCGCCCGCACGCGGTAGGCGTATACCGCAAACCGGTACGGCTTCCCCGCCGGGTCGAGCTGGTCGGCCGGGTATCGGCGTACAGCCTCGCTCGCGGCGTCGAAGGCGTCGGGCGCGTGCTTCGTCAGGTCAACCGTCGTGTCGTTGAAGAACGCCCACGTGCTTCCGGCCCGCGCCTCCTGGCCGATCCATTCCGTGATCGGCTCTTTCGTCAGGCGCTCGAACCGGCCGATCCGCGCGACCGCGCCGACGCTCGGCTCGTCGAGCGGGTCGGTGTCGGTCTTGAGGCGCTTGATCTGGTCGTCGCTGTACACCTCGACCGGCGCCCGCTCGACGACGTACCGCCCCGCCCCCTTCGGCAGCCACCACACGGTGACGCGCTTGGCATCCACGACCGTGGTGTGAACGTCGTCCGGCATGCGCGGCTGGGCTCGCTCGACCGGCGTGAACGTGCTCTCGCCCGCCTTCGCCACCGCCTTCACCTTGTAGAAGACCGGCCGGTCGCCCGCGCCCTCGTCGCGGACCCGGTACTCGCGGTCGTCGCGCGCGAACCGCCGTTCGCGCTCGAGCGCGCCCTTCGTGGCGATCAGCTTGTACTCGGCTTGCCACGGCGTCGGCCCGTCGCCACGGAACAGCAGGTACGTCTCGACATCAGCGCCGCGCGGGCCGTCCCACTCGACGACCGCCGCCTTCGCCTCCGCCCTCACGCGCAGGCCGACCGGCACCGGCACCGCGGGCGCCTTCGGCTCGCCGAGACGGTACGTCCACATCTGTTGCTCGCGGTCCACGCCCTTCACTCGCTGCGTCGGGTTGACCACCGATTCGAGTAACAGCGCGTTCAGCTCGGGCATCGCCACCATCACGCGCGAGCGGTTACTCCAGCCGTCGGGCTCGCGCGGCGGGTTACGTTTCGCCCACGCCTTCGCGGCGGCGTCGAACGCCCACGTCTCGACGTGACCGCCGGCGATCTCCTTCCCGTCGGTGCGGTCGATGGTGCGGACCACGGCGACGACCTGGCGCGCCGCGTGGTCGTAGGCCATGACCGGGTCGCTGCGGTCGGCCGGCGGGCCGCCCTCGGCGCGGTGGGCGCGCCACTCGTTCCGCGCCAGGTCGAACGTCCACGTCGCCGGGTCGGTGCCGAACTGCGAGCCGAACAGGACGTGCAGCCGGTTCGCCGCGTCGTAGGCCATGTTCCCGCCGCTGCGCGGCTCCGGCTGCGTCGCCGGGCCGAGGCGGTGCCACGTGTTCGTGTACGGGTCGTAGACGAGCGTGCCCTCGTTGCTCCCCTCGCCGCCGAACACCACGCCCACCTGATACTCGGAGTCCCAACTCGCACACCGCAGCGGCGCGACGCGCGGCGCCGGGAGCGGGCGCCGGTCGCGCCAGCGGTTCTCGCCGAGGTCGTAGGACCACGCCGTGCTGTTGCTCAGGTAAATCTCGCGGAACCACTGCCACCCGTGGCTGCCGCTGAACGCCGGGAAGCGGAGGAAGCGGCCCTGGTGGGCGTCGAACACGTTCTGCTGGTTACAGCACGCGCCGGGCGGCGACGTGTTCGACTCCTTGAGTTCCCACTTCGCGGTGAGCGGGTCGAAGCTCCACGTCTCGGCGTTCTGCTCGCCGCCGCCGCCCTGGTTGTGCCCGGCGAAGCGGATCACCCGCTTGTGCTTCGCGTCCCACACCAGCGACCCCTCGTACCCGAGCGCCGGCGACGGCGGCCCACCGGGACGCGGGCTGCGCTTCACCCAGGTGTGCGGCGGCTGGTCGGCGAACGGCGGCGGGTCGGCGGCGGGCGTGAGGAGGACGAGCGCGAGGGGGAACATGGGGGTGGCTCCGGCGGAACCCCGAGCCTACCCCGCGGCCGATGCCGACACAACGGGACGAGCGCCGGGTCGTTACAAGCAGTGTCGCCGGCCGGCGAATCACCGTACACTTCCCGTACCCCGGGGGCCGGTCTCGCGCATGATCTACGTGGTCGTTCCGCTTCTGGTCGCCGCCGCGGCCCTTGCCGCGGCTTACGCCCTGTACCGGGCCACGCCGGCGGCGCGGTGGCGGCGGAAGGTCGTTGCACACCTGCACACCCTGCGCGCCCGCCACGCGGCACTCGCCGCCGAGATCGGTCTGGCCGACGGCGAGATCAAGCGGCTCGAAGACGACTACTTCCGCCGCCACCTGCGGACGATCCCGACCGACCGCCTCGGCGACTACCCGAACATCGGCCCGGCGACGGTCGAGAAGGTGAAGGCCCGGTCCGGCCCGGTCATCGCCGACGTGCTGGACGTCAAGTTCCACGAGATCCCCGACATCGGACCGACCCGCGGGACCGCGCTGGTCCAGGCACTCATGGCAGTCAAGGCCGACGCCCGCGCCCGGTTCGACGCCGGCGGGTGCCCGGAGGCACAGGAGTTCCGCCGGCGGGCCGCCGCGCTCCGCACTGCCGAGGCCGCCCGCGCCGACGAGCGCGGGCGCGAACTGGCCGCCGTCGAACAGGCGGTTGGTACCGCGTTCGACCTGTTCGCCGTCGCCCGGCCGATCTCGTTCGTGGCGTTCCTGAAGCGCGAGAATCAATCGGCGACGCTGGCGAACGTGATCGCCCGCCCGTTCCCGGTCGTGGTGGTACCGTCGGCTCCCCCGCCGCCCCCACCGCCCACGTCGACCCCGCCGGTCGCGCCGGTCGCCCCCGCGGTGCCGCCCACCGTCACTCCGACACTCGCCGCCAAGCCGGCCGCGCCCGCCGATCTGTTCCAGGCGGCGCTGACGGCCGCGCCATCAGCGCCCGCCGCACCGAAGCCGGCGGAGCCCGACGGACTGGCGCGGCTGCGGGCGGTCGCCGGGTTCGGGATGATGGTGGCGAAGGCGGACGGGCGTGTCGCGGCGGCGGAGCGGAAGGCCGTGCGGGCGCACCTCGACGCCCTGTTCGGCCACGACCCGGCGCTCGCCCGGTCGATCGACCCGGTGCTGGAGCAAACCGACAAGGCGATTCCCACCGAAGGCGACGCGCTCCACGCCGTCCGCGGCGCGGTCCCGGCGGCCGAGTGGCCGGCGCTACTGGCGTTCGCCGGGCGCGTGGCCGCCGCTTCTGGTGCGCCGAGCGCGAAGGAGCGCGACGCCCTCGCCCGCATCGCCGCCGCGCTGGGCGTAGTTGCGGCTCCGCCACCACCCGCGCCGAAGCCGCCCGAACCGCCGTCGCCAGCACCGGCGCCGGTCGTCGATCACCGCGCCGTCCTCGACATCGCGCCGGACGTGCCGCTCGATCCGGAGCTGATCCGCCGGCGGTTCACGAACCTGACCGACAAGCTCGACCCGGCGAAGGCGGCGGCGTTCGGCCCGGAGTTCGCGCGGATGGCGGAGCAGAAGCGCGCTGCCGTCCGCGCCGCGGCCGAGACGCTGATCGCCCCGTTCGGCGAGCCGCTGGAGAAGCCGACGCCCCCGCCGCCGACCGACCTCCGCGAGAACGCCCTGCTCGACGACGTGTTCGGCTGATTTACGAGGCATTCGATGGCGCTCTTCGACGACCACCCGCTCACCGACCTCGACCGCAAGGCGCACGCCCTGCTCGGCGACAAGGCGGTGGTGAAGTCGCTCGCCCAGGCGGCGGCGTTCCACCGGCTGCCGCGGTACGTCTCCGAGTACCTCATTGCCAAGTACGTCAAGCCCGAGACGTGGCGCGACGACCTCGCCAAGATCCAGGCGAAGATCGCCGAACTCCTCCCCGACCTGGAGCACCGCGAACTCCTCAAGGAGAAGCTCCTCGGCAAGGGCGAGGTGACGCTGATCGACAACGTCGAGGCGCGAGTCGACCTCAAGAGCGGCCAGCGCTGGGGCCGCGTGCCGGCGCTCGGCGACCAGAAGGTGCGCGTGCCCGCGGCGGTGGTCGAGGCGAACCCGGGGCTCCTGCTCGGCGGGCTGTGGGGCACGGCGAAGGTGAAGTACGCCCCCGAGGCGAGCGCCGACGCGCCGAACGAACTGGTCGCGTTCACGCCGTTCCAGGTCGGCCCGCCGGACGTCGCCGAGTTCCGCGCCGCCCGCGGGAAGTTCACCACCGACGAGTGGGCGGCGCTCCTGCTGCAAAGCGCCGGCTACGCCGCCGGCGCGTTCCCCGACCGGCGTACGCGGCTGCTCCTGTTCGCCCGCATGGTGCCGCTCGTCGAGCGGAACGTGAACCTCATCGAGCTCGGCCCGCGGCAGACGGGCAAGACGTTCCTCCTGCGGAACCTGTCGCCCCGCGTGTTCACCGTGAGCGGCGGAAAGACCACGCCGGCGAACCTGTTCGTGAACCTCGCCACCAAACAGGTCGGCATCCTCGGCACGCGGAAGGTGGTGGTGTTCGACGAGATCGCGCACACCACGTTCGGCGACGAGTCGGAGACGATCTCGACGCTGAAGGACTACATGGAGAGCGGCCAGTTCAGCCGCGGGGCGCTGCACTTCGCGGCGGACGCCGGCCTCGTCTTCGCCGGCAACCTCGACGTGGACGGCGACCAGCCGCACCCGCGCTACCGCCACCTCGTCGAGCCGCTGCCCGAGGAGCTGATCGACTCGGCCCTCCTCGACCGAATGCACGGCTACCTGCCGGGCTGGGAGGTGCCGAAGATCTCGCCCGCGTCGGTCGCCACCGGCGTCGGGTTCGTGACGGACTACTTCGGCGAGGTGCTGGCGCAGCTGCGGAAGGACAGCTTCGCCGACCGCGTGCGTGACGTGCCGCTCCACCCCGGCGTGACGCGCCGCGACCAGACGGCGGTCGAACGGCTCACGTCGGGGCTATTGAAGTTGCTCCATCCCGACGGCAACGCCACCGACGCCGAACTGCTGGAACTGGTGACGTTCGCGTGCGAGCTGCGGCAGCGGGTGCACCAGCAACTCTGCGCGCTCGCGCCCGGCGAGTTCAAGCCGCGGCTCATCGCACCGGCGGCGGTGGCTTCGCATTCCGCGAAAGACCTGCAACGCCGCGAGGCCGCCGCGACGCAGGACCGGCTGAACACCGAGGCCGTGGTCGGTTCCGTGACGGGGCTGGCGGTGCAGTTGCGCGACGGGCAGGAGGTCGGCGGCGACGTGATCCTGATTCAGGTGTCGGCACTCAACGGCTCGCCGACGGTCGAGGTCACGGGGCTGCACGGCGCCGCGCTCAAGGACTCGGTGCGCGCCGTCTACAACCTCGTGCGCGCGAACTTCCGCGAGTTCGGCGTCCCGGAGCCGCGCCTCAAGACGCAGACGGTCGCGGTGCACCTGGTGAAGATCGCCGAGGCGAAGGACGGGCCGTCGGCGGGGCTGGCGTTCGCGGTCGGGATCGTGTCGGCGCTGGCGAACCGGCCGGTGAAGCCGGGGTGGGCGTTCACCGGCGAGGTGGCGCTGCACGGCGAGGTCGGCCCGGTCGGCGGGCTCGGGCACAAGATCGCCGCCGCCGTGCGGGCCGGGCGGAAACACGTCATTGTCCCCGCCGGACAGGCGACGGCGGTGATGGGGCTCCCCGACGAGGTGCGGAGCGCCGTCGAGATTCACCCGGTGGCGACGGCGCGGGAGGCGCTGGCGCTGGCCCTCGAAGGGGCGTAGCCGGCCGTCGCCCTACTTCTTTTTTCGGCGGCGCCTTACCGCTCACGCCGAGGCGCAGGGGCCGCAAAGAGAATCGGAGAAGAAACCAACGGATTGTCTTCGCCCGGTTCTTCCTTGCGGCCCTGCGCCTCGGCATGAGGGGCGTTTTCGGTCAGTACGTCGCCCGGCCGCCGGAGATGTCGAAGCAGAACCCGGTGGTGAAGCTGCAGTCGGCGCTGCTGAGGAAGTGGACGAGCGCCGCCACCTCGTCCGGCTTGCCGGTCCGGCCGAGCGGGATCTTCGACAGCATCATGTTGATCTGCGCCTGGTCGAGCTGGTCGAGGATCGGCGTCTGGATCACCGCCGGCGCCACGCTGTTCACGCAGATGTCGCCCTTGCCGACCAACTCCTTCGACAGCGACTTGGTCAGCGCGATCACCGCCGCCTTGCTCGCCGAGTACGGCGCCATCTTCGGGTTCCCCTCCTTGCCGGCGATGCTGGCGATGTTCACGATCCGGCCGTACTTCTTCTCGATCATCCCGGGCAGCACCGCCTTGCAGCACAGCACCAGCCCGGTGACGTTGATCCCGAGCACGAACTCCCAGTCCTCGCGGACGCTCTCCCAGATCGGCACGTCGCGGCCCTTTCGGCTGGCGACGCCGGCGTTGTTCACCAGGACGTCCACCGGCCCGGCGGCCTTCACCACCTCGCCGAAGACGCGCTCCAGGTCGGCCTCCTTCGTCAGGTCGCCGACCATCGGCACCCCGCCCACCGCGGCCGCGACCCGGTTCGCGTTGTCGGCGTTCATGTCGAACACGCCGACCTTCGCCCCCGCCGCCGCGAGCCGCCGGCAGATCGCCTCGCCGATCCCCTGCCCGCCGCCGGTCACCACCGCCACCTTGCCGTCGAGCCGGAAGTGGTCTGCCATCGGAAACGCCCCATTTCGAGAGAGTGTGAGTAAAGGAACAGCGTATTACGGCGGGAGCGCACTGGCCGGCGTGAGCCGGCTGGTGAAGACAATCGGGCTATGGACCGGATAACCGGATGAACAGGATGCCGAACCCAAGCAGAAGGCCCGGTTCGGCCATCCTGTTCATCCGGTTATCCGGTCCATTCTTCCTTGCTGCCTAGATCCAGCCGGCTCACGCCGGCCGCTCGCCCGGCCGTTTGTCCCATCCCGGGCGGTTATTCCGCCCACCGCCGTTGCCCAACCGCGCAAGTCCGCCACGCCGTATTGGCAAACGGGGTCAAGGTTTCGCACAATACCGGTGAGCCGGATCGCCCCGGCCGCGGAACCTCCCCGAAGGGGTCGTGTCGGGATGAAATCGCACCGTGGCGACGGGGAACGTGCCCTCGCCGTGTTCATCGACTTCGAGAACATGGGGCTCGGCTTCAACGGCCGCCGCGACCGGTTCGAGATCGGTAAGGTGCTCGAACGCCTGGTCGAGAAGGGGAAGATCGTCGCCAAGAAGGCTTACGCCGACTGGAGCCGGTTTGGCGGGTACACGGGCGCGCTCCACGAGGCGGCCATCGAGCTGGTCGAGATCCCGCGCCGCGGTGTCAGCGGCAAGAACTCCGCCGACATCCGCCTCGTCGTGGACGCCATCGACCTCGCCTACTCGAAGGACCACATCGACACGTTCTGCATCGTCTCCGGCGACAGCGACTTCTCGCCGCTCGTGTCGAAGCTGAAGGAGCTCGGCAAGCACGTCATCGGCCTCGGGCTGGTGGACGCCACGTCCGACCTGCTGCGCGACAACTGTGACGAGTTCATCTACTACGAGGACCTCGACCGCGCCCCGCTCACCCCGGTGGGGATGAACGAGTCGATCCCGGACAAGAAACGGAAGGGGTTTGCGCTGCTGCTCGACTCGCTGCTGGCGCTGCGGCGGGAGAACAAGGAGGTCATCTACTCGTCGATGGTGAAGGACGCGATGCGGCGGAAGAAGCCGTCGTTCAACGAGGGGTACTACGGCTACCGCACGTTCAGCGAGCTGCTGGAGGACGCGGAGAAGAGTGGGCTGCTGGAGCTGGACAAGCACAAATCGAGCGGGATGTACATCGTGGTGCGGTTCGGGCTGGAGATGCAGGGCGGCGGGCCGGCGCCGGCCGGGCCGAAACCGGCGCCGGCCGGGCCGAAAC
>JAFKFQ010000070.1 GCA_017308215.1 bacterium | reverse complement strand
CCGGGTTCTGGCAGGACTTGGAGAAGCTCCGGGTCTGAACGCCGGTGGCGGCCCGGTGTGGTAGTCGCACGCTTCAGCCTGCGTTACGCGGGCGCACGCTGAAGCCTGCGACTACCACACCGGGCCGCCACCGGCGTTCAGACCCGGAGCTTCTCCAAGTCCTGCCAGAACCCGGGGTACGTTTTCGCCACGCACCCCGGGTTGCGAATCACCACCCCCGGCACCTTCAGCCCGACGAGCGCCAGGCTCATTGCCATGCGGTGGTCGTTGTACGTGTCCACCGCGGCGCCCCGCAGCGGCCCGGGGGTGATGGTGAGTCCGTCGGCGCGCTCCTCGACGGCGGCGCCGAGCTTCCGCAGTTCCGTCGCCAGCGCGGCGATGCGATCGGTCTCCTTATGGCGGATGTGGGCGACGTTGCGGATCGTCGTCGGTCCGTCGGCGAACAGCGAGACGGCGCCGAGCGTCATCACGGTGTCGCTGATGTCGTTCATGTCCACGTCTACCCCGCGGAGGGGTCCGCCGTGGACGGTGATACCGGCGTCGCACTCCTCGACACGACACCCCATCTTCGCAAGCACGTCCACGAACCGCACATCCCCCTGAAGCGACTTCCGCGTCAGCCCGGCGACCGTGACGCGCCCGCCGGCGACCGCGGCGGCGGCCCAGAAGTAGGAGGCGGCGGAGGCGTCGGGCTCGATGGCGTAGGCGGCGAGCTTGCCGTAGTGAGCGGTGGCATCGGACGGGAAGTGATAAACCGTCTCGTTCTCGTTACGGGAGACGCCGATCGGGATGCCCCACGTTCGGAGCATTTCCTCGGTCATCGCGATGTAGGGCTCCGACACGACCGGCCCCTCGACGTGGATCGAGAGTGTCTCACCGGTCGCGTTGCCCCGGCCGGCCACCATCAGCAGGGCGCTGAGGAACTGACTGCTCACCCCCGCTTTGATCCAAGCGGCGTCTTTGTAGAAGATGCCGTTCGACTCGATGACGACCGGCGGGCACCCATTCCCGGCCTCGCTCTCCGCACCGACTCCGAGTTGTCGGAGGGCGGAGAGGAGGTCTTCGATCGGCCGCTCGCGCATCCGGGGAATCCCGTCAAGCCGGTAGCGGCCGTTCCCCACCGCACAGAGGGCGGTCAGGAAGCGCATCGTGGTCCCAGAGTTGGCGACATAGATGTCGGCCGAGTTGTTCGGAACGTGGCCGATTCGCTGGTGCCCGATTCGCACTGTCGGCCACTCAACTTCGACAGGATAGCCGAGCCGGCGCAGGCTCTCGACCATCACTTCCGTGTCTTCGCTCTGGAGCGCTCCCGTCAGGGTGCAGGCCGACTCTAGACTTCCGAGTGCCGCCAGCACGAGCGCCCGATTGGTGATGCTCTTGCTGCCGGGAACGGTGACGGTCGCGCGCGGGGCGGCGGTCAGCGGGGCGATCGGGAGTTCGGCGGGGTAGGTGTGCTCAGACATGGTTCGTGGTTCGTCGGAGCCCGGAGCGTGAGCGACGGGGTAGGCGAACCCATCAACTCCGTTCGGCGAAGACCGGTTCAGCTACCCCGTCGCTCACGCTCCGGGCTCCGACGGACAAGCAATCTCCGGGTACGTGACTCGCAACAGGAACAGCCCCTCGGGCGGCGCCGTCGGGCCGGCGCGGCGGCGGTCCATCGCGCGGAGCACGTCGGCCACCTCGCCCTCGAGCCAGTAGCCGCGGCCGACCTGCACCAGCGTCCCGGTGATCGCCCGGACCATGTTGTACAGGAACCCGTCCGCCTCCACCTCGACGCGGATCGTCTCGCCGTCGCGCGCGACCGTCAGGTCGGTGATCGTGCGGACGCTGGTGAGGCGGTTCGGCCACTCCGTCTCGAAGCAGCGGAAGTCGTGCCGGCCGACCAAGCACGCGCTCGCCCGCCGCATCGCGTCCGCGTCCAGTTCGGTGCGGACATGCCAGGCGTATTTGTGCAGGAACGGGTCCGGTATGCGGCCGTCCTGGATGACGTAGCGGTAGCGCTTGCGGACCGCGTCCTTGTTCGCGCAGAAGCTCTGCGCTGCCTCCGCCACCTCGCGCACCGCCACGTCCGCCGGCAACTTCGCGTTGATCGCCTTGCGGAGCGTGTCGCACGACAGCTTCGTCGTCGTGTACACGTTCGCCACCTGCCCGAGCGCGTGGACGCCGGCGTCGGTACGCCCGCTCGCGTTCACGCGTACCCGCGATTCCTG
Source organism: bacterium (assembly GCA_017308215.1). Classification (GTDB taxonomy): domain Bacteria; phylum Planctomycetota; class Planctomycetia; order Gemmatales; family Gemmataceae; genus Urbifossiella. Next base: position 5,941 of record JAFKFQ010000070.1, on the reverse strand, counting down.
CGTGATGGCGGCGATGGCGCCTTCGAGCGTCTCCTGCACCGTCCGTCGCCCCGGCTGCGTCTGCCAGCCGGAGAAGTCGGTGCCGTCGTAGCGGACCGTCAGCCGGAGGTTGCGGACGGTCATGGCCGGTCGCGGTCCGGGGCGTACTCACCGAGAAGCTCGTCGAGCCGCTTCCAGTCCAGTATCGCCGCCGACACCGGCCACAGCCGTACCGAGCGCCTCACGTTGCCGACGACGAGGAGCAGGAAGCCGGTCAACATCCCGAGGGAGAACCACATCGCCCAGTACGCCTCGTACACCCACGCCGCCCCTGTCAGCCCGAAGAACCAGACCGTCAGGAGCACGACCCGGGGCATGATCCTGGCGTACAGCCGGGTCGCGCTTGGCGGGTTGCCGACGAACTCGCGGAGCCCCACGAGGTACGTCCGCTGTTCCGGGGTGAGGTCGGTCGGGTGCTCGGGCAGGTCGGGCGTCACTTCACGATGCCCCGCTTCACCAGCTCCTCGGCGCACTGCACCGCGTTGCTCGCGGCGCCCTTGCGGAGGTTGTCGGCGACCACCCACAGGCTCAGGGCGTTCGGGCAGCTCGGGTCTTGCCGCACCCGGCCGACGTAGGTGTGGTCGGTGCCGGCGGCGTGGATCGGCTGCGGGAACTCGCCCTTCGCCTCGTCCATCAGCACCACCCCCGGCGCCTTCGCCAGCGCCGCCTTCGCCTCGGCCACGCCCACCGGCCGGTGGAACTCGACGGTGATCGCCTCGCTGTGCGCCACCCTCACCGGCACCCGCACGCACGTCGGGCTGACGCCGAGGGTCGCGTCGCCGAGGATCTTCCGCGTCTCGTTGATGACCTTGTTCTCCTCCTCGGTGTACCCGTTCGGGTCGAGGGTCCAGTCGAGGGTGATGACGTTCCCGGCGAGCTGCGCCCGGTGCGCGGTCGGCGCCGGCACCGGCTTCCCGGCCGCGTACGCCGGCAGCTGGTTCTCGAAGTCGGCCAGCCCCTTCGCGCCCTTGCCGGACGACGACTGGTAGGTGGCGACGACGACGCGCTTCACCCCGCCGAGGTCGTGCAGCGGCTTGAGCGCGACCGTCAGCGGGATGGCGACGCAGTTCGGGTTGGCGACGATCCCCTTCTTGATGTGGTGGAGCTGGTCGGCGTTCACCTCGGGGACGACGAGCGGGCAGTCCGGGTCCATCCGCCACGCGGACGAGTTATCGACGACGATGGCGCCGGCCTTCGCGGCGATCGGCGAGTACTCCTTGCTGACCGAACTCGGCGTGCTGCTGAGGACGATCTGCACGCCGGCGAACGCCTCGGCCCGGATCGGCTCGACCGTGTACGTCTGGCCGGCGAACGTGACGGGTTTCCCGGCGCTCTTCTCGGAGGCGAGGAATTTGATCGTCCGCACCGGGAAGTTGCGCTCGGCGAGCACCGCCCGCATGAGGTCGCCCACCGCCCCGGTCGCCCCGACCACCGCCACGTTCACGGCCACGTTCGCACCATCGGTGAGAGGAATCGCGGCGCCACCGCCGCACGGGAAAAGATACGGAATCTGATTGACACCGGCCGACCACTCGGGTTCGGTGGGATACCGACGGGCCGGTGGGTTTTACCCCGAAGGGGTAAAAGCCGAAGCGCCCACTGTCCTCTATCTTCTGCCCCCTGTCCCCTCCCGGAGCGGAGCGACGGCCATGCGGATCGCGGTCGGCGGGTTCATGCACGAATCGAACACGTTCTCCCAGTTCCCGGCCGACCTCGACCGGTTCCGCGAGGGGAGCCTCACCTACGGCGCGGCGCTCGTGCCCGTCTGGCGCGAGGCGCACCACGAGGTCGGCGGGTTCCTCGAAGGGGCGGAGAAGTACGGCTACGACGTGGTGCCGCTGGCGATGGCGTGGGCGACGCCGTCCGGGCCGGTCACCGACGCGGTGTTTGAGCACGTCTGCGATGCGCTCGTCACCGGCGTGCGGATGGCGAAGCCGGACGGCGTGCTCGTCGCGCTGCACGGCGCGATGGTGACGCCGACGTACCCCGACGCCGACGCCGAAATCCTCCGCCGGCTGCGCGCCGCCGTCGGGCCGGACGTGCCGATCGCCGCGTCGCTCGACTTCCACGGCAACGTCTCGCCACAAATGGCGGAAACGGCGAACGTCCTCGTCGGCTACCAGACGTACCCGCACGTCGACCAGCGCGAGCGCGGCCTGCTCGCGGCGCACCTGCTGGTCCGCGCGGTGAAGGGCGAGATCAAGCCGGTCGTCCACGTCGTGAAGCCGCCGATGATCCTCAACCTGCTCGGCCAGGACACGGCCCGCGCGCCGATGAGCGGGCTCATAGAACTCGCCCGCCAGGCCGAGGCGTGGCCCGGCGTCCTCTCGGTCAGCCTGATGGCCGGCTTCCCCTACGCCGACGTGCCGGAGATGGGGCCGAGCGTGATCGTCGTCGCCGACGGCGACCGCTCGAAGTCGAAGGCGGTCGGCACCGAACTGGCCGACGCCATGTGGAACGTCCGCGAGCGGCTGTACGTGCCGTGCCCGGTCCCCGCCGAAGCCGTGAGCCGTGCCACCGCGTCGCAGCGCCCGCCGGTGCTGCTCGTCGATCTCGGCGACAACATCGGCGGCGGCTCGGCGGGCGACGGCACGGTGCTGCTCGCCGAGCTGCTGAAGCAGCGGGCGAAGGGGTTCGTCGTTGTGCTGTACGCCCCGGAGGCGGTGCGGGTGGCGAAGGCGATCGGCGTCGGCGGGGTGATGGACGGCCCCCTCGGCGGCACCGACGGGATGCACGGCCCGCCCGTCACGGTGCGCGGGGTGGTGCGGTCGCTGCACGAGGGGAAGTGGGTCGAGCGGGAAGCCCGCCACGGCGGCCGGCGGCAGAACGACCAGGGCCACACCGCCGTCCTCGACCTCGGCGACGACAGTCTCGTCGTCCTGAACACGCTCCGCACCCCGCCGTTCAGCCTCGGCCAGCTGACGAGCCTCGGCATCGACCCGCGGGCGGCGTCGGCGATCGTGGTGAAGGCGGCGGTGGCGTACAAGGCGGCGTACGCGCCGGTCGCCGGCGAGGTCATCGAGGTGGACACGCCGGGCCTGACGGCGATCAACCCGGCGCGGTTCACGTACACCCGCATCCGCCGGCCGATGTACCCGCTGGAGGGGTGACCCCACTCCTCGTTCCCCCGCCGAGCGGGGGAACGAGAGGGCAAAACCCGCCCCACCGACCGAACCACTCTTCTTCACCCCGAAGGGGTGGGATACGATAGCCCCGGGCGGCGTCCGCGGTTCCACGGCCACGAGAACCCTTCCATGCGCTTCTCCCCCGTCCTCGCCTGCGGGCTCGCCACCCTGTCCGCCGCCGCGCTCGCGGCGCGCCCCGACGAGCCGGCGCCGAAGCGCGTCGCCCCGAAGTACGAGACGAAGCGCGACCACGACCCGGACGGGATCGGCAAGTTCTACATGGGCCGCGAGATCGCCCGCGTCATGGGCTACCAGGGCGCGAGCTGGCTCGAACGCCCCGAGCGCGTGAAGGAGGAGGAGCCCGCCAAGCTGATCGAGGCGCTGGCCGTGCGGCCGGGGATGGTCGTCGCCGACGTCGGCGCCGGCAGCGGCTACCACACCTTCCTGCTCGCCCCGCTCGTCGGCGACCGCGGCAAGGTGATCGCGTCCGACATCCAGCCCGAGATGCTGGAGATGATGACCGAGAAGGCCAAGAAGCTGGGCGTGAAGAACGTCGAAACCGTCCGCGGCACCGAGACCGACCCGAAGCTGCCGGCGGACGGCGTGGATCTCATCCTGATGGTGGACGTGTACCACGAATTCAGCCACCCGTTCGAGATGGTGGAGAAGATGGTGACGGCGCTGAAGCCGGGCGGGCGGCTGGTGTTCGTGGAGTTCCGCCTCGAAGACCCGAAGGTGTTCATCAAGCTCGTGCACAAGATGAGCGAGCGGCAGGTGCTGCGCGAGATGGAGCCGTTCGCCGAGATGGAGCACACCCGCACCATCGGCACGCTGCCGTGGCAGCACGTCGTCGTCTTCACAAAACGGCAGCCGAAGAACTGACCCCCTGCTTCGCCGCAAGCGATGTCTTACTGCCGCCGCAACACGGTCGCGCGGCCGGGCTCGTCGTCGTGGATCAGCTCGTCGCCCTCGAACGAGAGCCGCACCGTCGTCGGCCCGCCGCCCTCACGGGTGATACGCAGCACGCGCGTGCCGGTGGCGCCGTCGACCGCCCACAACCCCGACCACTCCCGCGCCCCGGCGCCGGTCATGCGGTCGCGGAAGGTGCCATCAGCGTGATACTCGACCTCGCGCGTCCCGCCGGCGTGCCCGGTGCCGCGCCACACGCCGACCACCTTCTTCCTGAGTTCATCGCCGAGCCTCTCGGCGTCCGCCGGTTGGTCGATGACACCGGGCATCAGCCCGGGGAGGGCCGCCGGCAGGGCGGTGATCTCCGCGCGACGGCGGGCGGCCTGTTGCTCCTCCCAGACTCGCTGTTCTGCGGCGAGTTCGGCCTCCAGGAGGGCGCGGCGCTCCGCCCGTTCCGCCTCGACGTGCCGCTGGTACGCGAACAGCGCCGCGCCCCCCGCCGGGATCAGGACGAGCACGGGGATGAGCCCCCACAGCCGAAGACTGCGGCGTGGGGCGTCGTCGGCCACGGTCTCGGCGCGGGCGCGCGGCCGGGCGGACACAAGGAACCCGCACTTCGGGCACGGCCCGGCGCCGCCGGGCGCGACGCTCGCTGCGGCGCCGCACGCCGGACACGAGACGGCGGACTCGCTCACGACGCGCCTCCTAGCAGAACTCGGGGGCACGCTCGATAGCGGCCGGCGGGGCGGCGGCGTCCTCCTTCTCGCGCATCTTCTTCTGGTACAGCAGGAACGCCAGCACCCCCATGATGACCAGCAGCACACCGAGGATGGCGTAGCGGACCGGCGAGTTCTTGTACCCGCCCTTCTTCTTCCCCTTCTTCCGCGGGCGGTCGTCCTCGTCGTCGTCGTCATCCTCGTCGTCGTCGTCGCGCGGGCGGCGGCGCCGGCGGGGACGGTCGTCGTCATCGTCCACGCGGGCGGCGCGAGCCAGCGGGCCTTTGCGCGCCGGCGCGGGCTCGGCCTCATCCTCGACCGCCTCGAACTCCGGCTCGGGGACGGCGAACGCGGTCGAGCACTTGGGGCAGCGGACCTGCTGGCCGGGGTTGAACCCGGCGGCCGACTTGAGCCCGGCCCCGCAGTTGGGGCAGGTGGTGCGATTGAGTGACACCGGAGCGCTCCGGGGGTGCGGGATGCTGCCCAGTGTACCCGGCGCGGGGGCGGGTGCAACGGGGGCGGCCGACCGCGTGGTGCGGCACTCCGTGCCGCCACCGCGCAGGTGCCGTGAGAGAGCTACCGAATATGAAACAATTTGTCAATTAATTTAATTGGCTCATGACAGACGTAGTGCGGGTGCCGTGAGGGAGAACCCGGAGGCACCCGCGCGGTGGCGGCACGGAGTGCCGCACCACACCCCCGCACCACCCCTTTGCGTCCGCGGTCCGCGGCGGTGAGAATCGGGGTGTCCGCCGGGTGGCGGAATTTTCTCGAGTATTTCCGAAGCCCCCGCCGGTCGGCGGGAACTCTCCCGGCGTCGGCACCCGGGCGGAGGTGGGGATGGGCGCAACGACCCGCGGGCTCTTCGGCGTCCTCGGCCGGCTCGGCTCGCCGCCGGCCGACTCCGATGCCGACCTGCTCGGCCGGTACGTCCGCACCGCCGACGGCGACGCCTTCGCCGGGCTCGTCCGCCGGCACGGGCCGATGGTGCTCGCGGTCTGCCGCCGCCGGCTCGGCCGCGACGCCGACGCCGAGGACGCCTTCCAGGCCGTGTTCCTCGCCCTCGCCACGTCGGCCGCGGCCGTCCGAGGCGAGGCGCTCGCCGGCTGGCTGTATCGGGTGGCGTACCTGATGGCCCTGAAGGCCGCGGGC
>JAFKFQ010000069.1 GCA_017308215.1 bacterium | reverse complement strand
GAAGCCCGGGCGGCGTCGGCGGTGTCACCCGGAGTGACCCAAACGAACTCCGCCGCAGGCCGCCCGGGGTTACCACCCCGAGCTACTCACCGCCGCCCCTTCGGGGCTCAAGCCCCAAGCCACCAACTGACTGGTCGTTGTCCCAGGCACCTGGGGCAACGACCAGCCGGCTCACGCCGGCCGTTCGCCACGTCGGGGCTTCGCACCCGACACCGATCGGTCAACGCACCACTACGAAAGCTCCAACCACTTCGCCACGTCCGTTTCCAACTCCTCCACGAACTTGCTCCGCGGCAGCACGCGGTCGCACCCGGCCTGCCGCGCCGCCCGCAGCGTCTCCGCCTCGACGTGCGAGCCGAACGCCACCGTCGTCGGCATCGTCGGGCACGCCTCGCGCAGTCCCGCGAGTAGCGCCGGCAGGTCGAGCCCCTCGGCCTGGAGGTCGAGGATGACGCCGCCGGGCGCCTCTTTCCGCGCCAACTCCAGCAGCGCCGCCGGGGTGCGTGCCTGACGCACGACCAACCCCGCGGCGCGGGCGGTGCCGGCCACGCGGCTGAAGAAGATCAGGTCGTCGCACAGCATCAAGCCGGTCGGCATCGCACCCTCCACCGTCATTCCGGTTTGTCCGGGAGTTGCCAGTCGATCGGCGTAACACCGTGCTCCTCGAGCGCGGTGTTCACGGCCGAGAACGGCCGGCTGCCGAAGAACCCGTTCGACGCCGACAGCGGCGACGGGTGGACGCCCTTGATGACCGTGTGCCGCTCGGCGTCGATGAGCTTTGTCTTCTTCTGAGCGTAGCTCCCCCAGAGCAGGAATACCGCCGGCCCGGCCCGGTCGTTCACCGCCCGGATGGCCGCGTCGGTGAACTTCTCCCACCCCTTCCCCGCGTGCGAGTTCGGCGCGTTCGCCCGCACCGTGAGGCAGGCGTTGAGCATCAACACACCCTGCCGCGCCCACGCGGCGAGGTAGCCGTGGGTGACAGGCGTGGCGCCCACGTCGTCCTGCAACTCGCGGTAGACGTTCTTGAGCGACTGCGGGATCTTCACCCCCGGCAGCACCGAGAAGCAGAGCCCGTGCGCGACGCCGGGCGTCGGGTACGGGTCTTGCCCGAGCAGCAGCAGTTTCACCTCGTCGAGCGGGGTGAACTTGAAGGCGTTGAACACGTCGGCCGCCGGCGGCATGACGGCGTGGGCGGCGCGCTCGGCGGCGACGAAGCGCATCAGGTCCGCCCAGTACGGCTTGTGCGTCTCGGGCTCGAGCGCAGCCTTCCACGACGCCGGCAGGTCGTCCGGGAGCCCGGGCACGTCGGCGGGGCGCTCGGCCGGCGGCTCGGCGTCGAAGATCGAGGCGGTCGCCGCGGGCGCCTTCTTCTTTGCCATCGCACAATCCCCGGTGGGGTCAGTAGGGGCCGGCCTCGTCTTCGGCGGTCGGCGGCGGGAGCGACGCCGGCTTCGGCGGCGGGGCCGGGGTGAACTCGCGGATGGCCAGGCGCGTCTGGTGCTCGTGGAACCCCTTCCCGTCCGGCCGCTTCCCCTGGAAGTAGTCCTTCTGCCACCCCTGCTTCACCGCCTCCGGGTCGCGGGTGTGCAGCCCGTGCAGGAACCCCGACCGGCTCGCCTGCCAGGCGTGGTACTGCTCCTTCAGGTCCGGCTCGGTGTCGAGGCTCTCGCGCCGCGGCAGGAAGCTCTCGGCGAGCCCGCGGGGCACCGGCACGAGCATGCAGAACGGCTCGCCCTTCTCGAACCGCACCCACTCGCAGATGCGGGTGAACTTCCAGTTCATCGTGAACGTGGACGCCAGCCAGTCGGTCTCGACCAGCCCTTCGAGCGGCTGGATGCCGTCCTTGATCCAGTTCGTCGGCCCCTTCACCCAGAGGTTGATGCCGGGCGGGGTGCGGAACAGGAACGGGATGGTGAACGTGACCGTGCCGACCCCGAAGTGCGTGCAGATCCGCGGGTCCGGGCTCCCGTCGTACCGGAGCTCGACGTCCTCCTTGTTCGGCCCGCCGTACCAGTACGCCGAGAACCCAATCGGGTTGCGGAGCACCCACCCGGCCTGGTTGGCGATGGTCAGCGGCAGGCAGCGGTACGGGAACCGCTGGTGCGCCTTGTCCATCCACTCCCGGCTGATCGGGGCGGCCTCGAGCGGGTAGTCGGTCTGCGAGTAGAGCTCGTAGGCGATGAACGGCTGCTCGGGCGGCTGGTCCGTCGGCATGGTGTCCAATCCGTGGAACGGAAGAAGCCCGCACGCAAGGGCGTGTGGGCTTCAGGATAGCAACACGGCGCCCGCCCGGGAGCGCTACGCGGACGGCGGCACGGGCTTGCGCCGGAGTACGGCGTAGAGGAGGCTCCCGCCGAGCAGGACCGTGAGCCCGATGGCGGTGCCGAGTGTCTTGTCGAGACGCCAGTTGCTGTAGGTCGTTTCCGAGAGCGGCGGCCCCGCCACCGCTTCGGCCGCGGGCGGGGCGGGGATCGTGAACGCGACGCGGTCGCGGTGGCCGATGTCGTTCACGACGACGACGTAACTCCCCGGTGGCGGCACTTTCGTGGCCCAACAGCCGCGCTCGTCGAGTTTGCCGTCGGCGACCGCGTTCCCGTCGGCGGTGGTGAGCCTCACCTTGCCGCCGTCGGCGGGCGTGTCGTCGTCGTACCCGGCTTCAACCTTCACTTCCGTGGCGGTGACCGTCACGACCGCCTTCAGGTCGTGCGCCTCGGCGGTGTTCGACCCGACGACCGCCGCGAGAGCCGCTAGAACGAGGGGGCGGGTGAGTCGCATGGCCGGGTTCCCGGTGTCGGTGTGACGATTCACGCGGGCATCATACCGCTCCCAAAGCGGCGCGGTATGAAAATTGTGAAAATCTTCCTACCGGGCCTCCGCACATGCCGCTGTGGCACGCCGTCGTTCTGGGGGTTGTTCAGGGACTGACCGAGTTCCTCCCCATCAGTTCGACCGCCCACCTGCTCGTCGTCCGACACCTGCTCGGCCACCGCGACCCCGACGACGCCTTCACGGTCGCCATCCAGCTCGGGACGCTCGTCGCCGTGGTCGCGTACTTCCGCACCGATCTGCTCCGCATCGCGCTCGGGGCGCTGGCGGACCTGCGGGCGCGCAAGCTCGGGGCCACGCCGGAGGGGCGAATGGCGTGGCTCATCGTGATCGGCACGGTGCCGGCGGTGGCGGTCGGGTACCTGTTCAAGAAGCAATTGAAGGAGACGTTCTTCAACCTGCCGTCGGTCGCGGCAGTGGCGACCGCGTTCGCGCTGTTGCTTGCCGCGGCGGAATGGTGGACGCGCCGGCGCATGGCCCCGCCGCGCAGCGACGCGGACCTCACGTGGCTCGACGCGCTGTGGATCGGGTGCTGGCAGGCGTGCGCGCTGATGCCCGGCGGGTCGCGGTCGGGGACGACCCTCACGGGCGGCCTCTTCACCGGTCTCGGACGCGCCGCCGCGGCGCGGTTCTCGTTCCTGCTGTCTGTGCCGGTCATCCTCGGCGCCGGGCTGAAAGACCTCGCCGACGAGTACAAGAAGCTCCACACGCCCGAGGCCGACGGCGCGCCGAGCCTGTTCGCGTCGGCCGACGACACAGCGGCGTTGGTTGTAGGGACGCTCGTGTCGGCGGTCGTCGGTTATGCCGCGGTCGCGTGGCTGCTGCACTTCCTGAAGCGGTACTCAACAGCGGTGTTTATCGTGTACCGACTACTCCTCGGGGCGGCGCTGTTCGCGGCGATTCGGGCAGGCTGGGCAAGTTAGATACACCTTTTGCCTCGCCGCGCATTTTTGTGCGCAATTTCATCATTATTGGCCAATTTTTCACAAATTCCCGACACACTTCACGACAAAAACCGGTGCTTTGGTCGAAGGCACGTCGGTTGCTGTTGCCGAACGCCCGCCGGACGGCCCTCTTCCCCTGGAGGGCGGTCGGGGTTCGCCCCTCCGGCGAGAGTAACACCAGGGATGTGACGCAGTGAAGGAGGAACCCTCGTGAATAAGCGGAAACTGCTCGCCACCGGGCTCGTGGCCCTCGCCGGGGTGCTGGTCTTCACCAGTGACGCCAGCGCCGGCCGGCGGAAGAAGAACCGCGGCGGGTGCAACGACTGCGGCGGCTATAGCTACACCCCCGCGTATTACGCCAGTCGGGGCGGGTGCGGCGACTGCGGCGGGTGCGACGGGTGTGGGACGGCGATGGGGCCGGGCTACGGTGTCCCCGTCGCGGGGATGCCGCAGGCAATGCCGGCGCCCGGGGTCGCCACGGACCCGGGCGTCACGCAGCCCCGCACCGTCACCCCGGTCGAGGGGACGGAGGGCGGCACCGTGACGCCCGCAAGCGGCACGGTCGTCCCGCCGACGACCGTGATCCCGCAGCAGAGCTACGTCTATCCGACAGGCGGGGATTACCAGAACGGCCGGTACGTGTACCCGGCGGGCGGATACTATCAGAACGGGCAGTACGTCTATCCGGCAGGGTACGGCTCGTTCCAGACCGGCTTCGGCGCGGGCGTCGTCCAGGGCGCGACCGGTACGTCGTACTACACGCCATACGGCAGCACGATCGGCGGGACAGTCGGCAACTACGCCGGTCAGCAGGTCGGCCGCGGGATCTTCCGTCGCCGCTAATGGCCAGTCGGGGACACACTCCGGGCGAACGGCCGGCGTGAGCCGGCCGTTCGCCCTCCTTCCTTCCTGAACCACTCCAATGCCGCCTTCATCCCGTCGTCGAACGACACCCGCGGCGCGTACCCGAGGCGGCCCCGCGCCTTGGCGATCGAGAAGTCGAGGTTCAGCCCGGCGAACTTCAGTTGCGCCTGTGTCGCCCGCGGCGGGTGGGGCTTGTTCTTGCGGCGGAACACGCTCTCCCGCCAGTTGGCGATGAACCGCGCCAACCACACCGGCACCGACCCGCGCGGCCGCGGGGCGCCGATCCCGTCGGCGATCGTCTCGAAGAACCGCCGCTTCGGCACGAACTCGCCGTCGGTGATGTTGAACACCTCGCCGACCGCCTCCGGCTTGTCCACCGCGAGCAGGATTGCGTCCACGAGGTTACCGACGTAGGTCGTGTTGAGCGCGTACCGGCCGCGGGCGATATAGATGACACTCCGCTCCCGGAGCCGGCCGGCGATGCGCGGCAGCACCGACCGGTCGCGCGGGCCGTAGATGAACCCCGGCCGCAGGATCGTCACCGGCACGCGCTGCTTGCGGTGGTACTGGAGCGCCAGCCGTTCGGCCTCGACCTTCGACTGCGTGTAGCCGTCGATGTGGTGGTCGGGCAGCGGCTCCGTCTCGTCCGTGCCGAAGTGGTGGCGCGCCTCGTACACGCCAAGCGACGACACGACCACGAACCGCCCGACCGGGTGCTCCAGGGCGGTATCGAGCAGGTAGCGCAACCCCTCGACGTTCACCTTGCGGTAGTCGTCCACCGGCCCCCAGTCGCCGACCTTCGCGCCGCAGTGGATGACCACCTGCGCCCCTTCGGCGGCGCGCGTCACGGCGGCGGGGTCTGTCAGATCGCCGCGAACCACGGTGACGCCGAGCTTGTCCAAGAGGGCGGTGTCGCTCCCGTCGCGTGCCAGCGTGCGGACGCTGTCGCCGCGGGCGACGAGCGCCTCCGCAACGTGCGACCCGACGAACCCGGTGGCGCCGGTGACGAGAAAGGTGCGGGGCATCGGGAGCGGCTCGGTGGGGTGCGGGTCAGCGGATGTTGTGTGGGAACCGCCGCCGCCCGGCAACCGCAGCCCTTGACGAACGCCCCCGCCCCGCCATAATTCGAGTACGGACGACAGCGGCCCTATCGTCTAGAGGCCTAGGACGTGGCCCTCTCAAGGCCAAAACTGGGGTTCGAATCCCCATAGGGTCATTGGATCGATCGGACAGGACGGGACAGGAGCGGACGGGGAGGGACTAACCTCCCCGTCCACTTACATTTGCGGCGAAGGTGTCTCGTTCTGTCCGTTGTAGGTCGCTCCCGTCCGTGCCGGATTCCGTGCCAGGTCTGTGCCGGAATCCGTGCCGCAGTTCCCAGGTGCGGTGAGCGGCACGTGCCGCTGAATGTTGCCCGCCTGGGTGAAAACATCCCCTCCATCCCCTCGATCCCCGCGCGCCGGGCCGGCGGCTGCGATGCGCGCCTCGTCGCCGATGATGCGGTGGTAGTGCGTCTCACCCACGTCCTTCGAGTGCCCCATCCACCGGGCGACGGTCTCCGGGGTGATGCCGGGGGTGTGCCGCAGGTCGGTGCGGCAGCTCGCGCGGAAGGTGACGAACGGCGCCGGCCAGCCGGGTAACCCGGCGGCCTTCAGGACGGGCTCGAACTGGTTGGACAGGTTCACGTTCTTCGCCCCGCCCTCCGCCGCCATCCGCTCCCGCTGCCGGTCGGCCCACTCCCCGGCGACGACGTACACGGCGCCCGGCGCCGCTGCCCGGCGCGCGGCTCCCAGGTGCGGGCGGAGCGAGGCGAAGACCGGGATCAGGCGTGTCCCCTTGCCGGCGTGGTGTTCCGTCTTCGGGGCGTGGACGAGCATCCCGGGCGGGTCGCGGTCGAAGTACACCGCGTCCCATTTCAGGGGCCGCGCCTCCGACGGGCACCGCAACCCGCCGTACCGCGTCAGGGCGAGGATGATCTTCATGTGCGGCGGGACAACGGCGATGAGTGCCCCCACGCCCCGGCCTCGGGCTAGGCCGGGCCGGAACCACACCCGCCCAGCCGTCATCGCATCAGTTCGGCGGCGTCTTGGTGAAGGTGCCACTCGGCCCCTCCAGCTTGGCCGGGTCGTGACCGCCCGCCTCGACCGCCACCCACAGCGCCTTCGGCGACAGCACCGTGCAGTCCTTCGGCGTCACCCGGACCACGCGCTCCTTCACGTTCGTCTCCACCTTCGCCACCCCCGGCACGGCTGCCACCTTCGTCGCCACACCCTTCGCGCAGTTCGGGCACTCCATGTCCGGCACCGAGATCGTGGTCACCGTGGACGGGATCGGGGCCGGCTGGCCCTGGGCCGACAGCACCAGCAGGGCCGTCAGCACGGCCGCGGCCGCCGGTCGGGTTAGCGTCGTCATCCGCATCACACACTCTCCTGGTCCGTAGGTCTGGGGGCGGCCGACTTGAAACGAGGCGACGGTTCCTTCTAGCCCTTGATCGGCGGCGGGTTCTTGCCGAACTTCGCCTTGTACTCCGCCGCGTACTTCTCCTGAAGTCCGGGATTGCACTTGAAGCAACTCGACTTCACCCGGTTGTGCTCGCACCAGTTCCCCTTCGCCTTTTCGGCGGTGCGAAACCGCTTGCTGCACAGGTCGCACACCTCCTCCGGCAGGCCGTGCTCGTCGCACCACCAGCCGCTGTGGTCGCCCTCCGCGTCCTTGTCCGTGTTGCCGTCATTCTTCGCCACCGTCCGGCCCGGGCCGGTGTCCTTGGCACCGGTGTCGGCGAGCTTGCCACAGCCGGCCACCAGCACCGCCACCCCGACGAACAGGGCCAGCGCGCGGCCGACCCGTGGGAACTGCGACTCCATCACTCCTCCTTCGCGGGAAGCGCCTCGGCGGGGGCGGACCCGTTCCGCACCCCGGTTTCCTCCGTCTCCACGTCCAGCCCGAGCAGCCCACGGGCGGTTTCGTCGCCGACCCGCAGCACCCGCACGAGCACCCAGCGCGCCGCGTGGGCGGCGGTGTCGAACACCAGGTACAGCACCCGCAGCACCAGCAGGGACATGACCATCGCGCCGATCACCCCGCCGATGACGACGGTGGCGAGCGGCCGCTGGACCTCTGCCCCCTGGCCGGTCGAGAACGCCATCGGCAGGAACCCGAGGCTCGCCACCAGGGTCGTCATCAGCACCGGCCGGAGCCGGGTGAGGGATGCCTGCCGGATCGCCTCCCGCACCGGCACGCCCTGCTGCCGGAGCTGGCGGACGTAGCTCACCAGGATCATGTCGTCGAGCACCGCGACCCCGGACAGGGCGATGAACCCGATGACCGCCGAGATCGACAGCGGCATGTCGCGCAGCCACAGGGCGACGATCCCGCCGACCCACCCGAACGGGACGCCGGTGAACACCCGCAGCGCGTCCACGAGGTTGTGGTAGGTGAAGTAGAGGAGCACCAGGACCAGCGCGGCCGCGACCGGGACGACGACCGCCAGCCGGTCCCGCGCCCGCTCGTAGTGCTCGAACTGGCCGCTCCACTCGAACCGGTAGCGGCCCTTCGGCAGCGTCACCCGCTCGGCCACCTTGCGCTGGGCCTCGGCGACGAGCGTCCCCATGTCCCGGCCGCGGACGTTCGCCGTCACCGTCACCCGCCGCTGCCCCCACTCGCGCGTGACCGTCACCGGGCCTTCGACCAGCCGGATGTCGGCCAGGCGGGCGAGCGGCACGCGCTCGCCGCCGGCGGCGGGGACGAGGATCGAGCCGATCGCCTCGGGCGAGCTCCGCCACTTCTCCGGCAGCCTCACCGCGAGCGGGAACCGGAGCTGCCCCTCGACGACCTCGGCGACCGGTAGGGTGCCGACCGCCCGCACCACGTCGGCCACGGCCTTCGCCGTCACCCCGTACCGGGCGACCTCCTCCTGCCGCACCTTGATCTGGAGCACCGGCTGCCCGGTCAGCTGCTCGACCCGCACGTCCGCCGCCCCGTCGATGCCGTTGAGCACCCGCTCGACCTCCGCCGCCTTCGCCCCCAGCACATCGAAGTCGTCGCCGTACACCTTCACCCCCAGGTCGGAGCGCACGCCCGAGGTCATCTCGTTCATCCGCATCTCGATCGGCTGGGAGAACTCGCCCTTCTGCCCGGGGACGGCGCGGAACTCCTTCTCCAGCAACTCCACCAACTCGGCCTGCGTGCGGGCGCGGGTCCACTTCGCCCGCGGGTGGAGGGTGATGAACAGGTCGGTGACCTCGGTCCCCATCGGGTCGGTCGCCACCTCGGCGGTGCCGACCCGGCTCCAGGCGTGCCTCACCTCGGCCGGGAACTTCTCCCGGGCGAGCCGCTCCATCGCCGTGTTCAGCCGGTTCGACTCGGCCAAGTCGGTGCCGGCGAGGCGGACGACGTTCATCGTGACCGAGCCCTCCGAGAGTTTCGGCACGAACTCGGAGCCGAGGTACGGGGCAATCATCCCGAACGCCACCGCGAGGAGCGCCGCGGCGAGCGCGAACACCAGCAGCGGGTGGGCCATGCTCAGCCGCAGCACCGGCCGGTACCCCGCCAGGGCGAGGCGCATCAGGAGCGGCTCGCGCTCCTCGATCCTCCGCGGCAGGACGTAGCTGGCGAGGACCGGCATCAGCGTCATGGACAGGACCATCGACCCGAGCAGGGCGAAGATCACCGTCAACGCCATCGGCCGGAACAGCTTCCCCTCGATCCCCTCCAGGGTGAGGATCGGGAGGTAGACGATCATGATGATGAGCTCGCCGAACAGCGTCGGCTTGCGCACCTCGACGGCCGCGTCCCGGACCACCTCGCGCTTCGACCGCGTGCCGAGGTCGCCGTGGGCGATGTGGCGGACGCAGTTCTCGACCATGACCACCGAGCTGTCCACCACCATCCCGAAGTCGAGCGCCCCGAGCGACAGCAGGCTGGCGGCGATGCCGAACCGCCACATGCCGCCGAAGGCGAAGAGGAGCGACAGCGGGATGGCGAGGGCGACGATCGCCGCGGCCCGGAGGTTGCCGAGGAACAGGAACAGCACCGCGACCACCAGCAACCCGGCCTCGAACAGGTTCCCGCGGACCGTCTCGATGACCACCGCGACCAGTTCGGTGCGGTCGTAGACGACGGCCACCTCCACGTCCGGCGGCAACGCCGGGCGGAGGGCGTCGAGCTTCCGGCGGAGGGCGGTGGCGACAGTCTTGCTGTTCTCGCCCGTCGTCAGGAACGCGAGCCCGAGCACCGCCTCACCGTTCCCGTCGGCGGTGACCGACCCGCGGCGGATCTCGGCCCCGACCTCCACGTCGGCGACCTGCCCGATCGTGACCGGCACGTTCCCGTGGGTCGCTACCACGACCTGCCGGATCTGCGCCAGGTCGGTAGTGCGGGCGAGGGCCTGGACCAGCACGAACTGGCCCCCGCGGCTCACCCCGCCGCCGCCGGCGTTCTCGTTATTCCGCTCCAGCGCGGCGACGACCGCG
The DNA here is from genome assembly GCA_017308215.1 of bacterium. Classification (GTDB taxonomy): domain Bacteria; phylum Planctomycetota; class Planctomycetia; order Gemmatales; family Gemmataceae; genus Urbifossiella. Next base: position 4,436 of record JAFKFQ010000069.1, on the reverse strand, counting down.
TCGAACGTCAGCCCGTACTGGAAGAGGCGGTCCGGGTCCGGGCGGACGTGGTACTGCTTCTCGTACCCGCCCCAGGCGTTGACCTCGGCCACCCCCGGCACGGCGCGGAGGGCCGGGCGGACGGACCAGTCGTGGACGGTCCGCAAGTACGTCAGCTTCTCGACCCGCTCGGCCTCGGGCGCGGCCCAGTAGTCCCAGTTCTTGAGGGTGAGCGTGTAGTGGAAGACCTCGCCGAGCCCGGTCGAGACCGGGCCGAGCCGCGGGCGCTGGACCCCGGCCGGCAGCTCAACCGCGTTCAGCCGCTCCGCGACGAGCTGGCGGGCGAGGTAGATGTCCGCGTCGTCGGCGAACGTGACCACGACCTGCGACAGCCCGAACTTGGACACCGACCGCAGCCCCCGCACCCGCGGCAGCCCGCCGAGCGTCTGCTCGACCGGGAAGGTGATCTGCGTCTCGACCTCCTCGGGGCCGAGCGCGGGGGCGGTGGTGTTGATCTGGACCTGGACCGGGGTGGTGTCGGGGAAGGCGTCCACGTCGAGCCGCGCGAGCGCGAGCCCCCCCGCGGCCGCGAACGCGACCGCTCCGAGGAGGACGACGAACCGCCCCTTCAGCGCCGTGTCGATGACCCAGTTCAGCACCCGCCCGCTCCTCTCGCGTGACTCCCGACACAAGACCGACTCTCGGACTGGCGGAACGGCCCGACCGGGCCGTTAGTGTTTGCAGTCCGTTCACCCCGCGCCGAGGTCGTTCTTCAGCAACTCCGCGCGGAAGATGCCACTGTTGGTCGTCGCCACCCACTCACCCGGCAGCACGCCGGCGGCCACCTCCGTGACCGGCCCGAGCGCCGCCGGCACGTCCCGCGCCCCGGTCCGCACCTTGCGGACGTGGACGACCTTCGGCGCGTCGGCGCGCTCGTAGTCGCGGTCGCGCACGAAGACGATCTGGCAGCACCCGTCCGAGTGGACCGCCGCGGCCGGCACCACCACCGCGTCGGCCTCATCCCGCAGCACCACCTCCGCGGTGCCGAACGTGTTGGCGTGGTGCCGGTCGGACGGGTTCGGCAGGTCTACCCTCACCGGAACGGTCCGGGTCTTCGGGTCGGCCGCCGGGCTGACCCACACGACCGTGCCCAGGTCCCACCCGGCCGGGCCGGCGTGCCCGGGGTGGCGGAAGCGGACCGGTTGGCCCGGCCGGATGCGGTCCGCGTCCTCGCCGCGGACGCGGAGCGTCAGCCACATCCGCGACGTGTCGGCGAGCCCGAACAGCGGGCGGGACGGGTCCGTCGCTTCGTCGCGGACCGCCTCGGCGTTTATGACCTCGCCGTCGAACGGGGCGGTGACGGCGAGGAGGTTGCTCGATGCGGTGCGGCCGACGAGGGTCGCGGCGAGCGGGGCGGGGAGGCCGAGGAACTGCACCCGGCGGGCGAGGTCGGCCGGGGTCAGGCCCGCGACCGTCTCGGGGCGGATCGGCATGCCGAGGTTGGCGAGTGCCTCCGCCGCGGCCAGCACCCGCACGTCCGCCTCCTCGACGGCGGCCTCGGCGGCCTGCACGTCCTTCACCGCCACCGTCGCGCCCGCGCCGGGCCGGAGCTTGGCGAGCGTCTCCCGGCGGGCGGCGAATTGCACCACCGCCTGCAGGAACTCGCCCTTCGCCCGGCCGACCTCGGCGGAATCGACGAGCGCGAGCACGTCGCCGCGGCGGACGCGGTCGCCGGCGGCGCGCTCGACCCGCCAGACGGTGCCGGCGGCCCGCGAGGCCACGCGCGCCACCCGCGTCGGGTCGTAGCCGATCTCGCCCGGGGCGTGGACCACTTCCGTTACCGCGCCGCGCCCGGCCCGGGCGTAGGCGATGCCGAGCCGCGATGCCATCTCGTCGGAGACGAGCTGGATGCGGCGCTGGTGCTTCTTGCACCTGGCGTCGTTCTCCTCGCGCGGCGCGAACCCGAGCGCCCGGGTGATGCGGTCGCGGTCGGCCGGGGTCACCGCCGGGGGGGAGGGGAGTTGGGCGAGGTCCGGGTGGCAGTGCGGGCACTCGGGCAGGCCGTGGGCGTCGCACCACGGCACCGCCCGGCCGCGCGGCAGCAGGTTCAGGCGGCACTCGACGCACGCCGACTCCGGCACGCCGTGCTCCTTGCACCAGTCGTCCGCCTCTTGAGAGGACTCGCCCCGCAGGGCCGACGCCTTCGGCAGCCGCCAGTCGGTGGCGCGGCCGATCGCGGCGACCGCGACCGCGGCCGCGCAGCCGACGGTCACGGCGACCGTGACGGCCAGCGACGCCAGCCGGCGCGGGCGGGACGGGGCGACGGGCGGCTCGGGATTCTCCATCGTTTCCCCCATAAGAACCGGTTCACTCGCCGGTCGCGCGCTCGACTTCGGCGAGCAGCTGCGCCCCCCCGGCGGTCGCCACGACCTCACCGGGGGCCAAGCCCGAGACGATTTCGGTGCTGGTCGCGTCCCGCCCGCCGGTAACGACCGCGCGGACGTGGAACGTCTTCGGCCCGTCGGGCCGAAAGTAGTCCGGGTCGCGGACGAACACGACCGCCCGCCCGCGGAACGAGTGGACTGCGGCGTGCGGGACGACCACCGCCTTCGGCTCTTCGCGGAACACGACCCGCCCGCGGCCGAGCGCCGCGGCGCGGAGTCGGCCGGCGGCGTTGTCCGACACGACGACGGCAGGGTATTCGCGGTCGCCGCCGTCCGGGCGGAAGAACACCTTCTGCCCGACGGCCGCCCGCTTGGCGTCCCCCACCGCGAGGTGGAGCGTGACCCACACACGACTCGGATCAACGACCGTGAGCAGCGGTCGCCCCGCCTCCACGATCTCACCGGCGACGGCATCCGCGGACAGCACCACGCCCGCGAGCGGCGCGCGGACCGGGAGCAGGTTGCCCGTCGCCTCGTCCGGCCCGAGCGCGGCGCCGGCGGCATCCAGGCCGAGGCGGCGCAACCGGTCCGCCGTGTCAGCGGGCGACAGGTTGCGGAACGCGGCGGGCTCGACCGGAAGACCGAGGTTGGCGAGTGCCTGCGCGGCGGCGAGCACCCGCACCTCGGCCTCGGCGGCCGCCGCTTCAGCCTCCCGCACGGCCGCTGCCGACACCGCGGGCGCGGCGCCGGCGACGTCGTCGCGGAGCCGCGTCCTCAACCGCATCAGGACGAGCGCCTGCTGGAACTCGGCCTTCGCCCGGCCCGCCGCGGCGGCATCCACGAGCGCGAGCAGTTCGCCCGCCGCCACGGAGTCACCGACGGCCTTGAACACGCGCCGGATCGTGCCGGCGGCGCGGGCGGAGACGTGCGCCACCCGCGCCGGTACGAACCCGACCTCACCCGCCGCCGCTGCCTGCTCGGTGAGCGCCGCGTGCCAAGCCGGCGCGACGGCGATCCCCGGCGCGACGGCGATCCCCGCCGCATCGACGGCCGCCGCGGACTCGAACTGCACCCGCACCGCTTTCCCCGGGAGCGGCGACCCGTCGCCGGCGGCCGGTGTCACGCGGACGACCGGCCTGGCGGCGGCGGTTGCGGCGGGTTGCTCGGCGGGTCGGAGTGCGGGCGTGAAGTCCCACCCGACGGAGTGGCCCCAGTACGCGACCGTGCCGAGCCCGGCCAGTACGAAGGCGGTCGGCGCCGCGCGCAGCAGGCGGCGGAACAGACCGGGAGCGACGCGAACGCTCGGTGGGGGCGTGCCCACGGACTCACCTCAGCGGCGGCAAACAGACCGGTTGGCAAGACGGGAGCGGAGCGCGACGTGGCTAAATGAGCAGCGAGCAGTGCGCGAGGGCGCGCGACGGGACGGGGACGGCCGATGCGTCGGCGAAACGGGTGTACCGGCCGTGCGGATCGAGAGTGGGCTGGTCGAGGAGTGCCGGCGCCAGATCACACGCGATCACGGCGACCGCGGGGACGACAACGGCCACGGGCGCGGCAGCGACCGCCGCCGGACAACCCGGGGCGTGTTGGACCGGCGCCGGCTTTGTCGGTACGGGGGGCGTGTGGGAATGCTCGCTGGCTTCGGCCGCCCGGGCTTCGCGGCACGACTCACAGGTACAGGCCGATGTCCGCTCGCTACGGTGAGCGGCAACTGTGGATCGCTCGCCCGCGTCGGACCGGGCCGCTCCGGGGAAGTACCGGCACACACACATGCCAGGCGGCATGAGCAGTGGCGGCACGACCAGGAGTAGTACCAGAACCCGCGTCATCTCGGTCCGAAGCCGGTGGTGAATGTCTCGTGGATTCTAACGAGGCGTACCAGGTGGAGCAAGCCGAGACAATGCAGCGGCATTTTATCGACTATTCAGTAGTTTCCAGGAAACTCAGCGGTTTCAGGCTGCCGGCCCCTCGGGGTCACGAGGGGCCGCGTCGCTTTCTCGCCCACCATCCAGTCCCCGCAGGAAGTGCGAGAACTCCGCCCGGGACGCCCACACCACCCGCCGCACGTCGAGC
>JAFKFQ010000068.1 GCA_017308215.1 bacterium | reverse complement strand
CGGAAGCGTCCTACGCCGGCCCGCAAGTTGACCCCGGACGAGGTGAAGGTGATTTGCGACTTGCGGGCGTGCGGGTTCACTCAGCGGGAACTCGGGAAGCTGTACGGCGTCACGCACACGCGGATACGGCGGCTGCTCCGTGGGGCCGGGTTGGTTTAGTGTACAAGTGTTCAAAATACGGGCGAAAGCGGCCCCCACAATTCCCCCACAATTGGGGTAAAAGCGGGTAAAGACCGGTAACGTTAAGTAAATAGTTTGAGTCTTCGAGAAGTGGCGATAAGCCTTATCTTTCAAGCGTTTCCTGCGATTGCATGGGGAAAGTGCTCGAAGGGCCGAACTCCACAAAAGCGTTAAACTGCGAACTACGGAACCGAAGGTTGAAGGTTCGAATCCTTCTGGGTGTACTCCAAAAGCCAAGGCCCGCAACGAGTTGTGACGCTCGCTGCGGGCCTTGAGTTTTGACCGCCCCAGAAACGTCCCAGAATCACTCTCTCTAGTTCTACTCCGTCCCGCCCGTCTTCTCCCCGTCCTGGTGCCAATCCCCGAGCAGCACCCCGGCCGTCCGCCGCTGGATGTCCGCCGCGTTGTACGCCCGCTTCGTGTCGAGGTAGTGCCGGCGCGCGGTGTCGGCCGTCACCGGGATGGCCTGAGCAGCCGCTTCTAAATCGCCGTTCACGGCCATGACCGTCAGCGTGATGGCCCGCTTCCGGAGGTCGTGCGTCTTCACCTTGTTCGCCGGGTTCACCTTCCCGTACTCCCGGAAGATGCTGAGGACGGCGTGGTACAGGACCGTCGGGGAGAACTCCGTCGCCCGCCCCTTGCCGGGCCGGAACACCGCCGAGTCCTCCGTGTAGCGCTCCCACAGGTAACGCGGTCCCTTCAGCCGGTCCAGCGCGGTGACCAGCACCGGCGGGAGCGTGATGCACCGCTCCTGGTTCGTCTTGTCCTGGCCCGGGGTGATGTGCAGCGTCCCGGCCACCGGGTCGAACTGCCACGTCTCGACCAGGCACAGGTCGTTGAGCCGGCACCCGGCCACCATCTTGACCCGGATGAACGTCTTCAGGAGCTCCCAGCCGGCGCCATCCGGGCCAGGGAAGCGGGTGTCGAGCCACCGGAACAACTCGCCGAACGACTTCTCCGCGGGGGTGCGGGGCAGGGTCTTCGGCGGCCGCGGCCGCTCGACCTCGGTCCAGACGTTCTCCGCCACGAGTTTCAGCTTCTTCAGCCGGCCCCACAGCACCGAGAGGTTGTTGAGCGTGGAGCAGACCGTGCGGTCGGAGCGCGGCCGCAACGCCCCGTCGGCCGACTTCGACCGGCGGAACGGCTCCTTGGCGTACCTCTTAGCGAACCGCACGGCATGGGCCGGGGTCACGTCCGCCGGTCCGAACAGGCCCGGCAGGCCGGCGCGAACAAGCGCGAGGGCCGAACGGTAAGTGCGTTCGCTCCCGTCCCGCTTGATGTCCTCCATCAGAGACTCTTCGGCTTCCTCCCAGGTCGCCTTCGCCAGCGCACCGGTGGCAGTTCCTGGGGCCGGAGCGTAGGCGTCCTTGACGGCCTTCTCGGCGGCTGCGAACCAGTCCGGAGGCGGGGTCTTCTTCGCGTGCCAGCCCTTCGGGACGGCGACCCCCGTCGCCACCTCGACGTACTTCTCGGGCTCGGTCGGGTGTCGGAACTGGACCTTGAACAGGCCCCCGCGGGCCTTGGGCGCGTACCCGACCTGGCGCCCGTCGGCCACCGTGATGGCGTGCCTCGCGTGCCGACCCATAAGGCCCTCCCTGTATCGAGAAGAGTTCGAGTTCTAGCGCCAGCCCGGCGGGTGGCGCAAGGTCAGGAGGTGGTCTTCCGCGGACCCGACTTCCCCAATCGCAGCGACTTGAACCGGGCCGAGGCGCGGAGCTCGTCCAGCACCTTCGGGTCGAACATCAGGGTGCGGAACCCGGGCAGCGACGGGATGTGGGGGCGGTTGTTGTAGACGGTCTGCTTCGCCACCCCGAGGTACGCCGCCGCCTGCTCGGCGTTCAGGTACGGAGACTTGGGCGGCTCGGCGGCCGGGGCGGCCCAGACCAGGTTGCCGGGCTGGTACGGCTGCGCCTCGTCCGGCCGGGTGACGACGTGCCTCGCGGAGGGGCGCCGGCCGACCTCCATCAGGAAGTCGGGGAAGTCGAACGGGTCGTCGCCGAACGGGATGGGGCCGTTGAGCAGGAGCCGGACCCGGGTCCACTCGGCCCATTCCGCCGGGTACCTGGCCGCCCACACCCGCTCGCGCCGCGCCCGCTCGGCCTCCCGCTCCGCCCGCTCCTGCCGGAGCGCCTCTTGCTCCGCCCGCCGGTCCTCGGCACTGACCGCGTCCTCGTCGAACAGTTCTTCCATTCTCGACTGTGTCCTCGGGGGTGAATGCCGCACGACCGGACGCCCACGGGGCGCCGGAACGGTAGGTTGAGGGAGCAATTAGCCGCTCGTGGCGAAACGCGGGGTGGTCGGCGGGGGAAGTGCGTGCGGAACGGGGCCGACCGGGAAAGTCTCTGCTAGACCAAGGGGCACCACGGGTAGAGTGAGTCGCCGGCCGGCGGGAAATGGATAGGGCGGGCCTTAGCCCCGCATTATATACAAACCACCATACCCTTGTCAAGGGCGCCCCGAGGCCGGGGTGACGGGGGCGCCCTCCGGACCAGCAGGGAAGTCACACCTCATCGAGACGTGCCGTCCCGGCCGAACCGCCGGCCAGGCATCCGCACGGCCATCGCCGGTAAGGACACCCGTGTCGGGGTGAATGCTCCGGTGTGGGGGAGGGAGAACTTCCCTGCTGGTGGCGGCCATGCACCTCACCGACGTCCCGCTCCTCCGCGACCCGCGCGAGCCGTACCACCGCCCCGCGACCGGACGCGGTTCGGGGCACCCCTCCACATGACCCGCGACTTCGAGACGACGCGGGTCGCGTTGCCGACCCTCGGCATGAACCCGATGGCGAAGCAGCATGTCGCCACGTTCCTCGACGGGCTCCCGGCCCTCGACGCGGACTCCGTCGGTGCAGCCGCGGTGCGCGAGGCCGAGCCCGACCTGCGGACCGGGGGACGCGGCCGGGGCGACGTGTGGGCTCACCCCGCGGGGGCGGAGTGACCGGGCCGGGTTGGCCCTCGCCCTGGACGCGCCGGCCGAGCCGGCTCACGCCGCCTGTCCCTCCAACGCGCGGTGCTGCGGCTCGACGCCGGAAATCCTAGCGCGTGTCGAAAACCGCCCCTCCCGTTCGTCTACTGGGCACACCGGCCGTGCCGGCCGCGAGTCCCACCGGGAGAACCCGCCATGCCCGCTCACACCATCTACCTCCGCAGCCTGACGGCCGCCGACGTGGGGGCGCTCGACCGCGAACTGGCCGGCGCCCGGGCGGCCGCCAATCCGGGTCTGGCCCTCGACCTGTCGGCGGCCGGCTGTCCTTGGTGAACGCCCGTCCGGACGTTCGTCGGGTGTTCGCCGTCACCCGGCTGGACGCCTTGCTGGACGGGTGCGCGGCCTGAGCGCACCGGTCCGCCGGCTCCCGCCCCGCCTTCCGCCGCTTCGACGCGACCAAGGCTTCGCTCCCGGCCGCTCGACCGAACCGGTCCTGCTCATCTGGTCCGCCCCGCAACACCGCCTCTCGACCCTCGGTCGGGCTTCACACCTACAATCGGGTCATGGACACGCCGACGCACCGCCTCGCCGGGCTTCGGGAGTCGCGGCGGTTGGTCGCGGCCACCTACGCCACCACCGCCGCCCTCGCCGCCGACCTCCACGACGCGCTGGCGACCACCCGGCGGCTCACCCGTGCGGTCGGCGCGCCGGCCCCGCCCGACACCCCTCGGCCCCGGCCGACGTGGGACACGCACGCCCTCCGGCTCGCCGTAGCCTCGGCCCGGTTGGGGCTGTGGACCCTCGACCCGGTGACCGGCACCCACACCCGGGACGCCACCCTCAACCGCCTCCTCGGCCTCGCCCCGGTCGAGACCACCCAGCCGTTCGACGACTTCGTCGCCCGCGCCCACCCGGACGACCGCGACCGGCTCCGCGACGTGTTCGCCCGAGCCGCCCGGGGCGGCGCGCCCCTGGTCGTCGAGTTCCGGGTGGTGTGGCCGGACGGCACCGTCCGGTGGCTCCGCGACCAGGGGGACACAATGCCCCGCGGCGGCGACCGGGTGTTGGCCGGGGCGGTGGCCGACGTGACCGACCGGAAGCGGCTGGAAGACGACTTGCGAGGCTCCCGGGACCGACTGGAGGGGACGGTGCGGGAGCGGACGGCCGAGCTGTCCGCCGCCCTGGACGCGCTGGAGGCCGAGATGGGGCGGCGGCGAGAGCTGGCCCGGCGGTTGCAAACGGCCCAGGAGGACGAGCGGAGGCGGGTGGCCCGGGACCTGCACGACTCGGCCGGTCAACTCCTGGCCGGGCTGTCGCTGGCGGCGAAAGCGGCCCAGTCGGCCAGCACCCCCACCGAGGCCGCGGCGAGGCTGGACGACGTGCTCCGGCTGGCGGACGCGGCCGGCCGAGAGCTCCACGGGCTGGCGGTACGACTCCGGCCGACGGCGCTGGACGACCTCGGGCTGGCGGCCGCGCTGGGGCAACTGGTCGTCGAGTGGGCGGGGCGGGCGGGCGTGCCGGCCGAGTTCCAGGCGACCGGGCTGGGGGCGAGGCGACTCCCGGACGAGGTCGAGACGGCCCTCTACCGGGTGGTACAGGAGGCGCTGACGAACGTGGCCAAGCACGCCGGTGCGTCCGCGGTCGCGGTGACGGTGGGGGTGACCGGCCACACGGCCACGGCGGTCGTCGAGGACGACGGTCGGGGGTTCGACCCGGAAGGCGCCGGCCAGGGCCGGCTCGGGCTCGTGGGCATGCGGGAGCGGGTGGCCCTCGTCGGCGGGACGCTGGAGGTCGAGTCGTCACCCGGGGGCGGGACGATGGTCATCGCACGGGTGCCCCGGCCGGGCGGACCGCCCTCGCTCTGAAGAGGCGAGCGGCACGCCCGCGCCGCCGGGGCGCGGCCTTCACCACTCGCGCGGGAAGTTCGCCCGCCAGAACCCCAACAACCGGCCGGCCAGGGCCACCCCGTCGGCCGGCTTGGTGAGGTGCAGGTCGAACCCGGCCGCGGCCGTCCGCTCCCGGGCCGCGGCGTCGCCGATGCCGGTGACCGCCACCAGGAACACCGGTCGCCCCGGGAGAACCTCCCGGACCCGGCGGGACAGCACCAGCCCGCTCATCCCGGGCATGTCCACGTCGAACAGCCCGGCGTGGGGGAGGAACGCGGGGGCGAGTGCCAGGGCGTCCGCCCCCGCGTAACAGACCCGGACCGACGCGCCCAGCGTCTCCAGCAGGAGACCGAGGGCATCCGCCGCGTCCCGGTTGTCGTCAACGACCAGCACGCGGAGCGGCACGGGGGTAGTGACTCCGCGTGGGGGGGGCGACCGAGACCATCCTAGCGGCCGCTTGCTATGTCACCAAGGTGACGCAGTCGCAACACTTGACCGGCGTGACCACTCATAGTACTCTCACAGCGCCCGCCCACTGGTCCGTTCCGTGACCACCACACAACGCCCGCTCTCCGTCCTCGTCGTGGACGACCACCCCGACTCGGGCGAGTCGTGCGCCGACCTGCTCCGGCTGTACGGGCACGACGCCCGGGTCGCCCGGACCGCGGCCGAGGCCCTCGCGGCCCTGGACGCCTTCACCCCCGACGTGGCCCTGCTCGACATCGGCCTGCCCGGGGTGGACGGGTTCGAGCTGGCACGGCGGCTGGTCGCGTTTCTTCCCCGCCGGCCACTCCTCGTCTCGGTGACCGGGTTCCCCCACCTGGAAGTGCGGTCGCGCGAGTCCGGGTTCGACCACCACTTCCTCAAGCCGTTCGACCCGGAGCGGCTCGTCCGGGCGCTGGAGGGGGGCCGCGTGACGGCCGTCGCCCGTGTAGCAACTTGACCGAATCCGCCCGCCCGCACCTGCCCCTATCGTGGGCTCGCCCTTGACGGGTCGGCCCGCAGTGCACACGGCCAGGACTCACCGGCATGGCGCGGATGTCGCTCGGCGAGGGGAAGTGGCGGATGCCGAGGCGCGCCGCCCCAGAAGCGGGCCTTCCAGTGCGCCGACTGCGGAACCCGACCCGGCACGACCAGGAGCACTTCGACTGGCTGGTGGAGCACGGGTTCTTCGCCGTCGCCGGGGACGGGGCGTTCGGGGTGACCGCGTTCGACTGGCCGCGGGCCGAGGTCGTCGGCCGGACCGCCGCCGCCGTCGCCCGCAGGGTGCTGACCGCGTGGCTGGTGCCGAACGTCCGGCGCGCCCGCGAGGTCATCCCGGCGTGGGCCGCGGCCCAGTGGACGCAGATCGGCCTCGACCCGGACGCGGCGCTGGCGAAGCTCCAGGAGGCGGCCGAGACGGCGACCGGCACCCGGACCGAAGACCTGATCACCCTCACGACCGAGCCGCTGGTGCCGAGGGGGTGGCTGGCGCGGCTGCCGGAGCCGGACCGGGTGGCCGTAGCGATCGACGGGCTGGTGAAGCTGTTCGGCCCGCCGGCCGGCCCGGCGCACCGCCAGCCGACGGCCGCCGAGGCGGCCGTCGCCGACGCCGCCGCGAAGCTGGGGGAGGAGTCCTCCCACCACCTGCGGAGGATCGCCGCGGCGCTGGTCGAGGACCAGCAGTTCCGCATGGCCGGGGCCGAGGAGGCGACGCGGCAGTTCCTGGCGACGACCGACCGCCTCGCCGACAAGTACAACGCCGAGGCGACCGTCGCCGAGCAGAAGGCGACGGCCGCCTACGAGTGCCTGGTGCAGTACACGCACTACACGAAGGGGATGCGCAAGCCGGCCGCGGCCGAACTCGCCGACGCGCTGCGGCTGTTCCCGCGGGCGCGGTACCAGGCGGTGCTGTACCGGGCGCTGGCCCGCATCTACCTGAGCGTCCACGACCCGCTCGCGCTGCAACTGACCAACATCCTCGGGTGCAAGGACCGGCTGGCGGAGATCGCCGGGCCGGTGGGGCCGCCGGCGGCCGACTTCATCCCCGGCCCGCGCCGGCTGATGCCGCCCGGGTGCCTCGGGGTGGACGACGCCGTGGCCCGGTTCGAGGGCGTGCTGACCGACGCCGACTTAGCCGCCATCGACGCCCGGGTGCAGGCGGCGCTGGAGCCGGACCTGGGCGGGGTGTTCCAGGCGTGCTTCCACTCGGCGGTCGGCCCGGCGGGCGTGGTCGCGGCGGTGCGCGAGGAGACGCGGGCGTACCTCGACGCGCGGCTGGGCGAGGTGGACATGGGGGCGATGTTCGCCGAGCGGTACCGCAGCCGCCAGCAGGCCGAGACGGCGGTCGCGCACGCCTACGCCGAGGCCGACCCCGAGTGGGTCGGCGGCGGCCCGTGGGCGGGCACCGAGGTGACGGTGCTGGGCGCCCCGGACGGCGTGGCGGGCGCCCCGGTGCGGGAGCTGGCGACACGGGCAATCCCGGTCGCCGGCCTGCCGATCGCCGAGAGCCGCGACGACGTGACGATCTACCGCGAGTACCCGGCGGTGCCGCTGTCGGCGGTGCCGCACCTCGGCCCGGCCGGCTCGACCGCGTACCAGAACCTCCCCGAGTCGAACCAGTGTAGCCTCCACTCGCGGCTCGACGTAACCGCATGGGCGGACGTGGACGCGGTGTGAGTGCGCTCATCGATGTCGGCCCGGCCGTTCGCCACGCCGGGGCTGCGCACCCGACATCAACCGCTCGACGCCCCCCGTATCGCCGTTCTCCGTCCTCCGCCGGACGCCCCGCCCGACGGGTGCGGGAAACGCCCACGCGGCGGCCGTCGGCCGCGCGGTGAGGCGCGGTCCGGCGGTCGCCGGTGGGCGGGTGTCGGGTTCCGGCGCGGTGCCCCAGCCGGCCGCTCGTGCCGCGGGGGTCGCAGGGAGATCCCCGCTCGGTCGCCCGGACGACCGCCCCCGCGGGCGCACCATGACAGTGCACCCCGCGCGGCAAACGGACTGGGGAGGAAGGCACAGTCCGGGTGTGTGCGCCGAATCCTGATACCTCCGCCGCGGTCCGGGCCGGGGCGGGGTCGGGGGGGCCACACCCGACACCTCAACCCCAGTCTACCCGCCCCGTTGCCTGCCCACGCAACCCCGGGCGAGGCACGGCCGCCCCTCCGGGGCTCAAGACCAAGCCCGGCGATCG
>JAFKFQ010000067.1 GCA_017308215.1 bacterium | reverse complement strand
CGGAGCCTGCCGAGCGCCTCGCGGAGCGTCGCCAGCTTCGGCATCGGCAGCGCCGGCACGGCCGCGGCAAGGTCGGCACACGCCTGCACCCGCCGGGGCTTGTCCGCACCGCGCCCGGCGATCTCGCCGACCAGTCGCGCCACGTCGCCGCCGGGTGCGGCGGGCGGGAGCGCGGCGGCGAGGTCGCCGTAGGCGAGCGCGAGGAGGTCGTGGGCGGTCACGTCCTCGGCGTCCTCGGCGAGCACGCGGTTCGCGGCGGCGACCGCCCGCAGGACGTAGCGGCGGTACTCCTCGGACCCCGCGGCCTCGTACTGGCGGCGCTTGAACAGCCGGTTCGCCAGCGTGTTCCAGACGACGTAGTCGCGGGTGAAGTCGAACCCGCGCGGGCGCTCCTGGGTGTCCGGGTCGAGGAGCTGCTCGAGCGAGGCGATCACGTCGTCGAGGTGCTCCTTCCGGGTCGCCGCCTCGCTGTTGACGAGCGCCGTGAACCACGCCCGGCTCCACGCCGGCGCCGGCGGGTCGCACTCGCCGGCGGCCTTGAGCGCCTTGGCCGCGTCGTCCAGCCGGCCCTCCTCGATCAGCACGCGGGCGAGGTTCAGGTGGCCGTGCGGCACGCCGTCCTTTTCGCCGAGCGTGACGAGCTTCTGGAACGCCGCCTCGGCCTGGCGCAGGTTGCCGCGCTTCGCCCCGCCTTCGAGCAGGCAGCCGATGCCGTAGTCGTTCCAGCGCTGCCACGCCGGCTTCACCGGCGAGGTCTGCGCCGCCACGCCCCCGGCCACGCCCGCCACCGGCAGCGTCACCGCGTCCTCACACAGGTCCACGACGGGGAGCTTCGGCGGCTCCTTCCCGCCGTGGACCAGCGTCATGTACTCGTAATCGAACTTGCGGTAGCGGACGCGCGCCGTGAGCTCGATCGGCCCCTTCAGCCCCGCCGCCGGCGGCACGCTGAGGCGGTAGTGGAGCACCGCGGCGGCGCCGGGCGGGATCTGCTTGTCGTAGAGCGGCGTGAAGATGTCCTGCGGGTTGCGGCGGTTGATGCGGTTGCCGTTGCGGTCGAGCATGAAGACGTTGATGAAGTGCGACCACCGGTCCACCTCGCCGTCCTCCGCCTTCGCCATCCCGCCGTTGCGGGCGATCTCGACGCCGCCGGAGGTGGCACGGAAATCGACCCACAGCTCGTTCGAGTCGGCGGTGCCCTGCGTGAGCGGGTGGCCCAGGCCGAGCGTCCGCACCACCACCTCGACGACGTAATCCTTCCCCGGCTCCAGCGCCGGCAGCGTCGGGCGGAGCGGCGTCAGCGCGCCGTCGAGCCCGCCGCCCGGCTTCAGGCCGAACAGGTCGATGCGCACCTTCTTGTCCGACCCGTCGGCGGCGGTGCCGCGGAGGTAGTTGACGTGCATGTCCACGGTCTTCTGGAACTCGGCGGCGTGCTCCCTGAAGCGGTCCTCGCGCTGGAGGAGCGAGAACAGGCCGGTGTTCGAGCCCGGGAAGCGGTGGTTGTGAACGGTGCGCCGGCCGGAGCCGTCAAAGTCGCGGGCGCCGAAGTCGGCACTCGGTTGCAGCGGCATGTGGCACGCCGCGCAGTTCTCCTTGGCCTGCGGCGGGTAGTAGAAGGACCGCGCGCCGTGCCCGGACACGCCGCTCAGCAGGTACGTGTCGTAGTGGTTCTGGCCGCGGAGGAACTCCTTGTAGTGGTTCAGCTCGGCGGGCAGGCTGACCTTGTGGCACGTCGCGCAGAACTCGGCGGTCTTGTGGAACGGCTTGAGGAACGTCTTCTTGTGGAAGTCCGGCTGGGCCTTCACCATCTGGTTGTTGACCCACTGGAGGAGCGGGTTGTCGCTCCGGGCGAACGGGTAGTGCGGCGGCTCCTCCAGGGTGTACCCGCCGTTGCCGACCGTGCCGTGGACGTGCGTGACGGCGTGGCAGACGGTGCAGGTGATGCCGGCGTGGGCGGTCGGGTGGCTCACGTCGTCGAAGTTCGGGTCGTCGAACGCGCCGCTGAGGAACGGCACCGGGTCGTGGCACCCGGCGCACCACCGCGACGCCTTCACGTTCCCGTCGCGCTCGGCGCTCACCTTGCGCGTCTCGCGGACGCTGAACAGATACGCCGGGTTGTTGAACGAGCTGAACTTGTGCGCCGAGTGGAAGTGGTCGTTCGCCACGTCGGCGTGGCACTTCGCGCAGTACTCGTCCATCATCATCACGTCGGCCGAGATGAACTTGCCGTCCGCGGTGCGCGTCGCGGCCGGCTCGAAGTACTGGGCGCCCTCCTTCGGCCCCTCGCGGAACCAGCGTTGCGGGTCCTGCGAGTGCATCACCACCATCGCCAGCGTGAACGCGGCGACGCCGAAGCCCCACACCCGAGCGAGACGCCACTTGATCGGCGGTCCGGCCTGGCGGTGCTTCACGTACAGCCACACCCCCGCCAGCGGCACCAGGATGTGCGCCCAGTACACGGCCGTGCGCGCGATCGTGCCGGTCGGCAGTTGCGGCAGCCCCTCGAGCTGCACGAGCGCGAAGCCGGTGGCGCAGATGAGCAGCCCGGCGAGGAACAGCAGTACGCCGAGCCGCACCGCGACGCGGTTCGGGCGGTGGTGCGAGGTCTTCCAGTGGACGAGGCCGAACACCAGGTACGGCAGCGTGCCGACGACGCCGAGGACGATGTGCCCGAGGAACACCCACAGACTGAACGCCGTGGTGTAGCTCTGCGGCGCCCGCGCCCAGTTCAGCAGGCTGACGGCCGAGAGGTAGAACCCGGTCGCGGCGAGCACGGCGAACAGGCCGAACACGACCAGCAGCAGCACGCGCAGCCGCGGGCCGATGGCCGGGACGTACGGCGCCGACGGCTTCGCCGCCCGGCGGAGGACGACGCCGGACACCGGGATGGGAGAGGACGAGTCCATGACGCGAGTCCGCGGGTGATGGACGTGTTCAGAGACGTATCCTGATACGATACCGGACCACCGCCTCCGCAACAACGCCCCGGGACGCCATGCCCCGCTACCTCGCCGCCGCCTGTCAGACCGACTTCAAGAACCCGAAGACCCGCGGCGAGATCGCGGCGCGCGTCGATCACATGCTCGGCATGATCGACAACGCCGTCGTCGGGTACAAGCCGTTCGGCGACGTGCGGCTGGTCGTGTTCCCCGAGTTCGCCCACGCCGCCCCGGTGTACGAGACGGTCGCCGAACTCGCCGACAAGCTTGCGGTACCGGTCCCGAACGAACACACCGACCGCTACCACCGCAAGGCGCGGGAACTCGGCGTGTACGTCCAGACCGGGACGTTCCTGGAAGTGGATACGAAGTACCCCGGGTGCGTGTTCAACACGACGGTGTTGGTCGGCCCGGACGGCTTGCTCACGAAGTACCGCAAGGTCCACCCGTGGCTACCGTGGGAGGTCCACGCCAGCCCCCACGACATCCCCGACTACCCGGACGACCCGTTCCCCGTGGCCGACACCGAGATCGGGAAGATCGGCTGCGCGATCTGCTACGACTGGCTCTTTCCGGAGGCGATCCGCGAGTTGGCCCTGCGCGGCGCCGAGGTGCTGGTCCGCGTCAGCGCGTACATGGACCCGTGGGGCGCGACCGCACCGATGGACTGGTGGACCGTGGTGAACCGTTGCCGGGCGTTGGAGAACACTGCCTGCGTCGTCGCCGCTAACCAGGGCGCCCGCGACTACCCGCCGTTCTCGTGGCCGGGAGGGAGCATGATCGTGGACCACGACGGACGCATCCTGTCGCAAGCCGACCCCGGCGCCGGCGAGAAGATCGTGATCGGCCCGGTGGACGTGGGCGCCGTCCGCGCCGACCGCGAGCGACGGAGCGGGCACGCGCTGCTGGCGCACCGTCGCGTCGAGGCGTATGCCCGGGCGGGGTTGCCCGCGTTCCCCGCCGGCAATGCCGCCAGCGGGCCGATCACGATCGCGATGAACGAGCAGCGCACGACTCACGCCAAAGCCCGTGTTCACCCCGGCGGCGGTGTGTGACCGGAGAGGTGCGACCGAAGCCGTTCAGTTCGACTTGGCTTCAAACTTGGACGGGTTCAGTCCGGTAGAATCCGCCTCCGCGGTCAACGTGCTCATACTGCTGTACTTCGCGGGGAGGTAATTCTCGGGACCCGCCGGGATGACCGCGTCGCCCATCTTGGTGTCCTTGCCCATCTTAAACGCCCGCAGTTCGACCTTCTTCTTTCCAGGAGACACTCTTCCTTCAAACTTCCCGTCCTTGACGACGAGCGTATCGGGGGGACCGCCGGCTGCGGGGATGAGGGTCACGCTCCCCTCTGGTACCGCCTTGCCGTCGGCGAACAGGGTTCCGCTTACCGACACCGGTTCGACCGTCGACTTGGAACACGCCACCGTCAGGCAGCACGAGGTGAGCGCCGCGCCGATCGCAAGCCGCAACGACATGTCTCGCTCCGGAGAGTGTACCGGCCGAATCGTCTCGGTCCGGCAAGGGATAAAAGATCGTACGGTACCAGCGGCCGACGGATTCGTTCGGCCGCTGGGCAGGTGAAAAGGAGGTCGGCCTGCGACCACTTAGTCCAGATTGCCCGACCCGCCGTCGTCCCGGATCGTGGCCCGCGCGAGCATGTCCAGCGCCACGCTGTTGCGAACAAAGCGCACCGAGCCGTCGCCGAAGAGGGCGTTCACGCCGCCGGTGTGGGGGGAGTTGAGCGGGATGTTGTTCCCCATGTCGGCGCAGACGCCTTGCGTGCAGTCGCCGTACTGCGTGGACGATGACATCGCGTCCGACCACCCGGTCTTCTGGTTGATAGCGTAGCGGACCGTCGTGCAGTTGAACTGCCGATTGTCGGCGTTTGTCGCCGCGGGGTTGTTCGGGGCGGTGTTCGAGTTAGACCCCATCGTCCAACCGTACAGCCCGCTCGCCGTGTACTGCCGCTTCGACCCGTTCGCCGTCGTGAACATGTCCGAGTGCTCGCTCACGACCATCGTGTTGGACGAGCCGTCGGTGGCATCCTGGATCTTGATCTGGCTGCCGCGGTAGAGGTACCCGCCGCCGCTTGCCGGGCCGCCGCCGCCGCAGCAGGTCGTACCGGACCCGCTGTTGTCGATCCGCGACTCCGTGTAGCCCGTGATGAGCCCGTTCGCCGCCCCGCTGATTCCGACGTAGCTGGACAGCATCACCTTCAGGCCGCCGTTCTGGGCGAACATCGGGACCGTGGAGCCCGGGCATCGGTACGGGGAGATGACGACGCCGCCGTTCGCCGTCGTCAGGGCCCGGTTGGCCGCATTCGAGTACCCCGAGTTACCGCCGGTGAACTGCCACTGCGTGAACAACGGGGCCTGCTCCATCTGTGGGAGGATGTAGACCATCCACGAACTGCCCCACCCACCGCCACTGCCGAACGGGGCCGCGTCCGTCGTGCAGCCCGGCGGGAGGCTTTTGCTGACGTCGTTGAAGCCGTGGAGGGCGATGCCGATCTGCTTGAGGTTGTTCTGACAACTGCTCCGCGCGGCGGCGTCACGGACCTTCTGGACCGCCGGCAAGAGGAGCCCGATCAGGATGGCGATGATCGCGATCACCACCAGCAGCTCGATCAGCGTGAAACCGTGTCGTCTGGAGAGAGAGGGCATTCGACACCTCAGGGCAAGAGGAGTGAACGATGGGAATTAATCCCGCGACGGGGTGGTCGCCAATGTGTGGTTCGGCCGGGACCGGACTCCATTTGAAACGTTGCTCGACTCTACGCGCCGACCGATTCGCCAGTCAAGAAGAATACGCCGAACGCTCAGCCTGATTTCATTTTCGGGACGGGTCGGCTTCGCTCACCCGCAAGTACCGGTCGACGGCCGGCACGTCGTACTGCCCGGTCCCCCCGCCCGGCCAGTGGACCGTGACGCGCGCCGGCCGCCCGGTCGATCCGAGGCCGAACACCACCCGCGGGTCCGACGTCGACAGGTAGCTCCCGCCGCCCTTCACGAACCGCGTCAGTTTCCGGCCGCCGGCTTCGGCGGTCACGACCGCCCCGGCGAGATCGCGCCCGCGCGTCCCGATCAGTTCGACCCCGAGCCAGTGCGCGTCGCGGCCGGCCACGTTCCGGAGCAGCACAGCGGGTTCGTTCTGGTGACTGATCACGAGATCCGGACGGCCGTCGTCGTCGAGGTCGGCGACGGCCAGGCCGCGCGCCGACCGGTCGGAGCGGAAGTACGCCCCGCCCTTCCCCGCGACCTCCCGGTACTGGCGGCGGCCGTCGTGCTCCTCGTTCCGGAGCAGCACCGGGCGCTGCTTCAAGGTCGATCCGATGGGGTGACGGAGCACGTGACCGTTGGCGATCGCCACGTCCTCCCACCCGTCCAGGTCGAAGTCGACGAACGCGACGCCGAAGCCGACGAACCGCTGCCCGAGCCGGGCGATCCCGGCCGCCGCGGAGTGGTGTCGGAACCGCCCAACCCCGGTCGACCGATACAGCGCGTGGAACTCACCCTGGAAGTTCGCCACCAGGAGCGACGGCCGCCCGGTGCCCTCGAAGTCCGCCGCGTCCACGCCCATGCTGCCGTTGTAAAGCCCGTGCTCGTCCATCGCGACGCCGGCTGCCAATCCCCGCTCCTCGAACCGCATCCCGCCCCGGTTCGCGTACAGGAAGTTGTCCCCGGCATCGTTGGCGACGTACACGTCCGGCTTCCCGTCACCGTCCAGGTCGAGGACCACGACGCCGAGCCCTTTCCCGTCCGGGCGAAGGGGGGCGGAAGCGGTCACGTCCGCGAACGTGCCGTTCCCGTTGTTCCGGTATAGGCGGTGCTGGAGGGGGCCGAACCGCTGCGGGGGGCACACGTCTCGCGGGACGGAATTCCCAACGCCGGGGCACGCCGGGTCGTTGGCCGGCGTCCAGTCGACGTAATGGCAGACGTACAGGTCCGGGAACCCGTCCGCGTCGAGGTCGGCCCAGGCGGCGGCGGTCGCCCAGCGCGGGTCGGCGAGGCCGGCGGCCGCGGCGCGCTCGACGAAGCGGCGCCCCCCGTTCCCGTCCGGCTCGTTGTGGAAGAGGGCCACGCCGCCGAACCCGGTCACGAAAAGGTCCGGAAAGCCGTCGCGGTCGTAGTCGGCGGCTGCGACACCGTGTGAGTAAAAAGGCGCGCCATCGAGGCCGGTTGCCGCGGTCACGTCGGCGAATTTCCAGCCGCCGAGGTTCCGGTACAGGCGCCCGCGGAGACCTGCCACCCGGACGGGAGACGTGGCCGAGATCGTCCCGCCGCCGGCGAAGAACAGGTCGAGCCGACCGTCGCGGTCGTAGTCGAGCGCGGCGACCCCGCCGCCGAGTGACTCGAGGATCGTGTACCGGTCACTTTCCTCGCCGTTCCGGTAGGTGAATGACACCCCGCTCGCCGCGGTCACGTCCTCGAACGCGGGTGGTCCCGTGTCGTCGGTCGCTACGTCCGGGGCCGGCGCCGGGTCGGGCGCGGGATTCCCGCGTGTCGCCCACCACACACCACCGGCGATCAGCCCGGTGGCGGCCACGACGAGGGGCAGAGCGCGGCGCGTCACGGCTTCCTCGTCATGGCGGCGATCCGCTTCTCGAGTTCGTCGTCGATCTGCTTCACCCGCGCCTTCTGGGTTTCGGCCTCGGCGGCCATCCCGCGCTCCTGGTAGCAGCGGAGGAGTTGGACGTTCGACCAGCGCTGGGTTGGTGCCTTCTCGACGGCCCGGCGGAGAAGCTCCTGCGCCTCGTCCGGTCGCCCGCGGTCGAGCGCGAGCACACCGGCCTCCGCGAGCACGTCGGGGTCGTCCGGCCGGGACCGGAGGAGCGGGCCGAGTACCCCCGCGGCCGCGGCATGGTCGCCGAGCTGGCGATGACACCGGGCCATCCCAAGGCGCACCTCCGGCCGGTCGGGCTGTTCCGCCACGAGTCCCCGGAACAGCCCGAGCGCCTCGGTCGGCTCGTCGCGGGTCAGAAATTCGGCGAGCTTGTACCGGCCTTCGACGTGCCCCGGGACGAGCGCGATCGCCCGCCGGTATTCGACCGCGGCCTCAGGCGTGAGGCCTTTCATCTCGAGCGCCAACCCGCGCCCGACGTGGGCCGCCGCCTTTTCGGCCGGCGTGACTACCCGGCGAAGCCACTCGTTCGCGCAATTCTCCGCCTGGTCCGCCTGACCGATCTTCCGCATCCCAATGGTCAGGGACTCGAGCGCGAACGGAACGGC
>JAFKFQ010000066.1 GCA_017308215.1 bacterium | reverse complement strand
GGCTGGGGGGGCCGGGCGCGCCCGCTCGGCGGGCGGTCCCGGGCCCGGGACCGCCGCCGGGAGGTACACCCGGAACGTCGTCCCCGCCCCGACCGCGGTCTCGACCGCGACGTGCCCGCCGGACTGCCGGACGATGCCGTACACGGTCGCCAGCCCCAGGCCGGTCCCCTCGCCGACCCCCTTCGTGGTGAAGAACGGCTCGAACAGGTGCGCCAGCACCTCGGGCGGCATGCCGCAGCCGGTGTCGGTCACCCGCAACTCGGCGTACCGCCCGGGGCGGACGTCGGCACCGTCGTGGGCCGTGCCCGGGCCGAGGGTGACGGCCCGGGTGGCGATCGTCAGCGTCCCGCCGCGGGGCATGGCGTGCCCGGCGTTCACCACCAGGTTCATCAGCGCCTGCTCGAGCAGGCCCGGGTCGGCCGCCACCCGCACCGGGGCAGGATCGATGACCAGTTCGACGGGCGCGCGGATCAGCCGCCGGAGCATCGCCCCGAGGTTCGTCACCAGCGCCCCGAGGTTGAGCGGCTGCGGGCGGAGGATCTGCTTGCGGCCGTAGGCGAGCAGCTGGTGCGTCAGCTCCCCCGCCCGCGCCCCGGCCTTGCGGATGTGCTCGACCGGCTCGCGGGTCGGGGCGTCCGGCGGGAGCTGGTCGTACAGCAGGTCGGCGAACCCGTTGATGACGGTGAGGAGGTTGTTGAAGTCGTGGGCGATCCCGCCGGCCAGCCGCCCCACCGCCTCCATCTTCTGCGCCTGCCGGAACTGCTCCTCCAGCCGCCGCTGCTCGGTCACGTCGCGGACGATTGCCAGCACCCCGTCCCCCTTCGGGACCATCCGCGCCTCGAACGCCCGCCGGCCGGCACCCGGGAAGTCGAGCTCGTACCCGAACCCCTGCGGGGCGCGGGTGGCGAGCACCCGGCCGATCGCCTCCTCGTACCGCCCGGCCGCGTCCGCCGGGAGCACGTCCCGGAGCCGCTTTCCAATGAACTCGTCCGGCCGGGCGTAGAGGGCCGCCGGCCGCGGGGCGTGACAGTCGAGGTGGGTGCCGTCGGCGGACAGGACGAACACGAGGTCCGGCAGCGCCGCCAGGATGGCCCGGGCGCGCTCCTCGCTCGCCCGCAGCGCCTCCTCGGCCCGCCGCCGCTCGACGGCCACCGCCACCAGGTGGGTGGCGGTGCCGACCAGCGCCTCCTCCTCGGGGCGCGGCCCGCGGGGGGTGCCGTGGTACAGGGCGAACGTGGCCAACACCCGCCCGTCCCGGCCGAACACCGGGGTGGACCAGCACGCCCGCAGCCCGGACGGCAGGGCCAGGTGCCGGTAGTCGGCCCACAGCGGGTCGGTCTCGATGTCGGTCACCACGACCGGCTCGCCGCGGAACGCCGCCGCCCCGCACGACCCCGCGGCCGGGCCGACGGCCGCCCCGTCGATCGCCGCCCGGTACGCCGCCGGCAGGCTCGGCCCGGCCCCGTCGCGCAGCCGGTCGCCGTCGAGCAGGAGGACGGAGCAGACCAGCCCGGGGGCCACCTTCTCCACCCCGACGGCCAGCCGGGTGAGCACGTCGCCGAGCGGGGCGCCGGTGGCGACGGCCTCCAGCACCGCGGTCTGGAGGGCGAGCACCCGCTCGGCCCGCTCCCGGTCCCACCGCTCCTGGGCGAGCGAGACGAGGTTCCCGGCCGCCACCGCGAACACCTGCTCGTCGGCCGTCCACGCCCGGGCCGGGCCGACGTGCTCGCAGCACAGCACGCCCTCCAGTCGGCCGAACGGGTGGAGGGGCACGTCGAGCATCGCCCCGATCCCGAGCGTGGTGAGGTAGCCGGCGGCGAACTCGCGGGTGCGCGGGTCGGCCGTCGCGTCGTCGGCGGCGATGACCTCGCACGCCTCCAACTCGCGGAAGTAGGCGGGGTAGGCGTTGGTGGGCAGTTCGGCCCCGGCGGAGTGGCGGTCCGGGGTGGTCTCGTACAGGTCTACGCAGCGGATGGCTCGGCGGTCCGGGGTGTGCCGCCACACGCCCACCCGCTCGACCCCGAGCACCCGGGCGACCCCCTCGGTCATCCGCCGGACGGCCACGTCCGGGTCATCACGCACCGCGTCCCGGCCCAGCGCGAGGAGCGCCTCCTGGCGTGCGGCCAGGTACTCCTCCCGCCGGCAGGCCGACCCCTCCCGGATGTGGGCCGAACCGGTCATGCGCAGTCGCCTTCGCCCTCGGAATCGGGGAGTCGTTCGAGCTTACTCCCAAGTTTACCCACGTCTGGCCGGAATGAGAGGCGTCGATGAAAATTCGGACGAATTTTTTCGTCCGGTACGGCCGGGTGTAACCACGGGTATGAAATCCCCGCTGTGTCTCACACAGATGGCCGCGGCGTATGCAACTTGTGTTCTGGTCGGGCGAGAACGGATTTGGTTCTGGAATCATCGACGGACGGGCATCGGGAACCTGATGTGGTGACGGACTCGAACGGGTGGTCGCTACTCCGCCCGGCTCGTCACCACCTCCAGCACTTTCTGCTCGCGGGACGTCAGCCAGTCCCCCTGCCAGCGGATCATATGGCGGTAGAGCAGTCCGACCAGTGCCAGCGCCACGAGCGACAGCGGAAGCGAAATCGGTACGCCCGTCACCACCCCGAGCTGGTCGAGCAACACCTCGAGCCCGTAGGGCGCGAGGAGTGGTAGCGTGAGCAGCGGCAAAAGTGGCATAATTAGCATTTGCAGCAGAACCGGACCCGCCTTCACGCTCGCCGGCTGGAGCGACCCCGGCGCGAGCGGGAGCGGTGCCAGGATCGCTAGTACGTTCGTCAGCAGGCACAGGATGAGGTACGCGCTGACGAGCTGCGCCAGCGCCGCCGGGTAGTGGTCGGGCCGCATCGGGAAAACGGCGCCGATCGCGGCGGCCGCGACCAGCCCGAGGCCGAGCACGAGCGGCGCGACGGCGAGGTTCTTGCCGAGGAGGATGTCGCGCCGCGGCGCCGGCGAGAGGACGTAGGCGCGGAACCCGGCGCGGTCGTACCCGAACTGGTTCGCCAGCAGTTGCTGGCCGGCGAGGAGCAACACCAGCGCCCCGGCGCCAAACGCCAGCAGCGGCCGCAGCGCCGCCGGCGGGCTCTCCCCGCTCGACGCCAGCGCGCCGCCGAACACCGCGACCACGATCACCGGCGCGAGGAACGCCATCTTCGCCTCCGGCGCGCGGGTGAGCGCCCGGAACGCTGCCGTCGCCACCGCCGACGCCTGCTCGCTCACCCCCGGCAGCCGCCGCTCCACTAATCGCACCCGCGTCGGGTCGAGCGGGGTCTGCGCGGCGGTCGCCGTCCGCTCGACGGCGCTGAACTCGCCGGTGTACAGCCGCAGCGTCGTGCGGTACGCCCGCCACAGGCTCAGCGTGCCGATCAGCGCGAGGCCGAGCGTGCCGCCGAGCGCCGGCAGGACGCGCCCGTCGGCGATCCCCTCGGCGCCGAGCGCCACCCAGCCGGGCGGGAGGACGGTGCTTGCCAGTCGCGCGCCGCGGACCGTGTTGTCGAGCATTCGCTGCGTCGAGCCGACGCGCTCGGCCTCGAACTCGTCGTTGACCTCCTTCAGCCGTCGGGTGAATTCCGCCGGCGTGATCTCGCCGGCCGTCTGGGCCTTTCCCAACTCGACCGTGCGCTCGCTCCAGCGGGTGACCGGCTTGGTCGCCGCCTCCCACGGGCGGAACACGTTGATGAGGCTCGGCGCCTGCGCGAGGAGGATGAACCCGCCCGTCAGCAGCACGACGATGGTGCGCCGGCGGCGCTTGTCGGCCATCAGGCTGGCGAGCCAGCCCTGGAACTGGTACGTCACCGCCGTCAGCGCGAAGAGGCCGGCGGCGAGCAGCGGGAACTCGAGCAGCACGAGCGGCCCGCGCGTCACCGCCGTGCCGACGATCAGGCCGATCATGCCGGGCACGAACACGACCAGCGACAGGCTGCCGAGCGAGCCGAGGTAGTTCACCAGGAACGCCCCCGCCGGCGAGACCGGCAGGTGGAGGAACCGGTCGAGCGCCAGCGACTCCGACCGCTGGAGGTCGCTCAGCAGCCCGGTCATCCAGCCGAGCAGGAGTGCGACGGCGATCCCGTCCCAGACGAACAGGTGGGCGTAGGCGGGTGCGCGGCCGAGGGCGAATACGCCGACGAGGAAGCCGACCACGAGCAGCACGACGGCGGCGGCGGCGCAGCCGGCGGCGAACGCGAGGAAGAGGACGGCGTTCAGCGTGCCGGCCTTGCGGAACTGGTTGACGCGCAGCCGCCAGCGGAGCCAGAGGACCGCCGAGAGGTGTTCGCGGTTCACGGGGCGGCGGCCTCCAGCCAGCTGAGCGTCGGCGCCACCGCCGCCTCGGCGCCGGCCACCTGGATGAAGCGGTTCTCGAGCGTATCGCCCTGCCGCAGCGCCGCCATCGAGGTCTGCTCGACGAGCCGGCCCTTCACGATGATGCCGACGTGGGTGCAGAGCCGCTCGACGATCTCCAGGACGTGCGACGTGAGGAACACCGTGGACCCGCGGGCGACGTAGCCGGCGAGCAGGTCGCGGATGACGCGCGAGGTGATGGCGTCCACGCCCTCGAACGGCTCGTCGAGAAAGAGCAGGTCCGGGTTCGGCAGCAGGGCGGCGGCGAGGGCGAGCTTCTTCTTCATCCCGTGCGAGTACTCGAGCGTCAGCTTCGTCGTCTCGCCGGCGAGGCCGAGGAGGGTCAGCAGCTCCTCGGAGCGGGCGCGGACGGTGTCGCGCGGGAGGAGGTGCATGCGGCCGACGAACGTGAGGTACTCGCGGGCGGTAAGGTTGTCGAACAGGGACAGGTTCTCGGCGATGACGCCGACGTGCCGCTTGGCGTCGAGCGCCTGCGCCGGGTCGCGCATGTCGCGGCCGAGGACGAGCACGTCGCCCTTGGTGGGGGCGAGGAGGCCGGTGAGCATCTTGATGGTGGTGGACTTGCCGGCTCCGTTCGGCCCGAGGAACCCGTAGAACGTGCCGCGCTCGACGCGCAGGTCGATGCCGTCCACGGCGCGGAAGTCGTCGAACCGGCGGGTGAGGGCGCGGGTCTCGATCGCCAGGTTCATGCAGCGTATCCGGTGGGGGTCTGACTGGTATTCGCCGGCCGCGGCGAGGGCTTTTCGCTTTGCGCGTTGGTCTGGTGGGACCGGCGTCCCGCCGGTCTGAGCGACGACCGGCGGGACGCCGGTCCCACCAGACCAACTCACGGCGCCTTGTACACCGTGCCACCCTTCATCACGAACCGCACCCGGCGCAGCGCCCCTACGTCCGCCGTCGGGTCGCCCTCGACCGCGATCAGGTCGGCGAGCCGGCCGGGCCGCACGGCGCCGAGCGTCGCGTCGAGCTGGAGCACCCGCGCCGCGTCGCCCGTCGCCGCCCGCAGCGCCCGGGCCGGCGTCAGCCCGTACTCGACGAGCAACTCCAGCTCGCGGGCCGCGTCGCCGTGCGCGAACACGCCCACGTCGCTGCCGTTCACGATGGTGACGCCGGCCTCGACCGCCGCTTTCATCGCCGCCCGCTTCGACCGCAGCCGCGGCGGCTCGGCGGTGCCGCGCTTCCAGCCGGCGTAGCGGGCCATCGCCTCGTCGGCGGCGAGCGTCGGGCACAGCGCCACGCCGCGGTTCGCCATCAGCCGAAACACCTCGATGTCGCCGTCCGTGCCGTGCTCGATCGTGGCCACGCCGGCGAGGGCGGCGCGGGTCATCCCCTCCTTGCTGGTGGCGTGGGCGCACACGAGTGTGCCGGCGTCCTTCGCCGTCGCCACGATCAGCTTCAGCTCGTCGAGCGTGAACGCCGGGCGGACCTTGCCGCCGGGGCCGTGGGGGGTGTCGGCGTAGACCTTGATCCAGTCGGCGCCGGCGAGCACCTGTGCCCGCACGACGCCGCGGAGCGTGGTGCCGTCCGCCTCCTCGGCGCCCTGTGGCAGCTTCCACTCGGGGGCGAACCCGCGCGGCGCGTAGCTCCCGGTGGCGACGATCGCCCGCGTGGTGACGAGCAGCCGCGGCCCGGGGATGACGCCCTTCTCGACGGCCGCTTTCACCCCCACGTCGGCGAACCCCGCGCCTTCCGTCCCCAGGTCGCGGAGCGTGGTGAACCCGCTGAGGAGGTTCGCCTTGGCGTGGACGGCGGCGCGGCAGATGCGCTCGGCGAGCGGCTCCTTGAGCACCTGCTCGTCCCACGGCACCTCGTCATAGGGGTGGAGGAGCAGGTGCGAGTGCGCGTCGATGAGCCCGGGCAGGAGCGTGGTGCCGGGCAGCTCGACGACGCGCGCGTCCTTCGGCACCGTCACCTGATCCGGCGGGCCGACCGCGAGGATTTTGGCGGCGTCGATCTTCCCCGCGGCAGTGGTCTTGCCGTCCACAAGCACGACCCAGCCGGCGTGCGGCGCGGCCTCGGTGCCGTCGAACACGCGGTCGGGCTTGAGGAGTACCGGCGGCTGGGCGCCGGCCGGCGACGCGAGGGCGAGAGCGATCAGGACGGCGGCGCAGCGCACGGCAGACCCTCCGGGAAGCACGATGAGCGTACCGGGCACCGGAGATCGGGTCAAATCCGAGCCAGGAGCGTGAGCAACGGGGTGGCTGTCCCGGTCTTCGCCGAACGCGGGCGACGGGTTCGCCCACCCTGTCGCTCACGCTCCGGACTCGGACGGACGTCCGGCGGCTATGATGACCGCAGCCCGACCCCCGGAGGTGACCATGGCGCTCACAATCTCCTCGCCCGCGTTCGCGGCCGGCGGTGCGATTCCCGCCGAGTACACCTGCGATGGCGCCGACCGCTCGCCGCCCCTCGCGTGGACCGGGGCGCCGGACGGCACGACGGCGTTCGCGCTGATCGTCGACGACCCCGACGCGCCCGACCCGGCGGCGCCGAAGCGTGTCTGGGTCCACTGGCTGCTCTACAACCTCCCGCCGACCGCCACCGGGTTGACGGAGGGCGTCGCCGTGCTGCCGGCCGGCACGCGTGAGGGACGCAACGACTGGTCGAAGACCGGCTACGGCGGCCCGTGCCCGCCGATCGGCCGGCACCGCTACTTCTTCAAGCTGTACGCGCTCGACGCCGCCCTCCCCGACCTGAACACGCCGACGAAGGCGCAACTGGAAGCGGCGATGGCGGGGCACGTCCTGGCGTCGGCGGAGGTGATCGGGACGTATCAGAAGGCCGGGCGCCGGTAACCCGCGTGTCGCGCGACCGCCCGGCGGCCTCTCCCTCGGTAGGACGCCCGCGCCGGGCGTTCGCGGAGGGACCGACGTGAGCGCGCACCTCAAACCCCGCGAGCTTTGCGAACTGGCCGGCCCCGGCGACGCCGACCTGCTCGCCCGCTACACCGCGACCGGTGACCCGGACGTGTTCGCCTCGCTGGTGCGCCGGCACGCCCGCACCGTCCTCGGCGCGTGCCGGCGGGTGCTGGCCGACGCCCACGCCGCCGAGGACGCCTTCCAGGCCACGTTCCTTCAACTCGCGCGCAAGGCCGGCGGCCTGCGCCACCCGTCCGCACTGCCCGGGTGGCTGTACCGAACCGCCCGCCGGACCGCGCTCCGCCACCGCCCGCCACCTCCCCCGCCGCCGCCCGACCGGCCGCCCGTCCGCGATCCGCTCGACGTGCTCACCGCGCGCGAACTCCTCGCCGCGGTCGAGGCGGAGATCGCCCGGCTGCCGCGGGCTTACCGACTGCCGCTGGTGCTGTGCTACCTCGACGGCCTGCCGCGCGACGCGGCCGCCGACCGGCTCGGGGTGCCGCCCGGGGTGTTCCGCGGCCGGCTCGACCGCGGGCGCGAGCGGCTGCGCGCCGCGCTCACGCGCCGCGGGCTGGCGCCGGCGGCCGCGCTCGGCGCCTTCGCCCCGGCGCCGGTCGCGGCCGACCTCGTAGCCCGCACGGTCAGCGTGTGCGCGAAGGGGGAGCGCGCGAGCGCGGCGGTCGCGGCGCTGGCCGCCGGGCGGGTCGGGCTGCCGACGACGGCGGGGCTCGCGGTCGGGCTGCTCGTGGTGCTCAGCGGGCTCGCGCTGGTCGCCGCGCCGGCGCAGACCGACCCGCCCCCGCCTCCGGCCGCGCCCCAGCCCCGGACGGACCTGTTCGGCGACCCCCTTCCGGACGGGGCGATGCTGCGGCTCGGGACTACCCGCTCCCGGGCCGACATCGCCGGGTTCGGGGCCCGCGGACGCGGGCCGCCTCCCGGTCCGGGCGTCCGACGAGTTCGACCCGCGGGCGACCGTCTCCCCCGACGGCCGGCTCCTCGCGGCCAACACCCGCCCGGAGCGGGTGGTCGTGTGGGAGCGGGCGGCCGGCGGGTTCCGGGAGGTGGCGTCGTTCGCGGTCCCCTACGCCTACGTCCTCCGGTTCTCCCCGGACGGCACCCGGCTCGCCGCCTTCCACCACGGCCTCCGGCTCTGCGACCTGCGGACCGGCCGGGTGCACGACCTGGACGGGAGCGGGGTGGAGGCGGTCGCGTTCTCCGGGGACGGGACCCGGCTGGCTGCCACCACCGGGTACGGGGCCGACCTGTGGGACACCCGCGACGGCAAGCGGCTGGCCCGGTACGGGACCGGCCGGGTCCGCTACACCGGGGTCGCCCTGAACCGCGCCGGGACGGTTCTGGCGGTGAGCCCGACCTGGGACCCGGAGACGGTCGTGTTCGTCGACCCGATGACCGGCGCGGCGGCCCCGGGCCTCGCCGGCCCGGCCGGGTTCCGGTGCTTCTGGGCCCACTTCGCGCCCGACGACCGCACGGTCCTGCTCGGCGACCAGACCGGGGTCACCTGG
>JAFKFQ010000065.1 GCA_017308215.1 bacterium | reverse complement strand
ATGTACATCGGAAGCCTAACCGCCCGGCTGCCCGTCCGCGACAGCCGGACGCTCAAGGACAAGCGGCAGGTGGTGCGGTCGATCCTGGACAAGGCCCGGGCCGGGTTCGACGTGGCCGCCGCCGAGGTCGGTAGCCTTGACGACGTAAAGGTCGCCGAGCTGGCGATCGCCGCCGTCGGCCCGGAGCCGGGGCTCGTCCGCACCGCCCTCCAGAAGCTCGCCGACGCCCTCCGCCGCCACCCGGTCGCCGAGTACCTCGGCGGCGACCTCGCCGTCGGGCACGAGGTGGTGTGAGCGGACTGTGGCCTCGCACCGGGTCGCGCGAGGCACCGACCGCCCGACACACCTGAAGACACACCGAGATGAAGTCGCACCGCCTGGCCCGCGTCAACGAAGTGATCCGGGAGACGGCCGCTAACGCCGTCCTCTTCGAGCTTAAAGACCCTCGGGTCAAGGGCGTGACGGTGACGCGCGCCGAGGTCTCGGCCGACCTCCAGCACGCCAAGGTGTACGTGTCCGTCATGGGGAGCGAGCGCGAGCAGAAGCTCACCATGTACGGCCTCGCCAGCGCCGCCGGGTTCATCCAGACGAAACTGGCCGAGCGGCTGACCACGCGCTACGTTCCACACATCACCTTCGTCGTGGACGAGGGGGTCAAGAAGAGCATCGCCATCGCCCAGATCCTCGCCGCCGAGAAGGCCAAGATGGCGCCCGAGGAGGCGCCGCCGGCCGACGAGGGCGACGAGGCGGACGAAGAAGAAGACACCGAAGCCGCCGACCAGCCCCCGCCCCCCGCCGACGGACCGTCGGGCCGGACGGGCTGATTCCACCGTGGTCCGACGACCGGAAAGCGAGTGACCGCATGCCGGCGATCACCAACAAACAGCAGATGCTTCAACAGGCGCACGCGCTGTTGAAGAAGCGCTACCCGCTGCCGGCGACGGCCCCGGACGAGCCGCGCCCGGTGCTGGAGGAGCTCATCTACGCCGTCTGCCGCGAGGGCGCCACCCCGGCCGACGCCGACCGCGCCTACGACGCCCTCCGCAAGACGTTCGTGGACTGGAACGAGGTCCGCGTCAGCACCGTGCAGGAGGTCGCCGACAGCCTCCGCCCGCTCCCCGGCGCCGGCCTCAAGGGTGGGTGGATCATCGCGCTCCTCCAAGCCGTCTTCGAGATGACGTACTCCTACGACCTCGACGAACTGGAGAAGAAGGGGCTGAAGCAGGCGGCGAAGCAGCTCGCCCGCTACTTCGACCCGAAGGACTTGGAGAAGTTGGGGCTGCGGCAGGCGGCGAAGCAGGCGGCGCGGCTCGAAACCATGCACGACTACGCGGTGGCGTGGGTGGTGCAGCGGCGGCTCGGCGGGCACGCGATTCCGCTGGACGGCCCGACGCTGCGGGTGCTGCGGCGGCTGGGGGTGGTGGAGCCGGGCGAGCCGGAGAGCCTGGAGGCGCTGCGCGGGAGCATCGAGCACGTCATCCCGAAGGCGAAGGGGCCGGAGTTCACCGACCTGATGAGCGTCCACGCGAAGGAACTGTGCGTGGAGGGGACGCCGGACTGCGCGCACTGCCCGCTGAAGGCCGACTGCCCGGCGGGGCTACAGTTCCTCGCCGCCGGCAAGAAGCCGTCCGAGGGGAAGCCGAAGAAGTCGCGCTGACGCGCGGCGGGCAAAACACAAGTTAACCACAGAGTCACAGAGGGCACCGAGGGAAGACAAAAAGGCAGAGAGAAAACCAGGATTTGAAATCAAACTCTGTCTTTCTCTGCCTTTTTGTCTTCCCTCGGTGCCCTCTGTGACTCTGTGGTTAATTCGTCTTCCGGGAACCGGGCGCGCCGGCGGGGCGTCCAACGCACACGATCCCACGGAGTACGACCATGATTCGGCGGGCGTTCGGGTTGGCGGTGGCGGCGGCGCTCGCGGTCGCCCTCGGCGGGTCGGCCCAGCCGCCCAATCTCACCCCGGAGCAGACGAAGGCCAAGAACGAGCTCAAGAAGCTCGAAGAGTTCCTCGGCATGTGGAACCTCGAAGGCTCGCTCAAGGCCGGCGGCAAGGAGACGATCTGGAAGGAGCAGGTGGACTGGAGCTGGAAGTTCAAGACCACCGAGCCGACGATCAAGGTCGTGTTCGGCGAGGGGAAGGGGAAGTTCTTCAGCGCCGGCGACCTGACCTACGACGCGGCGGCGAAGAAGTACAAGCTCGCGCTGACGGCCGCGGACAAGACGACGAGCGTGTACACCGGCGAGGTGAAGCTCGGGGCACTGAAGCTGGAGCGGAAGGACGCCAAGGGCGACGTCCACCGGCTGGTGCTGAACACCGCGGCCGACGGGGTGCGGATGCAGATGGCGGTGGAGAAGCAGGAGGGCGGGAAGGGGATCTTCCAGACGGCGTTCAAGATGGCCGGCACCCGCGAGGGCGAATCGCTGGGGGCGGTGGCGAAGAAGGCCGAGTGCATCGTCACCGGCGGGGCCGCGTCGATCCCGGTGAGCTTCGGCGGGAAGCAGTACTTCGTGTGCTGCTCCGGGTGCCGCGACGCGTTCAACGAGACGCCGCAGAAGTTCATCGACGCCGCCGCGAAGGCGGGGAAGAAGTAGCACGGTTCGTACATAGCGGCCGGCTTGCCGGCCGTGCCTTGAAGGCGGTTCAGGGCACGGCCGGCAAGCCGGCCGCTATGTACAACCACCCCGCCCCCGTGCTACCCTCGGCCGCCCCCGGAGGCCGCACCGTTGTCGCAGTCCCGCTCACTGGCCGTCGCCGCCGCCACCAACTGGGCGGCGTTCGCCTGCGCGATGGCCGTCTCGTTCTTCATGGCCCCGTACATGATCCGCGGGCTCGGCGACGCGCGCTACGGCGTGTGGAGCGTCGTCGAGAACATCCTCGCGTACTTCACGCTCCTCGACATGGGCGTGGCCGTGTGCCTCGTCCGGTTCGTCGCCCGCCACCACGTCGCCGGCGAGCGCGACGAGCTCAACCGCCTCGTCTCGGCGTGCCTCGCCGTCTTCCTCGTCGCGGCCGGCGTGGTGGTGCTCGTCGGCTCGGCGCTCGTCCCGTTCGTCGGGCCGGGGCTGGAGCGAAAGCTCGGCGAGCCCGGCGACGTGCCGGCGTTCATGCTCCTGATGCTCGCCAACGTCGCGCTCACGCTGCCGCTCAGCGTCTTCCCGACGATCCTCGACGGCCTCCAGCGGTTCGGTGCCAAGAGCTCGCTGCGGCTGTTCTTCATCGCGCTACGCGTCGGTGGCACGGTCGCGGTGATGGAGACGCGACCCGGGCTGCTCGCGCTCGGCGTCGTGTTCACGGTCACGAACCTGCTCGAACACGCGGCGGCAGCGGCGCTGGCGTTCCGCTTCGTCCCCGGCCTGCGCATCAGCCACCGGCTGATCGACCGCGAGACGCTTTCGCGCGTGAAGGGGTACAGCGTCGACTCGTTCCTCGCCATGCTCGCCGGCCGCATCACGGTGCAGACCGGCGCGGTCGTGGTCGGCGGGTTCCTCACGGTCACAGCGGCGGCGCACTACGCCATCGCGGCGCGACTCGTCGAGACGGCGAAGGGGCTGCTCCGGTCGGTCACGACGACACTGACGCCGGCGGTGAGCGAGCGCGAGGCGACCGGCGACATGGCCGGCGTGCGCCGCGTGTTCCTCGACGGCACGCGCGCGGTGCTCTACCTCGTGCTGCCGATCCACCTCGGGCTGCTGGCGTTCGGTCGCCCGTTCCTGGCGCGGTGGGTCGGTGGCGCCGAGTACGCCGACAGCTGCTTCCCCACCACCGCGATCCTGTCCGCGACGCTCACGGTCGGCGTGGCGCAGTCGGTGGCGTCGCGCATCCTGTACGGCACCGGCCGGCTGCGGCTGTTCGCCCGGCTGGCGCTGCTCGAAGCGGCACTGAACCTCGCGCTGAGTCTGGCGCTGGTCGGCCCGTACGGGCTCGAAGGCGTGGCGGCGGCGGTGGCGGGGCCGAACGTGCTGTTCTGTGTGGTGACGATCGCCTACGCGGCGTCGGTGCTGGAGGTCGGCGCGGGAACGTACCTGCGCCGCGCCTGGCTCCGCCCGCTGCTCGCGGCGCTGGCGCCGGCCGCGGTGTGGTGGGCGCTGCCGCCGGCGGCGGCGACGTGGGCGGCGATCGCCGCCGGCATCGCAACCGGGTTGGCGCCGTACGGGGTGTCGGTGGTCGTGCTGGAACTTCTCACGCGGAAGTGGGGTGGCGTGCCAGGCTCCGGGACCGCGGTTCCGGGGCTCGCGGTCGCTACCCGAGTCGCGCCGCCAGTAGCGCCGTCACTTCCTCGGGCGACCGCCCGCGGATGAGAACCTGCTTGTTCCGGTTCGTCAGCCCCGTCGCCAGTTCCACCTCGGACCGCTTCAGCCCGAGCCACTCGCGCAGCAACTCGACGATCGCGGTGTTGGCGCGGCCGTCTTCCGGTGGCGCGGTGACGGCGACCTTGAGCGCCCCACCGTGCTCGCCGCCGACGGCGTTCTTGCGCGCCCCCGGCTGCGCCCGCACCGCGAGGAGCGTGCCGTCGGCGTGTGGCGTCAGGTTCACCATGCGGGTAGCATATGGGCCGGCATCGGTGGGACCGGCGTCCCGCCGGTCCCACCAAACCGACGCCGCATGAAACCGACCCGCCGCCAACTTCTCGCCGCCGGGGCCGCCGTGCTCGTGTCGGCGCCCGCCGCCGCGCTCCCCGTCGCCGCGCCCGCCGACCTCGGCATCGACCCGCGCCGCCTCCAGCACGCCTACGACCGCCTCGCCGGGTGGACGCGCGGGCCGGACGCGCCTGTTCCCGGCGGGGCGATCCTGGTCGGCCGCCACGGCCGGGCGCTCCCCCCGCGCTTCTTCGGCCGCCAGGGGCCGGAGCCGGACGCCGCGCCGATCCGCGAGGACGCGCTGTTCCTCATGGCGTCGATCACCAAGCCCGTCGTCTACATGGCGGCGATGATCCTGGTCGAGCGCGGCAGGCTGAACCTCACCGACCCGGTGACGCGCTACGTTCCCGAGTTCGCGGCCAACGGGAAGGGTGCGGTGTTGGTGTCGCACCTGTTCACGCACACGTCCGGCCTGCCGGACATGCTCCCGAACAACGCCGAGCTCCGCCGCCGGCACGCCGACCTGCCGACGTTCTACGCCGCCGCGGCGCGCGACACCACGCTCGCGTTCGCCCCCGGAACGAACCTGAGCTACCAGAGCATGGGCACCGCGGTCGTCGCCGACATCGTCGGGCGGCTGTCGGGGGTGCCGGTCGCCGAGTTCGTGAAGCGCGAGATCTTCGCCCCGCTCGGCCTCGCCTCGACGCGCCTCGGCATCGCCGGCCTCGACCGCGACCGGGTCGTCCGCGTGCAGCTCCAGGACTACCAGGTCGGTAGCGACTTCCACTGGAACAGCCGGTACTGGCAAGACCTCGGGGCGCCGTGGGGCGGGATGTTCAGCACGCCGGCCGACTTCGCGGTCGTGTTGCACCTGCTCCTCAACGGCGGTGCCGTCGGTGGGGTGCGCGTTCTGTCGCCGGCGTCGGTGCGGATGATGACGACGAACCGGCTGAACGACTACCCGGACCTGCCGGAGCCGCTGCGGCGAACACAGCCGTGGGGGCTGGGGTGGCGGCTGAACCACCCGGGCACGCCGGGGAGCTGGGGCGACCTGCTCGGCCGCGACGTGTTCGGCCATACCGGCGCGACCGGTACGCTAGTGTGGGCCGACCCGCAGACCGGCGGGTTCGCGGTGATCCTGACGAACGCCCTCCGCGAGTGGGCGCCGTGGCGGCTGGTCCACCTGTCGAACGCGGTGGCGGCGGCGTTCGTGTGAGTGCCCCGGTTCGGCACACTTCCTGCTTCTCTGAGGGGCGGTTGGTGACGCTAACCGGGAGAAGCCATGGTCGGATGGGCAATCACGTTCTTCCTGATCGCGCTGGTCGCGGCCGTGTTCGGATTCGGCGGGATCGCCGGCGACGCGGCGTGGATCGGCCAAGTGCTGCTGGTGATCTTCCTGATCCTGGCGGTGGTCTCGGTGGTCATGGGGCGGAAGCCGTCGTCGCTGCCGTGACCGGCGCCCGACTGCCGAACCCCCGAGCCGCGGCCGCTTCCCCCTCGTCCGCCGCAGCGCGGCGAGGGAGAAGCGGCCGCGTCAGCGCGCCGCGAGCACCAGATCGGGCACGGCGGCGACCGACGGGACGACGTGCGTGTGCGGCCGCGCCACCAGTTGCTCGCGCGTGTACGCGCCGGTCGTCACGCCGATCACCAGCCCGCAGCCGGCGTTCGTCCCCTCGTCCATGTCCACCGCCGTGTCGCCGACCTTCGCCACCGTCTTCGGGTCGGCCAGACCGAGCCGGGCCATCAGCGCCCGGATCATGTCCGGGTGCGGGCGGCCGCGCTCCACCTCGTCGCTGCAAATCGTCGCGTCGAGGACGCCCGGCGCGTCCCACCCGAGGCGCTTCAATACCGCGTCGGTGATCGCGCGGCCGAACCCCGTGTCGAGCGCCACCTTCACCCCCGCCGCCTTCAGCCGCACGAACGCCGCCGCGGCGCCGGGGATCTCGCGCACCGCCGGGTCGGTGGCGTAGTAGCGCTTCATGCGCTCGACGAAGTCGGTGTGAACCGGGTCCACGTCGGCGGGCGTCGCCGGGCGGCCGAGTTGTTCCAGGATGACGCGGATGGCCTCGGGCTTGTGGTAGCCCATCACCGAGTCGATGACCGCCGGGTCGGCGGTAACCCCGTGCGCGGCCAGCGCCGCACGGAACGAGGCGTTCACCGCGTCGCCGTCGTACACCGTCGTCCCGGCGATGTCGAACACGACCAGCTCGATCACGCGCGATCCCCCAAGAGTTCGTCAGTCATCCGTTCGGCGAGCCCGAACGACAGCGTCATCCCCGCCCCGCCGACGCCGGTGACGGCGAGCACGTCCGCCGCCGGCCGCGCCGTCACCCACGGCTCCGTCGGGTGCTTCACGTAGACGCCGTGCCAGCGCGCCGCGATCGTGAGGTCGGGCAGGTCGAGGAAACCGCGCAGGTAGGCGAGCACCAGCTCGTCGATGTGCGGGTTGTCGAACGGGCCGGGGGCGTCGCCGTACTCGTGCGAGTCGCCGATCACCACCTCGCCGGCGCCGTTCTGCGACGCCATGACGTGGATGCCGTAGCGGCCGTACTCGGGGAGCTCGGCGTCGAGCCGGGCGGCCAGCGCCGGGAGCGTGGGGCAGTCGGCGAACGAGGCGTAGTGCCGCAGCGTCAGCCCGGCGGCGAGCATGGTGCCGAGGCGGAGCCGGTCGCCGTAGGGCTGCGAGCGCATCATCTGG
Organism: bacterium; assembly: GCA_017308215.1. GTDB lineage: Bacteria > Planctomycetota > Planctomycetia > Gemmatales > Gemmataceae > Urbifossiella. The sequence goes on along the minus strand of JAFKFQ010000065.1, from coordinate 949 downwards.
AGTTTGCACCGCACCAGCCCGCTGTCGGCGAACGCCTGCGGCGCCAGGTCGCGGAAGTCTTCGCCGGTGCAGATCACGAGGCGGTCGGCGCGGGCCGCGCCGGCGGTCGTCGTGAGTTGTGGACCGTCGTACCCGAGGACCGTCGTGCCGAACGCGAACGTGACGCCGAAGGCGCGCGCGAGGTACGCCGGGAGCTCGGCGATGACCTGCCGCGGGTCCACGCACGCCTCGCTCGGGCTCCAGAGCGCGGCGCGCAGCCCGTCGGCGCGGACGGCGGGGAAGCGGCGCGTCACGTCCCGCGGCGGCAGCACCTCGCACGGGCGGCCGTGCCCCACCGCCTCGTCCGCGAACTCGCCCAGCACCTGCTCCTCGTCGGCGTGGTACGCGAGATGGAGCGAGCCGCAGGGGTCGTGCCACAGGCCGGCGGCGCGGAGCACCTCCAGCCACACGTCGCGGCTGCGGCGGGCGAGCTCGTAGCGCTCGCCCGCCGGCTGGCCGATCGGCCAGATCATGCCGAAGTTCCGCACCGACGCGCCGCGCGCCTGCGGGTGCCGCTCGAACACGGCGACTTTCAACCCGCGGCGCGCGAGGTGGTAGGCGTGGGCCAGCCCGAGCACCCCGGCCCCGACCACGGCGGCGTCGTAGCTCGCGGTCATGCGGCCCCCCTCAGCGCGGCTTCGAGGACCGGCCGGTAGTGGTCGAGGCCGGGGACGGCGAGGCCCGGCACCTTCGCCGCGTCGTCCCACCGCCGCAGGGCCACCGCGCGTTCCCAGTGCGGCTCGCGCTCGAACACCCGTTGTTCCTCGGACGTGAACGGCCCGCCCTGGAGTTCCAGACTCCGGCGGGATGCCGGGGACAGCCCGGCGAGGTAGTCCGGCTCGGCGGCGCAGAGGTAGCGCTTGGCGGCGACGTGGAGGCGGACCGGGTCGGTGAGCGTGCGCGTGGCGAT
>JAFKFQ010000064.1:9800-11500 GCA_017308215.1 bacterium | reverse complement strand
GCGACGGGGTATGCGACCCCCTCGTCTCGATTCGACCCCGACCGGGACCGCCACCCCGTCGCTCACGCTCCGGGCTCCGACGAACCCGCGTTACCGTTCCACGCGATTCGGTATCACCCGCGTGGTCCGCTCGGGTGCCCGTACCAACGACCAGCCGACTCACGCCGGCCGCTCGCCCGGTCACGGTGCCGTCACGCTTCCGCCTCGACCGGCTTCGTCGCGTCGAGCATCAGCCCGCACCCGACCGAGACGACGTAGGCCGCCGCGCCCACGCCGAACGCCGCGCCCCAGCCGCCGGCGATCTGCACCTCCGTGAGCAGGATCGGCGACAGCGCGGCGCCGAAGTTCCCGAGCATGTTCCCCCACCCGAGCGCGGCGCCGACGTTCCGCCCGCCCACGTCCTGGGCGAACGCCCACACCGACGGGATGCCGATGTCCTGGCACAGCGACATCAGCACCAGCGCCCCCACCACCACCCACAGCCCCGGGCCGGACGCGGCCACCGCGCACATCACGGCGCACGTGCCCATCATCGCCACCATCGGCACCGACCGGCCCCACCGCGGGCCGAACCGTCGGCGGCTGGCGTCGGCCACGAACCCGCCCAGGAACGTTCCCACGCACCCGGCGAACAGCACCCCGGTCTGGACGGTGCTGCGGAGCCCGAGTTCCACGTCCGCGTCCTTGAGGAACGTCGGGAGCAGGGTGATGAGGAATGCCCACGACAGGTTGTTGCAGAACTGGAGGGTGCCGAACAGCCACATGTTCCGCGTCCGCGCCAGCAGCGCCAGCCGCCCGAGGAACGACAGTTCCGGTGCGGCCGGTGTCGGGGGCGTCGCACCGGCCGGCATGGCGTGCCATTCGGCGTCCGGGTCGGGGGACGTCGCCTCCGCCGGGAGCAGGTCCGCCGGCTTGTCGCGGACGAAGAGCCAGAACACCAGGGCGACCGCCAGCCCGGCTAGCCCGTAGAGGACGAACACGCCCCGCCAGTGGACGCCGGACGGGTTGTCGGCCCACACCGCGGCGCCGGCCGTGACCAGCGCGACCGCCAGCCACGCGGTCAGGAACGGCGCCACCGCCCCGCCGACCCGGCCGCCGAAGGCCACCGCGGCGCTGAACCGGCCGCGCTCCTCGGGGTGCGCCCACCGCTTCACCAGCCCCGCCGCCGCCGGGTAGGCGCCAGCCTCGGTGATCCCGAGCAGCAGTCGCACCCCGACCAGCGCCGTGAACGACCAGATGAAGCCCGTCGCGGCGGTGACCGCCGACCAGGCGGCGATCGAGAGGGTCAGGACGAGCCGCGGGCCGAACCGGTCGGCCAGCGCGCCGACCGGGATCTGCATCAGCGCGTAGGTGAAGAAGAATGCCCCGAGCGCCCGGGCGCGCTCGCGGTCGGTCAGCCCGAGGTCGGTCTGGATCGGGTCGGCGAGGATCGAGATGCACACCCGGTCGATGTACATCCACAGGGCCGCGACCGCGGTGATGGCGACGACGACGTAGCGCTGGGGCATGAGCGGGTCCGGTGGGCGGCGGGTCGTACGGAGTGGAGAGGTGGGTTGCCGCGTGCGTGGCTCCCGCGCCGCGTGCGTGGTTCCCGGGGCGTTGCCCCGGGCTATGGAATCTCAGGCCGTTGGCCTGAAATCCGGTCGGGTGGTTGGTCCGGTGGGACCGGCGTCCCGCCGGTCGGAGCCCGGACCGGCGGG
>JAFKFQ010000064.1:0-9772 GCA_017308215.1 bacterium | reverse complement strand
CGGCGGGACCGTCGTCTGGCCGGTCCGGGCTCAGACCGGCGGGACGCCGGTCCCACCGATCAAACCACCCCCTCTTCACCCCGAAGGGGTGGGATTCGATAGCCCGGGGCAACGCCCCGGGTGGCGTCCGCGGAGTCACTGCTAGTTCGGCAACACCTCGGCGAAAAACCGCAGCCAGTTGCCGTGCATCACCGCCTCGACGTCGGCGGTCGCGTACCCGCGCTTCGTCAGCAGGTCCGGGATGCGCTGCAGGTCGGCGATGGTGTTCAGGTCGCCCGGCGTCTGCTCGTAGCCGTAGCCGCCGTCCAGGTCGCTCCCGATCCCGGCGTGGCGGCAATTCCCGGCGAGCTGGCAGATGTGGTCGATGTTCTCGACGGCGCGGTCGATCGTCACCTCCGGCTTGCTCACCCCGCGCACCCAGCCGGGTTGCAGCATCACCGCGTCGAACGCCACGCCGAGTACCCCGCCGCGGGCGATGACGTGCTTGATCTGTTCGTCCGAGAACTGCCGCTGCCAGTCGGCGAACTTGCGGGCGTTCTGGTGGCTCGCCAATACCTTCCCGCCGAACCGGTCCGCCACCTGCCAGAACGCCTTGTCCGACAGGTGCGTCATGTCGAGCGCGATGCCGAGCTCCTCAATGTTCCGCAGCAGTGGCAGCGCGTCCACGGCGAGGCCGACCTCGCACTGCGTCCCGCCGCCGTAGCGGTTCGGGCCGTAGTGGGTGATGCCGATCGCCCGCAGCCCCAGGTCGTACCACTCGCGGATGTTGTCCGGGTCGAGCACCGGGTCGGCGCACTCCATGCTCAGGATGTACCCGAACGGCGTGGTCACCGGGTCGGCCTTCCAGTCGTCCACGTGCTGGGTCAGGTCGCGGCGGGTGCGGATCGCGCGCATCCAGCCGCTGCGCTCCATCGCCCGGTAGTAGCACAGGTGGCTCATCGCCGCCGCGTAGCACGCCTCGGGGGTGGTGCACCCGAGCGGGTGGTTGATCGCCCGCTCCTGCCGCGCCAGCACCGTCGCCACCCCGACACCGACCTGCGCCCGCTTCAGCTCCGGGAAGCTGAGCGTGTTGGTCCGCCGCCCGGGGTCGGTCATGTTGTGGGTGATCTCCTGGACGCGGATCTCGGCGACCGTCATCCGCAGGTCGCGGTTCCAGTCCACGCCGTTCAGGCCGAGGTCGAGGTGCGAGTCGAAAAGCAGCATGAAGGGGCTCCGGGCGGGGAGTGTCAGTCTACCCGGAGTGGCGGGCGGGCGGCGACCGAAAAGTGAGAGCGGCGTTGTTCAGGCGGGTTTTATGGGGAATTTCGCCGGAAACATTGCAGGGTTTGGACTTGCGACCGGGGCCGAACGTCCGCTTGCCCGCTCTGCCCCGGCGTGGTATCCCCCGCACCTCCGCACGGGGTATGTCATGACCCGCGTCACGCTCCTCTCCGCTCTCCTGCTCGCCGGCGCCGCGACTGCGCAGCCGCCGCCCGGCACCCCCGTCGCCACGGTCAACGGCGAGACGATCCCGCTCGAACAGGTGGACGCCTTCATCCGCGCCCGCCTCCTCGTCCGGCAGTTCCTGCGCAAGTCCGGCGCGAAGGCCGACCCGGCGGAGGTGGACCGCCAGCTCGCCGCGTTCACCGACAGCCTCAAGGCGAAGGGGAAGACGCTCGCCGCGTACCTGAAGGAGTCGGGGCAGACCGAGGCCGGGCTGCGCGACACCTGGGCCGACCTGATCGCCATGCAGGCCCACGTCCGCGAGCACGTGCCGGCGGTCGAGTTGCAGAAGTACTTCGAGGCCAACCGCGACCACTTCGACGGCGTCGAGGTGCGGGCGGCCCACGTCCTGCTGCGGGCGCCGGCGGCGGCGGTGGAGCGGGCGGTGGCGCGCGAGAAGTTGCAGGCGGTCCGCGCCGAGATCGCCGCGGGCCGGCTCGACTTCGCGGCGGCGGCGAAGCGGTACTCGCACTGCCCGAGCGCCGCCCGCGGCGGCGACCTCGGCCTGATCCCGCGCAAGGGCGGGTTGCAGGACGAGGCGTTTGCGAAGGCGGCGTTCGCACTGAAGGTCGGCGAGCTGAGCCCGGTGGTGGAGACGCCGGTCGGGTTCCACCTGATCCGCGTGGCGGCGCGCACGCCGGGCACCCCGGCGGTGTTCGAGAGGTGCGTGGAGGACGTGCGCGACGCCTACGCCGACGACTTCCGCGCCGAGCTGTTGCCGAAGCTCCGCCGTGAGGGGCTGGTGAGTGTGACGGTGCCGTGAGACCCGGGTGCCCGAAACCGAGTTCGTGAATTTTTTCACTTGCGGGCCGTGCGCGGACCGGGCATGATACCTCTTCTCTCCTATACACGGGCCGCCGGGGGAAACCCATGCCGGTCAACCTCTACGACCTGACCGGTCGCGTCGCCCTCGTTACGGGCGGCAACAAGGGTCTCGGCAAGGCGATGGCCCGCGGGTTCGCCGAGGCCGGCGCCGACGTCGTCATCGCCAGCCGGCACGGCGACGAGCTGAAGGCCGCGCTCGACGAAATCCTCGCCGGGACAAACCGCAGTGGTGTCTACTTCGTCGCCGATATGTCCGTCCGCGGGGACGCGGACCGGCTGGCGAAGGCGGCGCTGGAGCGGTTCGGCCGGGTGGACGTTCTGGTGAACAACGCCGGGATGAACGCCCCGCAGGCGATCGACGCGATCGACGACGCCACCTGGGACCGGGTGGTCGAGGTGAACCTGTCGTCGTGCATGGCGCTGACCCGGGCGCTGGTGCCGCAGATGAAGGAGCGGCGCTGGGGGCGGGTCGTCCACGTGTCGAGCATCATGGGGCAGGTGTCGAAGGAGCGGCGGAACGTCTACTCGGCGACGAAGGCGGCGCTGATCGGCATGGCGAAGGCGAGCGCCCTCGACCTGGGGCCGTTCGGGGTGACGGTGAACTGCGTCGCCCCCGGCCCGTTCCTGACCGACATGCCCATGTCGGTCCTGTCGGACGCCGAGAAGCAGGCGTTCGCCGACCGCACCGCCCTCGGCCGCTGGGGCCAGCCCCGTGAACTGGTCGGCCCGGTACTGATGCTGTGCAGCGAGGCCGGGAGTTACGTGACCGGCCAGACGCTGTTCGTGGACGGCGGGTACCTGGCCCGCTGACCACCCGCCGGTGGCGAGTCGGATGATTTTGGCGCCGCACCGGCTGGCCCACGCCCGCCGAGGATCCGGCACGCCCGATGCTCTACCCGATATTGCACGCACGGACGCGGGTACCGTAGACTGGTTTTGCCCCACCCGCGCCGCCCCTGCCCCCGACGGCCGCCAGGCTCGTTCTCCCCGGCCCGTAGGTGCGGATCATGGTCGCCTGTTGCGAGAGTCCGGCCGACGCCGACCCGGCGTACCTCCCCCGCGAGGCCCCGCCCATGAAACGGAGCGTTTACACCGACTGCGTCCTGGAGGCCGAGCGCTTCAAGTGGATCCAGAGTGAGAAGGCGGGGTACGACCTGGGCGAGTCGGCCATCCGCCAGTGGGTCCGCGATCACTGGTCCGGCTACCTGCGGGCGCGCTGGGTCGAGCACCTTCAAGGTACCTGCTTCTGGGTCGAGCTCGACCGCGGCGACTACGGCCTGTTGCAGCGCGAGTTCCGCGACCGCGCCCCGCTCCTCGACGAAATCCTCGGCTGGCTGAAGCGCGGGAAGGAGAACCTGGACGTGATCCAGTGGGCCTGCACCAAGTGCATCCCGCTCGACCCCGTCATCGAAATCCTGACCGCCCTCGACGTGAACTCCCGCCGCCTCGTCCACCAGTTCGACACCCGCTGACGCTCCCGGCTCGGGGCTTCGGAGGGCGAGTCGTCGAGACCCGACGCGGCGCCACGGGTGCCCGTACCGTCTCACGAACTCCCGGAACCCGCGTGGGTTCGCACCCCCGACTTCCCGTCCGCGTACCTGCCATCCGCGTCGAGTCTCGGCGACTCGACCTACGGAAGCGACCCCGCCTCCGGTGCGGCCGCTTCCGGCAGGTCCGCCCGCAGCGTCACCGCGACGGCGCGCACGTCCGGGTCCGGGATCAGGTTGATCGCCTCCCCGCGGACGCGGCGGTACGACCCGTCGGCGTGGCTCATCCGGAAGCCGGCGGACACCACCCCGCCGGACCGGGCGAGGAGTTCCTCCATCAGCTGCGCCAGCCGCGGGCGGGCGTCGCGGTGGACCCAGTCCAGCGCGTCGGTCCCGACGTACACCCCCGCCGGCCGCCCGAGCAGCGCCACCAGCCCCGGGCTGGCGTAGCGGATGATTCGGTCCGCGCCGACCAGCGCCAGCCCGTCCGGGTTCCGCTCGACGAACGCCCGCACCAGCTGCCGCGCGGTGCGGGTGTCGGCGCCGGTGCGGTGGATGTCGTCGACGTCCACGCACGTCCCGATCCAGCGGACCACCTGCCCGTCGTCGTCGCGCACCGGGTCGGCGCGGCCGAGGAACCAGCGATACTGGCCGTCGTCGCGGCGGAGGCGGAACTCGTCGCGGTGCGGGGTGCCGTTCTTGACCGACTCGGCCCACCGGGCCACGGTCGTCGCCAGATCGTCCGGGTGGATCACCCAGCTCCAGTCCCACCCGAGCATGTCGTCGATGGCGAGCCCGGTGTACTCGGCGCAGCGGCGGTTGATGTACAGGAGCGCGCCGTCGGGGTCGGCGACCCAGGCGAAGTGCGGGAGGGCGTCGAGGGTGCGCAGGGCGGCGGGGTCGGTGAACACGGGCGGCGACCTCCCGGGAGGTGGCACGCACATTCTATCACGCCGGGGTGTGGTTCGGCACTCCGTGCCGCGGCGGCTCGGGGGCGTTCGGAACTCGCCCGGAGACACCCGACCGGGGGGTGGCACGGAGTGCCGCACCACACTACCGCGCGGCGCGGATCACGCCGGCGGCGTCGGCGAGGCGGCGGAACTCGGGGGTGGCGCGGATCGGGTCGAGGTCGCGGTCGGCGAGGTGGTCGTAGCCGAACCCGCCCCGCAGGGCCGTGCCGAGCAGCTCGATCGCCCGGACCCGGCTCGCCGGGTCGGCGGGCGTCATCAGCGCGTAGATCCCCGCCACCTGGAACACGTTCGACGGGCTCGCGTCGCGGCGCAGCGCCTCCTCCGCGTCGGCCCGCGCCGCCGGCCAGTTTTTGGCGCGGGCGTGCTGCACCCCGCGGCCGGCGCGGGCCGGCACGTAGTCCGGGTACAGCTCCAGTACGCGGTCCAAAGTGCGGAGCGTGTCGGCGGTCCGCCCCATCCGGCTGAGGACGTGCGCCTTGTTCTGCATCGCCTGGAGCGACCACGGGTTCACCCGCAGCGCCGCGTCGAGGTCCGCCACCGCGCCGGCCGGGTCGGTGGCGGCCCGCGCCAGGCCGCGCGTCACCCACGTCACCTCGTCCGTCGGCTCGGCCGCCATTGCCCGGTCGAGTTCCTGCTTCGCCGCGGTGGTATCGCCCTGGAACTCCAGCACCCGTGCCCGCATGAACCCGACCCGCGCCGCCGGCGCCCCGGCGGCGGCCACCCGGTCCAGGTCGCGCAGCGCCGCCGGGTAGTCCTTCAGCCCCTGGAACGCGAGGGCGCGGTTCAGGAGCGTGTCGGCGTGTTCGGGGCGGTACTGGTCCGCCTTGTCGAAGTCGGCGCGGGCGCCGGCGTAGTCGCGGAGGCGGAGGCGCGCCGTGCCGCGCGAGTCGTAGCCCCACGGCCGCGACGGCGCGAGCGCGACGGCCGTGCTGAAGCACCCGGCCGCGTCGGCGAAGCGGCCGAACCGCTCGTAGGCGGTGCCCAGCGCGATGAACGCCGCGGGGTCGGTCGGGGCGAGCTCGACGGCGCGGGTGAGCAGGTCGCGGGCCTGGGCGTGGCGGCCGGCGGCCAGCGCCTCCGCCCCGGACAGGTAGTGGTCGCGGCCGGTGAGCAGCGGCGCCGACCCGGCCCGCGCGGCGGCCGCCGTGGCGCCGGCCGCGTCGCCCTTGCGGCGCAGCAGGTCGGCCCGCTGCTCCCACACCGCCCGCGGCAGTTCGCCGCCGGCCACGCGCTCGGCGGCGGCGTTCGCGGCGGCGGCCTTGTCGAGCCAGTCACCCTCGGCCCCCGGCCGCGCCCGCAGCGCGTACCCGCGGGCGAGTACCACGCACGCCTCCGTGAGCTGGTCGCGCACCCGCTGTTGCTCGCCCGGCGGCAGCGCGCGGAACCCGGACCGGGCGTCCCAGTCGGTGGCGCCCGGCAGCCCGTAGGCGGCGAGCCCCGTCTCGCACCGCAGCACCCCGTCGGCGACCGCGCCCGGCTCGGCGGCGCGGGCCGTCAGCAGGTAGCGGGCGTCGCCGAGGTCGCGGTCGAGGTCGTGCGCCGCGGTGGCGGCGAGCCGGGCGATCCGCTCGCCGCGGGTGTACAGGGCGGCGCCGCCCCCGGCGGCCACGACCGCGGCCAGCACGAGGAGCGCGGCGTTCGACGTGAGCCGCGGGTGCCGCGTTGCCCATTTCCTAAGCCGCTCGCGGACCGACGGCACGCGGACGTGCCGCAGCGCCTGCCCGGTGCGGTGACGGTCCAGGTCGACGGCCAGGTCGGCGGCCGATTGGTAGCGCCGGGCCGGGTCCGGGTCCAGGCACTTGCGGACGACCGCCTCGAGCCCGGGCGTGACGGCCGGGTTGTACGACCGCAGCCGCGGCGCGCCGGCCGTCCGGTCCGCGATCATCCGCGGCACCTCCGCGTCCGGCTCGCCGGTCGGGAACCGGAACGGGTGGCGGCGGGTGAACATCTCGAACAGGATGATCCCGAGCGCGTACACGTCGCTGCGCGGGTCGGTCACCGGCACCCGGGTGCGGGTCGAATCGAGGTGCTCGGGCGACATGTACGGGTAGGTGCCGCCGATCGCCGTGGTCGTCGCCCGGTGGGCGAGATCCTCGGCGACGCCGAAGTCGAGGAGCATCGGCTGGCCGTCGTCGGTGAGGAGCACGTTGGCCGGCTTCAGGTCGTTGTGGACGACCCCGCACGAGTGGGCGTAGTGGAGCCCCTCGGCGAGGCGGGCGCCGATCCAGCACACCGCGTCGGTGTACGACATCCCGCGGAGCAGCCCGAGAAACGCCCCGGCCCCGGTTCGGCCGGGAAGCGTGCCCCGGTCGGGCTCGAGCGCCGGCGGCACCGCCGCGGGGCCGTCCGGGGCGGGCTTCGTGCCGGCCGTGTGCGGGAACGGCGGCGCCACGTCCGTCTCGTCGTTCAGGACGCGGAGCGTCTCGACCAACTGCCGGCCGGTCGCCGGCAACCCGGCGTCGCCGCGGTAGCGGGCGAGGAGGTGGCCCAGGGTGGTGGCGCCGCAGTACGGCATGCACACCGCCTGGAACGGGTAGACGCGGTGGACCGAGTAGATGGGGACGATGTTCGTGTGCTGGAGCCGGGCGAGGGTGCGCGACTCGCCGGCCAGGTCGGTGGACACCTTGAGGGCGACGTACCGGTCGGCGAGGTCGCCCTGGCGGGCGAGGTAGACGCGGCCGAACGTGCCGCGGCCGAGCACGGCCACGAGGTCGAACCCGGCGAACCGGTCGCCGACCTTCGGCAGGTGCGGGGCGGCGCGACCCCCGCCGGCCGACCCGGGGGCCGGGTCCGGGGCCAGCGACACGTTCTCGGGGGGCGGGCTGCTCCCGGCCCAGTTCTGAACGGTGTGGAGGTGGCTGGGTGCGGGCGTGCCGCCGGCGGCGGGCAGGTCCGCGAGGTCGGGCGTCATGGGCGAGACCGGACGGGGTGGGGCGGCGGCCGCGGGTAGTCTAGCACACGCGAGCGGCCCGGGCGGCAATTCCCCGCAACCGGCACGACCGGCGCAGACAAAATATCCGGCACAATTTGACACGCCGGGTTTGTCGGCTAGAGTCTCGTCGTGCGGAAGCTATGATATCATGCAGACCATTTTGATGTGTCGCCTGATTCAGGTTCCCGCTTCGCTCCCCGCCTGAAATTACGCCCGGACCGGACGGACCGACCGACCACCGACAACCCGCCGACCGAGCCCCACCCCCCTGGGATCGATCATGCGCCCGACGTCGCCCAAGCGCCTGCGCGTTGAACTGTTGGAAGACCGCCTCACCCCGACCACCGGCGTCCCCTGGTCCGACGCCGGGAGCCTGTCGCTCAGCTTCGTCCCCGACGGCACCGACGCCGGGGGCGGCACCCGCAGCGCCCTCGGCTCACTCCTCGGCTACACCTCGCCGGACGCGTGGCAGCGCGAGATCCTCCGCGCCTACCAGACGTGGGCCGCCGCCACCAACGTGAACATCGGGCTGACCGCCGACGCCGGGCTGGCGCTCGGGGCGGCCGGGCTCCCGCAGGGCGACTCTCGCTTCGGCGACATCCGCGTCGCCGCCCGGCCGCTGTCGGCCGGCCCCGGCGGCTCGCTCGCCCAGGCGACCGGGTTCGACGACGCCGCCGGGACGTGGGCCGGCGACATGGTGCTGGGCACCACGAACGCGTTCGGCCCGGCCGGGTACGACCTGTTCAGCGTCGCCCTGCACGAGGCCGGGCACTCGCTCAGCCTGCTCGACAACGGGTCGGACCCGGCGTCCGCGATGTGGTCCGTCTACTCGCGGCGGACCGGGCTCAACGCCGCCGACGTCGCCGCCATCCAGGCGCTCTACGGCGTCCGCTCGGACGACCCGTATGAAGGGGCGGCCGGGAACGGGACGCCGGCCACCGCGTTCAACCTCACCGCCAACGGCAACCTGACGGCAGTCACCGCCGACCTGACCCGGGTCGGCGACGTGGACGTGTACCGGTTCACCACGCCGGCCGCGTACTCCGGCGCCACCGGCCTCCGCATCGACCTCGAAGCCGCCGGCATCAGCCTGCTCACCGCCCGGGTCACGGTCCTGAACGCGGCCGGGCAGGTGGTCGCGTCCGGGGTCGTTACCGATCCGCTGTCGAACGACGTGTCGGTGGTCGTCCCGGGCTACCAGGCTTCGACCACCTACTACGTCAAGGTCGAGGGGGCGAGCGGCGACGTGTTCTCGGTCGGGGCGTACAACCTGCGGCTGAAGTACTCGCCGCTCGCCTACGGCACGTCGGCCGTCACCGGGGCGCAGTACGTCAACCTCGAGTCCGGCGCCAACGACACCCGCGCGACGGCCGCCCCGCTCGGGATGGTCAACGCCGAGCACTCGACCGCGTTCACCGCGGTCGGGGCGCTGACCTCCGGGTCGGACGTGGACTGGTACCGGATCACCCCGAGCGCGCCGGTCGGGTTCACCGGCACCCTGAGCGTCGGGCTGGTGCCGCTGTCCGGGAACGGGTTCCGCCCGGTCGTTGCGGTGTACAACGCGCGGGGCGTGCAGCTCCCGGCGGTGGTGGTGACGAACGAGAACGGGGCGTTCACCGTCCAGCTCGGGAACCAGCAGACCGGCACGACGTACTACCTGAAGGTGACGGCCGCCGACCCGTCCGGGGCGCAGGCGGTCGGGGCGTACACCCTGGCGGCGAACGTGGCCCGGGCCGCGGTCGCCGCGTTCGACCCGCTGGGGACGGCGGCGCTCAACTCCGCCCGCGCGACGGCGTACGCGCGGATGACGGTGACCGAGACCCGGCTGACGCAGTTCTCGCTGTCCGTCTCGGGCGCTGGGGCCGCCCGCGCCGCCGTGCGGATGAGCATCCTGAACGGCCAGGGGCAGGTGGTGTTCAGCCTCGTCGCCGGGGCCGGCCAGCCGCTGGTGACCGGGACGCTCTGGCTGCTGGCCGGGGAGTACACGGTCGTGTTCCAGGCCGCGACCGCCGACGGGAGGGGGCTGCCGGGGCTGACGTACACCCTCGGCAAGCGGGAGCTCAGCGACCCGATGG
>JAFKFQ010000727.1 GCA_017308215.1 bacterium | reverse complement strand
GCCGCCGCACCCGACGGCGAGCGCGGCGGCGGCGAACAGCGCCGCCGCCCGTCGGGCGGCGCGCGCGGGGCTGAGGGCGGTCATCGTGGTCGGCCTCGTGGGTGGGGGTCAGAAGTTCGAGGCGACCTCGCCCTTGGCGGCGGTCACGATGTACGCGACCGTCTTCGGGTCGGTGCTGCGGCTCAGGAACCGGACCGACCCGTCGGCCATCACCACGTTCACCCCGCCCGTGTGGAAGCTGTACATCCCCTTTCCGTACTCGTTCGTGCAGCCGATCACGCACGTCCCGGTGCCGGTGCCGTCCGGCAGGCTGCCGCCGAACCAGTTCTCGCCGTTGATCGGGTCGCCCCACCCGCCGCCGAGGTTCAGCCCGGTCACCTTCTGCCCGTTCCGGTACAGGTCGTTCCGCGCGGCGGTTTCGGCCACCATGATGGTGTTCGAGGTGCCGTCGGTGATGGCGAGCATCCCGTGCTTGAGGTTCGCCCGGATGACGCCGTGCCGGTCGCCCCCGGCGCTGCCGGGGGTGAAGATCAGGTCCCACAGGCTGCCGAGAATCCCGCTCGTGGGCGCGTAGTCGCTGCACGCGGCGGTGTACGCCGGGATGCCGGGGATGGCGCCGGCGGGCGTCGAGTTGATCCGGTCCTGGTTCGGCGCGGACGGGCACTGGTAGACCTTCAGCTGCGTTTGGATGACGGTCGTGTTCGGCGCCAGGAAGGCGTGCTGCTTGAGGTCGTACTGCGCGTAGAGCGGCGCCTGCTCGAGGTACGGCAGGATGCGCGTGCCCCAGGCGTGGACGAACGGCTCGGCGGCCGTCGGCGGGTACGTGTACGCCTGCGGGAAGCCGCTGTTCACGTCGTGGTAGGCGTGCAGCGCGAGGCCGAGCTGCTTGAGGTTGTTCTGGCACTTGCTGCGGGCCGCCGCCTCGCGGACCTTCTGGACCGCGGGGAGGAGGAGGCCGATCAAGATAGCGATGATGGCGATCACCACCAACAGCTCGATCAGTGTGAACCCGGACCGTCGGACGCAGGGAGAGAGCATGGGGACATCTCCGGGGAACCGACCAGACATGCACCCGCCGGCGGGCGGGAGTGAGTCGACTCTACCCGAGGGCGCCCCCTGATGCAATGGATCAACGCATTTCTGTCAGATTGGTGTGTGGATCGCGTGTAGCCCGGCCGGCGCCGGCCGGGTATCCTCGCTCGGTACGCTTCCCCCGAGGCCCGTCATGCTCCGTCCGATCCTGGCCGTGCTCGTCTTCGCCGCCCCGGCGGTCGCCGCCGACTGGCCGCAGTGGCGAGGGCCGAACCGCGCCGGCCACGCGCCCGGCGTGACGCTCCCGGCGGCGTGGCCGGGGAC
>JAFKFQ010000063.1 GCA_017308215.1 bacterium | reverse complement strand
GGCCGCCTGCTCGCGGAAGGCGCCGGGGTGGTGGTGCCGCATCGGGAAGGGCTCCGTGCCGGTGAGGGGCCGCCCCCATCATCTCACCGGAAGCCCCGGCGGCCGATCCTCCCGCCGCCCCACAGCTTGCGGCCTTGTAAGTGCCATTCCTCCCCTCGACCACGTGTTCGAGTTCTACAAGAGCCAAGGCCCGCGACTGGTACTGACCGCGGCTTACCCCCGGGGTGAAGTGCCGGTGGTGTCCGCGGAGGCGCTCGAGGCCATCCGGAAGTTGCTCCCCGGGAGCCCCGCGCACGTGCAGGTGCGGCATCCGGCCTCGCAGCCCGTGTAGAGGTCGGCGGGCGGGGACCGGCAGGGAAGGTGATGTCGTGTGATGGGTACTGCTATCCCCTCCCCCGGCGCGCCCGGCCCCATCCCTCCGGGTCATTCCCGGTGGGCCCGCCCGAGCCGGCGAACGTCCGGCCTGCGGCCGGAGGAACGCCCCCGGTGACCATCGGGGAGTGACACCGTCGGCGGCGTACCACGTCTCTTCCCGCCCCCACTTCGAGACGCTACACGGAGCGCCGCAGGGGGGCGGCGCTCCGTCCGCGGGACCCGCACCAATCGGCCCCAACTGGTATGGTCACCGGTCAAGACATTGAAGAATCCTCAACCGGCGTATGTGCCGCGAGGGGTGAGTCGCCCGCTCCGGGTGGCGGCCGGTCGATAAGCGTCCGCCTTACGGCCGCGTCCTTGCGCTCCACGACCCTGGCGGTGATAGCGGCGACCAGGGCGTCCTTCCTCATCGCCTTCGCCCCGAACAACTCGATGCGCTCCGCAAGTCGTGCGAGGGCGTCCTTCGTCAGCCCGCCGAGGCGGTCGCACGCGGCCTCGACCTGCGCGGCGGTGACGGCCGACTCTGCCGCCCGTGCGTAAAGGTCGACGACTTCGGCCTCGACCGCCGCCGGGTCAGCCTTCGCGGCAGCGACGGGCCGCACCCGCCGCCCGCCCGCGGCCTCGCCCCGTGGGGTGCGCCCGGCCTCGGCCAGGCTGGCGAACGCCTTGAGGGTCATGTCGCCAAACGGGGCCGTGAGCTCGACGAACTCGGTCAGCCCGCGGGTCGTGGCGGCCTTCGCGTCTGCCGCCGCCAGCAGGGCGACCAGGTTGGTCAGGGTCTCCCGCAGGTCGTTGACGGTCACGGCGCCGCCTCCACCGGGGCCGCCGTCGGCCGCCCGCCCGGCCGGCAGAACATCGGCAGCCGTCCCTCCACCTCTCCGGCCAGTCGGACGAACGCCGGGTACAACTCGTCCCCCGGCCCGAGCGGCCGCCGCTCGTCCTCGACCCGGCGGACCTCGGCGCTCTGCCGGATGAACGCGTCGAAGCACGGGGCCGCGGCCCACGTGTCCCGGCACTTGTCCCGCAGTGCGACCAGCCGGTTCCGCTCGTCGGTCGTCAGGTCCGACTCTTTCGTCCGGTTGGCGAAGAAGCCCATCACCTTGAGGTCGGTGTTCAGGTTGTCGTGGAACTCCTTGAGCCGCTCCAACAGGACGGTCACCCGGTCGGTCGCCTGCTTGCTCGGCATGACCGGGACGAGGACGTAGTCGCTCGCGGCCAGGGCGTTGACGCAGGAGATGTTGATGAGCGGGGGGCAGTCGAGTAGGACCACGTCGAACTGGTTCGTCACCCGCTTGAGCTGGAGTTCCTTCCGGAGCAGGAACCGGGGGTCGCGGCGGGCGTCTTTCAGGAACCACCGGACGGTGAGGTTGGTCTCGGCGTAGGCCATCTCGTCGGTCGTCGGGACGAGGCTGCACGTCGCCCCCGGGAGGACGGGGACGGCGAAGTCGTCCGGCAGGTTCGGGTACTCGCCGTCGAACGACGCCTCCAGGAAGTCGCCCGCGAGCCGCCGGGCGCGGTGCCGGTCCTCCTGCTCGGCGGCGGGGAGGAACAGGCCGGTGAGCGACCCCTGGAGGTCGAGGTCGACGAGCAGTACCCGCCACCCGCGGCGGGCCAGAGCGGCGCCCAGGTTGGCCGTGACAGTTGTCTTCCCGACGCCGCCTTTGAGGTTGAGGACCGAGATGACCGGGGTCCGGCGGCCGTCCGGGTCGAGGGGCTTGAACTCGGGGGCGCTGGCGAGCACCTTCTCGGTCCAGGTCGTCCCGTCCTTGTGGACCGCCTTCCGCACGCGCCGCTGCTCGGCCGCCAGCGAGTCCTGCGCCTCGGCGAGCTGGGTGGTCAGCTCGTCCCGCTCCCCTTCGAGCCCCTTGGCCGCCCGCTCGAACCCGGCCGCCTGCTCCCGCACCTGTGCCAGTGTCGCTTCCAGGTGCCCGGTGTGCTGGGCGGCCTCGGCCACCTTCCGCCGGAGCTCCTCGACCGGCCCCCCGTCCTCCCGTTCCGCCACCTGCCGTCGCAGGGTCCGGTTCTCGACTTCCAGTCGGGCAGCCCTCCGGTCAGCCCGCCGGTTCAGGAGGTTCACGAGCCCCCAGGCGACCGGGACGAGTACGAACAGGGTACCGCCGACGGCCGACAGGACGTAGAGGAGAACTTCCTTGTCGGTCCATCCGAGGGCGGGGTGGTCGCCGGCCGCGGCGAACAGCGGGGCGGTGTGGGCGAGCATGGCGACTCGGTGCGGGAGGCGCGGGGTCGAGAGGAATAGCCTAACCGGCAGGAGAGTCTCCCGGCCAGAAGAATCCTCAGAATCGGCACGCGCCGCCGCGCCTTAGCACAGCGCGGCAGACGCGGTCGCCGACCCGAACGGCCTCCCGTAGAGGGTCGCGCCGTGGAACCCGGCCCCGTCACTTCGTCCACCGGCCTTCGCCGTTGACGAGCCGGGCCGGACGGTTCACCGGGCTCGTCCCGCTCGTCGCTCAATTCGGCAAACAAGCCCGGTCTGTCCAGCTCCAGCATGGCGGACAATCACCTCCCTGGCGAAAGAAGTCAAACCGCCACCGCGGCGAACCCGACCAAGTTGTCGAGGACTCGGGTCTTGAGTCGGGCGAGTTCCCCGTCCAGCAGGGAAGCCGTCCTCCACGAACCCGCCCGGGTCGGCCAGAGCCCCCGGTCGTGGTCGAGCGCCTCGGCCGCCCCGTTGTACGCGAACCACGCCGTCGGCTCGCCCGTGTGCCCCTTCCCCTCAACCCACAGCCGACGGACCGCACTCCGCTTCCGCCGCACCCGGTCGACCACCGCTTCGGCCAGCTTCGCGTCCGGGTTGAACCGCGGGTCAAGGGCGACCGCGTCCAGCACCAGCCGGGCGAAGGCGTCCTCGGACAGCCGGCACCCCATCAGCAGCCGGTACTGCCGGGCGATGACCTCGAACCGGTCGACCACCCCGTGGAACATCCGTTGCGCGGCCTCCGCGAGCCTCGCGCTCGCATCCCCCTTGTGCGGCACCGTCACCCACCGCGCCGCCCGGTACCGTCGGCCTCGCGCTCCGCGGCCCCGAGGGTGTTGGCGCACACGACCCGGATGGCGGTGTGCCCGAGCAGAACCCCGCGCCGGCCCGAGTGGTTGGCCATGACGGTGGCATACGGGAGCAAGCCCCCGTCCCGGGCGAACACGTCCCGGGCGTCCGGCCCGAACCGGTCCAGGTCCCACCGGACGAGGAGCCAGGCGTCGGCCCCGCCCCGGAGCACGCCCCCGGTCTCCAGCGCGGCCACCCGCCCGTCCACCAGCGGCTTGAGCACCCCGAACGCCTCCCGGTTGGTGACGAGTTCGTAGGCCGAGCCGACCGGCCCGAGGACTGACTTGGTGTCCGGCCGCCACACGTAGTAGGCACCCGTGCCCTGAACGTAGACCTTCTCGTCGGCAGTCGGGTCGACCGGGGCGTAGTACGGGAGCTTCTCCAGCGGGTACGAGAAGTGGCGGTCCATGACCCCGTCGAAGTCGAAGTGCTGGTCCGGGGCGAGCGCGACCCCCTCGCGGTGCCAGGGCGTGCCGCCCCCGCCGGAGAAGAACAGGTTGGCGGCGCCGTCGGGCGTGTAGTCCAGTTCAGCAGCCATGAGCGGTCTCCGGAGGAAGCAGTTGGGGAGAGCCCATACCGGACGTCGGCACGGGCGAGGAGCCGTCACCCGGCGACGAGCCGGAGGGGGAGGCGGACGGAGGAGCCGTACCCGTAGAACCCGGCCGAGCGGAGGGCGGCGACGGCGGCCGCGGCGGGCGTGCCCGGCGGCTGGGTGCCGTGTAGCAGCAGGGCGAAGTCCGGCCCGGGGGCCATCGCGTGGGAGTCGTCGTGGTCGATTTCGAGCCCGAGGCCGGCGGCTTCCCCTTCGGAGAAGACCACCCGGGCGGAGCGCAGGCCGTATTCCGCGATGAGGTGGTCGTGGGTGCCGCCGTAGGAGGCGGTCAGGACGAAGTTCGGGACCGCGCCCGCCGCGTGCCCGTCGCCCACCCGGTCGAGCCGCGCGAGCCAGCCCGGGAGGGCCTTGGTGTAGGCGTAGAAGACGGTACCGGGGCGCTCCCGGGCGACCTCCAGCCAGGCGTCGAAGTAGTCCGGCGAGAAGAAATCGCCCGAGTCGTGGACCCGGACCAGTCGGGCGAACGGGGTCAGGCTGTCGAGGACGAGGCGGGCCATCTCGGCCGCCGACCGGCAGGCGCGGAGGACCCGGAGGTTGTGCCACCGGGCGTGGCGGACGCTCGGCCGCCGGGCCTCCATCGAGGCGGCGTAGCACCGGAAGGCGGTGCCCCGCCCGTCCCGGATTCGTCCCGTCTTCCGGCTCGACCGGCTCCGACAGGCGGCGGCGAACGGGCACGAGTGGCCGGCCGGGAGGCTGAAGGTGGTCACACATGCGGGGAGCTTGGCGTTGCCCTGGCCGAACTTGAGCGGGCCGTTCCGGCCCGAAGCCGTGGCGGTCATGGTCACTTCTCCGGAAAACGAAAGCGGCCCCGGGGTTCCGGGGCCGCGTCGGGGAGTCGGGAGGCCGCCCCGTGTCGGGCGGTCGTTGCCGCTCGCGCGGGGGCGACGGGCCGGCGGGCCAGCCGTTACCGCGAGACGGGCTCACACCCCGCGACCGCTGCGACGGGGGCACGAAAAAGGACTTTTTTGTCCGCATTTACAACGTGGGCCGTTATCGGGGCGTGTTATCGGCCAGACAGCCCCATCTCACGGGTCACCCACCCGCGCGCTTCTGGAGGGCCGCCGCTCCACCAGCAGGGAAGTTCTCATCAATAGTGCAGTCCGCGCGTCGACCGCCTCTCACGGTGGTCGGAGGGCAACGCGGTGGGACGGCCATGCTTCCTCGGCGATTGGGCCAAGAGGCCGCACGGGGGACGCCCTCCGGGGCGGCCCGCGGAACCCCCGGTGCCGGGGGGAGGGAATTCACATCCCATGACCCCGGCGGGTCGCGGCCAACGGGGTGTCACCGACCCCGCGAGTGGTCTGGTGTCTTGTGGGCCGTCACGCGGTGCGCGGGCGCGTCGCGCAGCCGGCAACGGACGCGAGCCCGGACCGGGTGAGTCCCGGCCGGGCGAGTATGTCGGGTTGTGCGTGCCCTGCTCCGGCGACCCCGCCCCGGTGTCCTCGACCCGCGGCTTCCCGGCGCGGGACGCGGCCAGCCGCTCCCGCCACTCCCGGAAGGTCGTCGTCCGCTCCGGGGGGACCGGGTTCGGGAGCCAGTCCGGGCCCCACCCGGCCCGGAGCTTCTCCGCCTCCACCCGGGCGTCGTGAGCCCGGTCGGCGCGCTCGCGGGCGGCCGCCCGGAGGCGCTGGCCCACGGGTTCCGGGAGCGGGCCGGCGCCGGCCGCGCGGGGGCCGGGCCGCACGTTCAACGGGAGGGTCCACCCGCGGGACGCGCACACCGCCGGATGGGCACACAGCCGCGCCAGCGCGACCGCCGGGCCGACGAACTCGTAGGCGTCGTGGTAGGCGACGGTGCCCGCCGTTCCCGTCGGCTCCGCCCGCCCGCCCGCGTCCACGAACCCGCCGTCCGGCGCCACCGGGTTCCCGACCGGCCGGGTCTCCACGTTCAGGGACCGGGCCAGCCGCACCAGGTCGCGGGCGGCCCGGAAGCTCGGGCGGACGTTCACCACGACGGCCGGGAGTCTCAGCCCCCGGTCGAGCGGAACCCCGCCGGCGCCCGGGTTGACGGCCGGCCGGACGGCCCGGCCCCGCGGCGAGCGGTCGTTCGACGGGAGCCCCCGGGGGGTTCCCCCACGCAGTGCGTGACTCATCGGCTTCTCACTCCGGCGAAGGTGGGGAGGGGAGGGACGGGGCGTGCCGACCGCCCACCCCGCAGGGGTGCTACTTCGGGCGGACCGCCAGGTTGAGCACCGCCCCCGCGACCGCCACCGCCGTCCCACCCGCGAACCTGTCCGACACGCCGATGCCCGTGTCGTCGGCCCGCTTCATCGTGACCGTCACCCCCTTCGAGCCGAACAGGGACAGCACCGCGGCCGGGGTGAAGGCGTCCGGCACCCCCTCCGCCCGGAAGCCGTAGTCCGTCCCGGCCGGGCTGAGCGCGTCGCCGATGACCTTCCGGCTGAAGGCGGTCTTGGCGGTCTTGCTCCCCCGCATGGCGGTCAGCACCATCAGGCACACCGCGTCCGGGGTGGGGGGCGCGTCGGCCGGGGGCGGGGCGTAGTCGTCGGCCGGGGCCGGGTGGGCGCCGTTGGCGGCCGGGGCGAGGCGGGTGCGGGTGGACATGAACGGGCTCCGTGTCGGCCGGGGCGCGCCCCGGCGGTTCGTCCGGCCCGACCGCCCTCCCGACGTGGGGGGCGAACCGTCGGCCCGGTCGTGACCCGCCGGACCCCGCGCAACCGCTAGGGCTTGTCCCGGCGAGCCGTCGGCCCCCGCCGCGTCGGGCGGGTTCACCCCTCAACACGGAAAGTCGTACCCCCCGGGGTTTTCTGTTCCGCCGGGGAAATACCCGAGGCGCGGCGGGCGGGGGACGGGGTGCGGGCGCAACGGGGGCCGATGTCCGGCGGGCTGGACAACAAACCTGCCCGCCGGCGCGGGCCGTTCGCTCCGAACTCGCGCTCGGTGGTCCCGGCCGGGGGGGGTAGCAGCCGCGTCTCCCGCTGGCCGGCAGGGACGGCTGTCATCGGTCCCAGTGGGAGCAGGCGGGAAGCGGGTAGGTGACCGCCGGTGGGCGGCGGATTCCGTGCGGGGTCGGGGCGGCTCCCGAAGAGGTCTGTCCGGTAACGTCCCGGGGAATGTGGGGGAGGTTGTCCGCGGGGCAATCGCCCATCACGCCGCCCCCGACAATCCCGGGCGCTGTCCGACTCCGCCTCAGCGCCGGGGCCAGAACGCTCGGTCCGCGCCCTGTCGTGTCCGGACTCCCGACACCAATCATGAAAAAGTGGTCGAGGTCGACGGCCCGGCGCGCGCATTCTGGGTCGATGGGCGGTAATACCAGCAGGAACAACTCGGTTCGTGTCGTCCCCGTCGCGCCCGACCGGACGACAAGGACGGAGCCAGCGCGAAAGGCGCATTCGGGCGCCGCCGGGGTGTGGCCGGAGCTGGTGGGCTCCGCCCGCCGGAGCGACCAGCCGGGAAGCCGTGTGGGAGGCGATTCGTGCCGGCGCACACGACCAGCAGGGATGGTCCTATCGCCTGTGAGGATTCCTTCCCTGCCGGTCGAGCAAGCGGCGGCGTTCGCCCGGCGCGGGGGAGTCGTCCCGGCCGTCGTCCGGTCGGCCGGGGCGTGACCGAAGCCTTGCACGGGCCTGGTGGCGTTCCTCGTTCGTCGAAAAGTCCGCCGCCGCGACCCTCGGGGAGTGGCGGACGGCATTGGGTACAGCCCGTGTCGAGGCTCGCATGGGTGACGCCCGGCCGCGGTCTCGGGAGCCGACGGGACGGCGGGCGAGCGGCGTGGGGCGCCGCCCCCTTGAACCTATTCTCGCCTTATGATAAAATCGCTACTTGGTTTGCATCGGCCGCTCTCGTCTCACCCCCGAAGCTATCACTCCCGGTGCTTCTTTGACCTAGCGCCCACGCCCCCCACGTTTCCCCGGGCCGACCACCCCCGTCCAAGTCCCCGTTGCCTTCGCCACACAGACGCCGTCCGCCCCGGGCAGCCTGACGTTCTCGTCCCGGCCCGTCGAGGGCACGGGACTAGCGAACCGTACCAAACTCAAGCCGGCAGTCCGGGCGCGGGCCGGACACGCCCGCCACTAACAGCTGGAGCACGATGACCGACAGCGAACGACTCGGAATGCCGGACTCTTCCGCCCCGGGAACGCGCCCCCTCGACTGCGTTCCGCCCCCTCACGAGGGCAGCGAATGAGACCCCGGGGAGAGCGACTCCCCGCGGGCGGAGTGGCGGCTTG
>JAFKFQ010000726.1 GCA_017308215.1 bacterium | reverse complement strand
CTTCGCGTAGGGGGCGCGGGCCGCCAGGGTCGCCAGTGCGTCCCGCTTCTCGGCAGGCGTGTACGCGGCGTACCCGGCGAGGACCACGCCCGGCGTCGTCTCGGCGTCGAACGCGGCGAGGCCGCGGAGCGCCGCGCCGCGGAGGGCGCCGTCCCGGACGAGGGCGTGGAGCACCGGCACCAGCTCGGCGTCGCGCGCGTCGACCAGCGACGCGAGTGCGGCGGTGCGGGCGCCGGCGTCGGCCTTGGCGTCCGCCACGACCGTGCGGAGGGCGGCGAACGCGGTCTTGTCGCCGAACACGACCGCGAGCGCCTGCGCCCGGCTCCGCACGTCCGGGCTCGCGGACTTCAGCAGGACGGGGAACGCCGCGGTCCACCCCCCCGGCATGGGGAACTGCCGCTTCCCCTTCAGCCCCTCCTGGAGGCCGACGAGCAGGGCGAGCTGCTTGGCCGCGTCGCCCGACTCGCCGGCCGACTTGACGAGCAGGTCGACCGCGCCCGGGGTGCCGGCCGCCCCGATGCGGCGGGCCATCAGCGGCAGCAGTTGCGGCACCTTCGCGTCGGCGGCGAGCGTCAGCGCGCGAGGTGCGTCCACCCCGGCGAGCGGCTCCGCCGCGTACCAGTACAGGTGCGGCAGGTTGTGGTCGGTGGCGTCCTCGGGGTGCGACGCGAGTGAAGCGAGCGTGTCCCAGCGCTCATCGGGGGCGTATCGCGCCAGCGCCGACGCGACGAACCGGCGGTAGACCGGAGACGGATTCCGAGAGGTGAGGCGAGCGAGTTCCTCGGAGGGTACCACCTTCCCCTCGTCCTGGAGGAGGCGGACCGTCCAGGCCGCGGCGACCGGTCCGCGGCCCGCGACTAACAGTTCGGGCACACCCCCGGTTACGTGCAGCGCCCACATACTCCGCAGGACGTGCGCGGTATCCTTCGCGTCCTTCAACTGCGCGACGAGCAAGCTTCGGGTACCCGCGCTCCCATTCGGGCCGCGGGCGGTCGCCCGCTCCTGCAAAATCCGCCGCGCGTGTCGGGCGTACCACACGTTCTCGTGCAACTGGTACTTGACCAGTTCCTCGTCGCTGCACTTCTTCAGGTCGAGGCCGGCGACGGGCTTCGTGCCCTGGTAGCTGATCTTGTAGATGCGGCCGTTCGTGCGGTCCCAGACCTCCGGCTCGGTGCGGTGGCAGATCTGCTTGTCGTACCAGTCGATGACGCAGGGCTGGGGGCACTATGAAGTCGTGACGCCGTAGGGGTTTCGAGCTACACCGTGAGGAGTCACGGAGGACATCTCGATGCCACCCCTGCCGCTCACGGCCGTGTTCGCCGACCTGCCCGACCCTCGCCGCGAGACCCAGAACAAGCT
>JAFKFQ010000062.1 GCA_017308215.1 bacterium | reverse complement strand
GTGGTCCTTCCACTGCCCACCCGGCCGGGGCGGGGTGGTCGGGAAGTATGGGGCCAGGACGGCCCACTCAGGGTCAGAGAGATCGCGTCGGTGCATGGCGGATTAGAGCCACGACCAGCCTTCCCCGATTCAGCAGACAGAACCTAGCAATTGATGTCAGCCCCGGTGACCGGCCGGCTCACGCCGGCCGGTCGCCACGTCGGGGCTTCGCGCCCGATATCGACCGGTCAACGCACCACTACGGCCGGCAGCCGCCCCCTTGACGCGGCCGAACCGGCCGTAAGAATTCACATCACGGAACCTTTCGTGCCCGCCGCCCGTCCGAACCGTGTCGTCCGCCCGGCCCGGAGCTTCTCCATGTCCCGCTCTGCCGTCTGGTCGGTGTTCCTGTTCGGCATGGCCTGCGTCGCCCTCGGCTCGCCCGCCACCACCGCCCAGGCGCCGAAGGTCGATCCTAAGGCGCAGCCGCCGAAGACCGACCCGAAGCAGTCGCAGAAGGTCGATCCCAAGCAGCCGCCGAAGGTCGAACCCAAGCAGCCGCCGAAGACCGACACCAAGGCCACGCAGCCGCCGAAGGCCGAGCCCAAGCCGCCGCAGCCGAAGGCCGATCCGAAGCAGCCGGAGTCGGCCACCGAGCCGGAGGCGCCGGCGATCGACGGGCCGCCGAGCCCGCTGGAGCTCGTCCGCGGGCTGCGGAAGGAGGGGCTGTCGGACCTGGCCGTCGAGCTCATCGCCGAGTTGGCGACGAAACCCGGGGTGCCGCCGGCGGTGAAGGCCGAGCTCCCGCTCGAGCGCGCCCGCTGCCTCCTCGACGCCGCCGACGACGAGCCGGACGAGGCGACCCGGCTGAGTCTGATCGGCGAGGCGAAGGACGGGTTTGCCGCGTTCCTCAAGACGAGCTCCGCCCACCCCCGCGCCACCGAGGCGTACCTGGCGCTGGCCCGGCTCATGGCGCTGGAGGCGAAGGCCCAGGTCGCCAAGTCGAAGCGGGTCGAGATCCCCGAGGCCGGGCCGGAGAAGGACGCGGCGGAGAAGAAGCAGCGGGCCGAGGCCGAGGCCGCCCGCCCGCTGTTCCTCGGCGCCGCCAAGCAGTTCAAGTCGGCCGCCGACAAGATCGGCTCGCAGCTCGCCGGCGGCGGCCTCGACCCGGCCACCCGCCGCGCCCTGCTCCTCTCCAAGATCGACGCCGAGCTCGCCAGCGGGGTCAACCAGATGGCCCTCGGCGACACCTACGTCAACGCCACCGCCGACGAGAAGAAGCAGCGGTCGGAGGCGATCGAGAAGGCCCGCGGCGAGTTCACCGCCCTGGCGAACGCCAAGGACACGCCGGCCCGGGTGGCGTGGGTCGCCCGGGCGTGGATCGCCGAGTGCGAGTACCAGAAGGACAACAACAAGGTGTCCGAGGAGAAGTTCCAGGAGGTGCTCAAGGCCACCGGCGACGCCGAGGACGGCAGGCGGATGGCGCAATTCTTCCTCGTCCGCCACAAGTGGGAGGCGAGGGACGCCACGGCGATCGAGAAGGACAGTCGGACGTGGCTGAGCCAGTACGGGGCCAACCGCAAGGCGGCCGCCGAGGCGGTGGCGGTGAAGTGGTACCTCGCCCGGGTCCGTGAGGCCGCGGGCGACCAGGTCGTGGCGACGAACAAGACGGCGAAGGCCACCCCGCCGGGGGCCATGCCGGCGTACAAGGAGGCCGAGAAGCTGTACCGCCAGATCGGCCAGACGGACAACGAGTACACGTTCCGGGCGAACAAGCGGCGGATGTACGTCGTCCGCCGCATCCTCGGCGACGCGGACGACAAGCTGGAAACGTACAAGACGTTCGAGAACGCCCAGATGGCGTCCCTCATCCAGATCGCCAAGCTGATGGACGAGGAGAAGCTGGCCCCGCCCGAGGAGCCCGAGGCGCGGAAGAAGTACGACAAGGCGCTGGGCGACCGGCGGCACAAGATCGTCGCGCTCCTGGAACGCGCCCGCGAGATCGCCACCCCGCAGGACAACCCGTCCGACGTGACCGAGGTGCTGCTCCGCCTCATCTACTTCTACCAGCAGACCGACCAGGCGCAGCGCGCCGCCGTGCTCGGCGAGTACGTCGCCCGGCAGGTCCGCGGCACCGGCGGCAAGCCGGCCACCGGCGGGATGCTCGGCGTGAGTTCCTACGTCCGCGCCGCCCACACCATCCGCCTCACCGACGCGGCCGAGGCCGAGGCCGCCCGCCGCGCCGACCGCGAGCGGGCCATCCGCCTCGCCCGGTTCCTCGACGAGCGGTTCCCGAACGACACTGCCACCGACGGCGCCCGCCACCAGATGGCCGGGCTGCTGTACGAAGACGGCCGCCCGGTCGAGGCCTACGACACGGCCCTGAAGGTCCGCCCCGGGTACGACCGCCTCGCCTACGTCCGTCTGTTCCAGGGCGCCCTCGCCACGCAGCTGCTCACCGGCAAGGACTCGCCGCTCCCGCCCGAGCGCCGCACCGACGTGTACCGCCGGACCGTCGCCGACCTGGACAAGCTCCCCGCCCCGCCGCCGACGGCCGACGAGGCCGACGCCCGCACCTACCTCTCGGTCCGCGCCCGGCTGGCGTTCCTCTACCTCCTCCAGAGCCGCGTGGACGCCGACGCCGAGAAGGCCGGCGCCGGCACCGCGAAGGCCCGCGAGGTGGCCGAGGCTGCGGCCGCCGCGGTGCCGAACTACCCGGCGCTCCTGACCGCCGAGAAGAAGCCGAACCTCGACGGGTGGGAGGCGTTCCTGGCCGCCGAGGACGCCCGCACCCGGGCCGTGTTCCTGGAGGCCACCGGCCACTTCGTCGCCGGCAAGTACGACGACGTGTTCAACACCGCCGGCAAGGTGCTGGCCGAGATGAACCAGAACGGCCCGATCACCGTGCCGGTCAAGGCCGTCGAGGCGCCCGAGGCCGACGGCCCGCAGAAGGCCCGGGTCGAGAAGCTGGCCGAAGGCGTGGACAAGCTCCGCCGCGACCTCGTGGTGCTGTCGCTGAAGACCCGCGTCCAGCAGGGGCAGGCGGACAAGGGGGTCGAGCTGCTCGACCTGCTCAAGAAGTTCGGCGGCAGCATCGAGGCGAACGTGCCGACGCTGGAGCAGCTGACCCTGGAGATGAGCGGGCGGATCGAGAAGCTCCGCCGCGAGGGGAAGGGGGCCGAGGCGCAGGCGCTGGCCGGCGGGTTCGGCAAGCTCCTGGAGAAGGTGTCGGCCGAGCCGAACCTGCCGCCGGCCGTGCAGCTGTTCCTCGGGCAGGCGCTGATCGTGGTCGGCGAGTACGGGAAGGCCGAGGAGGCGCTGGCCCGGGTGCCGCGCCCGGCCAACCTGACGGCACCGCCGGCCGACGACGCCGCCCGCCGCGTGGCGGCCCAGTACCGCCGCGCCGCGCTCGACACCTTGCGCGCCAAGCGGATGGGGAAGAAGTACGACGACGCCGAGAAGATGATGGCCGAGGCGATGGGGACGAAGGACAAGCAGGGGTGGGCGTTCACGAGCCTCGACTTCCGCAAGGAGGCGTGCTCCCTGGCCGAGGCCCGCGGGGCCGACGAGAAGGACGCGAAGACCGCCAACAAACACTGGGGGATGGCGGTGAAGGGGTGGACCGAACTGCTGACGATCGCCCGCAACCGCGCCTCCGGCGCCCCCCCGAAGGACGCCAACGGGAACGAGGACAACAACGCCATCCAGCGGAACAAGAACGCCTTCTTCGACGCCTACTTCGACTACCACCGCTGCATCTTGAAGGCGAACCTCCAGTTGCTCGCCGGCAACCCGAAGCTCGACGAGCGGGTGAACGACACCGCCAAGCGGTTCGTCGAACTGGAGCAGAAGGAGGGGGCGAACATGTACGCCGACGTGAAGAACCGGTTCCACGACTTCCTCACCGACGTGCCGCAGTTGCGCAAGGCCTACGAGGCGCAGGGCGGGAAGCTGTTCCTCCGGGCGACCGAGGACTAAGGCGTGAGGGGTGAAGGGGTGAACGGGTGAAGGGGTGACACGACGACCGCCCCCGTCCCCCGCTCGCCCCTCGCCCTCGTTCCCCCGCTCTGCGGGGGAACGCTGTTTCCGCCGCTCCGCGGCGTGCCCGCTCGCCCACCAGCTGCGTTCGAGGAGCGGTCGGTGCGCGGAGCCAACCCGGCGGCCGCAGGCGACACCGGACGGAACGGGGGCGCACCGCGGAGCGGCGGCAGCCCCGTTCCCCCGCAGAGCGGGGGAACGAGAGTAAACACCAGACACCAAACGCGACCGTAGGGGACCGACCATGCGTTATCTGGCCGCCCTGGCCCTGTTCGCCGGGGCGTTCGTCGGCGTCGGGCTCGCCCAGCCCCCGGGCGCCCAGGACCGCGTCTACTACATCCCCAAGAAGGGGGCCGCGGTCAAGGACGAGGACGCCGAGCTGAAGGTCGACGCCGCCGGGGTGAAGATCATCGTCGCCCCCGGCGCCGGGAAGACCGCCCCGACCGTCACCACGGTGACGGTGGCCGACATCGTCCGCACCTACCCGGTGGACATCAAGGATCTCGCCCGCAAGGACGCGGCCGAGCCGACCAGGCTCGAACTGGCCCGCGACTGGGACAAGGCACGGGCCGAGTACGAGACCATCAAGGAGAAGTTCAAGGCGAGCTCCACCGACCGGCTCCGCAAGTGGCTCGCCTTCCGCATCGCCTACACCACCACCCGGGCCGCCGACGACACCCCGGCCGACAGCGGGTGGAAGGACAAGGCCGAGGCCGGGCTGAAGCTGCT
Source organism: bacterium (assembly GCA_017308215.1). Lineage (GTDB taxonomy): Bacteria > Planctomycetota > Planctomycetia > Gemmatales > Gemmataceae > Urbifossiella. Next base: position 4,986 of record JAFKFQ010000062.1, on the reverse strand, counting down.
CAACGATTACCTGGCCGACTACCCCGGCGGGTGGGAGGCGTGGTCGGCGACGCGGACCGCCGCCCGGGTGAGCCACGAGCTCGGCAAGTCGGAGGCGGCGGCCCGGCTGTGGGCGAAGGCGGCGAGGGCGGCCGACGTCACCCCGGACCTGCGCGTCGAGGCGGCGTACCAGGAGGCGGACGCGCTGGTGCGCGCCGGCCGGTTCTCGGACGCGGCGGGCAAGGCGTCCGAGGCGCTGTCGAAGGCCGCCCCGGGCGCCCCGAAGGAGCGGCTGAACCTGATCGTGCTGGCGGCGAAGGCGGCCGGGGCGAACCCGCTGGACGGCGTGGCGGCGCTGGAGGCCGAGGTCGGCAAGACGAAGGACGCGGCGGTGCGGGCGACCGGGTACGCGCTGATGGGCGAACTCTACCTGGCGGGGAAGAAGCCGCGCGAGGCGATGTGGGCGTACCTATGGGTGGAGGTGGTGTACAACCAGGACAAGGAGGAGGTGGCGAAGGCACTGGCGCGGCTGGCCGAGGTGTTCAAGCAGCTCGGCGACGAGGACCGCGAGCGCAGCTACCACGACCGCATGCGCCGCAACCGCGCGCTGCTGCTCTGACCGGCGAGCCACCCGGCTTTCCCATCCCCTTTCGTGTTTAGTGGCGTTTCGGCTGTGGTGCATAGTCTGGTAGCCGCAGGCTTCAGCCTGCGCCTGCGTGACGCAGGCTGAAGCCTGCGGCTACCAGACCGGGACTGCCCCACCACCACCGAAACAACCTGCCCGGCTCACCCCTTCCGGTCGCCGTACCCGTCCGGGTGGGTGCGGTGCCAGTTCCACGCCGTCTCCAGGATCTGTCGCAGCTCCGGGTAGCGCGGCACCCAGCCCAGCTCCTTGCGGATGAGCGTCGCGTCCGCCACCAGCTCCGCCGGGTCGCCGGCGCGGCGCGGGCCTTCCACCACCGGCACCTTCAGCCCGCTCACCGCCTCCGCCGTGCGGATCACCTCGCGGACGCTGTACCCTGTCCCCGTCCCCACGTTGAACCGCAGCGCCGCGCCCGGCGTGATCTTGTCGAGCGCCAGGGCGTGCGCCGTCGCCAGGTCGTCGACGTGGACGTAGTCGCGGACGCAGGTGCCGTCGGGCGTGGGGTAGTCGGTGCCGAACACGCCGACGTGGGGCCGCTTCCCCGTCGCCGCCTGGAACACCAGGGGGATGAGGTGCGTCTCGGGGTCGTGGTCCTCGCCGATGGTGCCGTCCGGGCTGGCGCCGGCGGCGTTGAAGTAGCGCAGCGCGCAGAACCCGAACGGGTACGCCGCCGCGTAGTCGGCGAGCGCCCGCTCGAACGCCAGCTTGGTGTTCCCGTAGGGGTTGATCGGCCGCTGCGGCGTGTCCTCGGCGATGGGCACACGGTCCGGCGTGCCGTAGGTGGCGCAGGTGCTGGAGAAGACGAGCTTCGCGACCCCGTGCCGGCGGCAGGCGTCGAGCAGCGCGAGTGAGCCGAGGAGGTTGTTGGCGTAGTACTTCGCCGGGTCCGTGACCGACTCGCCGACGTAGGCGAAGGCGGCGAAGTGGACGACCGCCTCGGGCCGCTCCTCGGCGAACAGCCGGTCGAGGCCGGCGGCGGCGGCGATGTCCCCGACGACGAGCCGGCCGGCGGGGACCGCGGCGCGGTGGCCGTAGACGAGGCTGTCGAGCACCGTGACGTCGTGCCCGCCGGCGAGGAGCAGGCGGACGGTGTGGCTACCGATGTACCCGGCGCCGCCAGTGACCAGGATGCGTGCCATTGGGTTCCTTCTGGTGGAGGTCCGGCCGTTCGCCCGTGCCCCGTCGTCCCAATTTGGCCTAGCACTTCCCGCCGTGTTTGCCTATTCCCCCGGGTCGAAGAGTGCCCGCGCCCCGCTCGGAGGGTTCACGCATGACGCGCCGACGGCTTCTCACCACCCTCCTCGTCGTCGCCGCGGCCGCGGCGCCGGCCGGCGCGCAGGTGCCGGCCGCCCACGCCGACGCCGCCGTCCGCGCCGTGCAGTTCGTGGACAAGGACGAGGGCTGGGCGGTCGGCGACGACGGCGTCGTCTGGCACTCGATCGACGGCGGCGCCAACTGGGAGCGGCAGAAGACCGGCTCGCGCGCCAGCCTGCGGGCGGTCCACTTCACCACGCCGTACAGCGGCTGGGCGGTGGGCCGGCACGACGCGCCGAACGGCGTGTCGGTCGGCGTGATGTTCAAGACGGCCGACGGCGGGCTGACGTGGGAGGAGATCGGCGTGAACGTCCTCCCCGCGCTCCACGCCGTCCGCTTCTTCGACGAGAAGAACGGCTTCGTGTGCGGCGACGGCAGCGACGCCTTCCCCACGGGCATGTTCAGCACCGCGGACGGCGGCAAGACGTGGCGGCCGGTGGGCGGGTCGCGCGCCCCGGGCTGGCGCGCCGCCGACTTCGACGCGCGGGGGGCCGGCGTGGTGGCCGGCGTGTGGTCGCGGCTGGGCACGGTCCGCGGCGGCACCTACGCCGACGCCGACCTCGACCCGCTCGGCGGCCGCGCCGTGGCGGCGGTGAAGGCCGGGACGTACAAGTGGTTCGCCGCCGGCGACGGCGGGCTGGTGCTGACCAGCGACGACGGCAAGCGCTGGGGCGCGGTGAACCTCGGCGTGCCGCCGGAGACCGCCGGCGCGTGTGACTTCCGCGCCGTCGCCGCGGCCGGCACGCACGTGTGGGTCGCCGGGCGGCCGGGTACGGTCGTGTTCCACTCGGCCGACAACGGCAAGACGTGGGACGTGCAGAAGACGAACCTCAGCGTGCCGGTGCTCGGGCTCCACTTCCTCGACTCGAACACCGGCTGGGCGGTCGGCGAGTTCGGCACCATCGCCCGCACGACGGACGGCGGGAAGACGTGGGCCGCGAGCCGCGCCGGCGGGCAGCGCGCGGCCATCCTGCTCCTGAACGCCGACGGCCGCCGCGCCCCGCTCGAACTCACCCCTCAGCTCGGCATCGCCGACGGCTACCTGTGCGCGGCGGTCGGTGTGATGAGCGCGGACCCCGCCACCGCACACCCGCTCCGCGCCGCCGACCCGGCCCGCTTCGCGCAGGCCGTGCGGCAGGCGGGCGGCGCGGCCTCCGAAACCGCGTGGGCGTTCCCGCTCCCCGCGCACGCCGCCGGGCTCGCCCCGCGCGACCTGCTCGCCACCTGGGACCGCGCCCACGACGGCAAGGCGAACGAACAACTACTGCGGCAGACCGTTCTCGCCATCCGCATGTGGCAGCCGGAGGTGGTCGTCACCGACACGGCGACGCCCGACGCCGGCCCCGCCGAGGTGCTGGTGCTGCACGCGGCGCGCGAGGCGTTCCGCCAGGCCGCCGACCCGGCGTGCTTCCCGGAGCAAATCACCGCGCTCGGCCTCCAGCCGTGGGGGCCGAAGAAGCTGTACGCCCTCGCCGGCAACGACCCGGCGGCGGTTGTGAAGTACGACCTGACGGAGTTCGTCGCCGAGCGTGTCAACGCGGTGTCGCAGCGGAGCCTGAAGCTGGTCGCGCACCGCGTCGCGGGGGCCGAGGCGCACGCCAAGCTCACCGACGGCCTGACGCTGGCGCGCGGCGGCGTCGCCCGCCGCGGCGAACTCGGCTACCGGTTCGACGCCGCGACCAGCGAGGTCCAGCGGAAGGCGGTGCAGACGCGCCGGCACCTCGAAGGGCTGGCGTTCGCCGACAACCTCGACCTCGCCGGCGCCGACAAGGCACTCGCGGCGCTCGGCACCGAGCTGCCGAAACTCCCCGACGACGTGGCCGCCCGCACCGCCCACGCGGTGGGCACGCGGTTCGCACAGACGGGCAAGTGGGCGGAGGCGCGCGAGGTGTTCGCGCTGCTCGCCGAGAAGTACCCGGGCCACCCGCTTGCGGTGGACGGCTACCGCTGGCTCCTCCGCTACCATGCGGGCACCGAACCGCGGCGGCGCGTCGAGATCCAGCAGAAGGTGGCGTTCGGCCGGGTGTCGTTCGACCCGGCGCAGGCGCGCCGCGTCGTCCCCGCCGGTGGCACGCTACAAGACAAGACGGCCGTGATCGAAGACGAGTACCGCCTCCACGACCCGTCGATGATCGTGAAGTGGCACCAGGCGTGCATCGACCTGGAGCCGAAGCTGGCCGCGTTCGGCCCGCTGTACAGCCGCGACCCGGCGGCGTGGCTGACCCAACTGGCCGCCCGCCGACACGTCGGCAAGCACACCGAGGCCGACGCCTTCCTACGCGAGTACTTCCGCGGCGCGCCGGCCGCCGCGACGCAACAGCCCGGTATCGACCACTGGCGCGACTGCCTCGCCGCCGAGCTGTGGCTGAGCGACCGCTCGCAGGTGCTGACACCGCCGAAGCCGGTCGCCCCGAGCGCGTTCACCGAGACCCGCCCGCTCCTCGACGGCAAGCTCGACGACCCGTGCTGGCAGGCGGCGAAGGCATTGCCGCTGGCGGTCACCGCCGCGGCGGGCGGCAAGGCCGACGACGCGGCCGCGTTCGCCGAAGGCTACAAGACGGAGGCGAAGTTCAGCCACGACAGCCAGTTCCTCTACGTCGCGGTGACGTGCGCCCACCCGGCGGGGAAGGCGGTGCCGGCGGTGGCGAAGCGCGACCGCGACGCCGACCTGACCGGCCACGACCGGGTGGACCTGATGATCGACCTCGACCGCGACTACCAGACGTACTACCGGTTCCAGGTGGACCACCGCGGCTGTCTCGCCGAGGACTGCTGGGGCGACCGGTCGTGGAACCCGAAGTACTTCGTGGCCTTCACGCCGACCGACGCCGGTTGGACGTGCGAGTTCGCCATCCCGCTGGTCGAGCTGACCGGCGAGCGGGCGACGCGGGCGTGGGCGGTGAACGTGTCGCGGGTGGTACCGGGGGTGGGCGTGCAGACGTGGAGCGGCCCCGCCGACGCCGACCCGCGCCCCGAGGGGATGGGCCTGCTGCAATTCCAGAGCGGCCGGTAGCGGCCGTCCTCGTAGTGGCCCGTCTAGCGATCGATGT
>JAFKFQ010000061.1 GCA_017308215.1 bacterium | reverse complement strand
GTGACGCCACGAGCCGCGACCGAACGGGAGCGGGCGCGGAACCCACCTTCGCCGCACGCGAAAGGCCGGTTCCGCGCCCGCTCCCGTTCGGTCGCGGCTCGTGGCGTCACACTCACACCGTTCGGGCACCCGTACCAACCACCAGCCGGCTCACGCCGGCCGTTCGCCGAGGCGAAACGCACGACGCCCGGGGGTTATGCCCCCGGGCGTCGGCGTTTCCACTCACTCACCCGCGCGTCAGCGGGATCCCAGCGGGCCGCCGCCCTCGGTCTGGGTGTACTCCTCCTCGGCGTTGATGATGATCCGCGGCGTCACCATGATCATGATGTGCCGGGTCTCGCGGCCGATACCGACGTTCTTGAACAGCCGGTTCAGGTACGGGATCTTGCTGAGGAACGGCGGGCCGAACTCGTTCCGGCTCTCGCCCAGCTTGTTCAGCCCGCCGAGGAGCACCGTGCCGCCGTCCGGGCAGACCACCGTGGTCTGGACGGACAGGGGGGTGAACGCCGGCTGCTGGAGGAACTGGGTGAACGGGATCGGCTGCCCCTGGCTCCCACCCTCGAAGATCGGGGTGATGAACGTGGTGATCGGGAACAGCGGGATCGTCGCCCCCGCCTGCGCGGCCATGGCGATCGGCAGGTTCAGCCGGACGAACCGGCGGTCGGCCGACACCACCGCCTGCACCGAGATGGCCACGTTCGCCAGGCCGAGCTGGCCGGTCGGGTCCTGGAACCCCGGCGCCCCGCCGATGCCGCCCGGGACAGTCGGCAGGAGGGTGTTCTGCGGGACGAACACGATCTGCCCGTTGACCGAGAACACCGACACGCTGGTCACCACGAACTGGGTGTCCTGGACCGACAGGTTCGCCGTCTGGCCGTTGAACAGGGTGATCTTCGGGGCCTGCATCACGTTCACCCGGCGGTCGCCCTGGGCGGCCTCCATGAACATGAACACCTGGATGTCGTTGAGGAACGCCAGCCCCAGGCTGAGCCCGCCGTTCGCCCCGGGGTTGTTCGGGTACCCGCCGAACCCGGGGATGGCGTAGTTGAAGCTGGTGCTCCGGATCGGCACGTCCAGGTCCGGGGTGAAGCTCCCGGCCGGCGTCAGCCCGACCGTCACCCCCTTGTTGTTGATGTCGTTGATGAACGGCTCCGGGCGGAACTGGTTCGTCGTCAGCTGCGGCTCGAACCGGGTGTTGTGGGTCTTGATGTTCATCGAGAAGTCCACGCCCATCCGCTCGAACCACGTCTCCGACAGCGAGATGATCCGGATCTCGACGGCGACCGCGAGGTCCTGGAGCTGGCGGAGCGACCGGAGCAGGTCGTCGATCTCGCGGATCACGTCGGCCGTCTGGTTGACGACCATGGCGTGCCCGATGTCGTAGTACTCGATCTTCCCCGGGCCGCCGGCCGGGCCGTCCCAGGTGTTCGGGCGGACCAGCGAGCGGATCAGGCGCATCAGCTCCTGCTCCTTGGTCACCCCCGCCGAGGCGTACCCGGCCGACCCGAGCAGCGGGTCGTTCTGCAGGGTGCCCTTCTCGCTGCCGATCACCTGCCCGCCGGCGATGCCGGGCATCGCCGCCTGCGACCCCTGGAGGCTGGCCGGCACGCCGCCGCCGAGCCCGCCGCGGACGTTCGCCGGCCCCTGCGGGCCGGTCAGCCCGGGCATCACCACGTTCCCGGAGTTCAGCGCGTTCTTGTTGATCATCTTCCCGAAGTCGGCGTAGTCCGGGAGGGCGTAGTTCGGGATCGGGGTGACCAGGTCGGCGACCGAGAACACCTTCGTGTACAGCCGGCCCTTCGCCTTCTCGACCGTGGTGATGCGGACCGTGTCGAACTCGATCACGTGGGCCAGCCGGGCCCGGTCCAGGATGATGCTCAGGGCGTTCCGGGCCGAGACCGGCCCGACCCGCTCGCTCACCGGGATGGCGGTACTCACCCCCGCCTTGGTGATCGCGTCCATGTCCCACGACACCGGCAGGCCGGTCATGGCGCGGACGTTCTCGACCGCCTCCGACAGCGGCGTCTGCACGAAGTCGAGCGACACCTGCTGGTCGAGCTTCAGCTCGATCTGGTACTCGGCGGGGGTGCGGGTGCGCTGGTACGACTCGTCCAGGCTGCCGCGCTTCTTCGCCCGCAGGTTCGCCTCGATCTGGAGGGCGACCGGGTTGTCGATGCTGACGAACGGCCCCTGCTTCTCGGCGTCGTTCAGGCTGGCGAGGAACATGCGCTCCTTGCCGTCCTTGATCTGCTCGGCCTCGCGGACGCGGCGGGTCATCTTCGCCATGTGGGCCAGCGCGGCGACCGCGGGGTCGTCCGGCTCGAGCTGCTTGGCCTGCAACGCGACGCGCTCGGCGCCGGCGAAGTCACTGCGCTGGACGAGGGTGTGGTACTCCCGCACCAGCCGCTGCACCTCGGCCTTCCGCTGCTCCTCGGCGGCCCCGCGGCCGGTGACCAGGGAGCGGGCTTCGGCCCGGTCGTTCCGCTCACGGGCCAGCGCGTCGGCCTGCCCCTTCATCACTCGGAACATCTCCAGCCGGCTGTCCACCGGGCGGAGCAGGAGCGCGGCGCTGGCCGGCTCCAGGTTGGCGGCGCGGACGCGGTTGGTGAAGTCCACGAGCATCTGGATGGCGAGGTCGGTCTCGCCGCGGCCGAACGCGGCCTGGGCGTCGGCCTGGGCCTTCAGCCCGTCGGACCGGAGCTTCTGGAACGCCACCCGCCGCATCGCGTCGGCCTGCCCGGCGGGGCTCTCCGCGGTGCCGCCCTTCGTCGCGCCCGGCGTGATGCGCGCCACGCCCGGGGCGTCTAGCACGCCCATCGGCGTCCCCCCCATCGGGGCGGCCACCGGCGGGGCGTCGGTCGGGGGCTGCATCCCGGCGGCGGTGACGACGCCGGTGCCGGTCTTGTCGAGCGCGGTCTTGCAGTCGGCGATGAGTGCCTCGCGGCGGGCCTTGCCCTCGGCCGGGAGGAGGTTCGGGTCGATCAGGACGAGCACGCCGAGGGCGTGGCCGTGGTCCTTGCTCTGGACCGCGGACGCGGCGGCGTCGAGCGACCGGACGGCGGTCCGCTGCTTGCCGGCGTGGACCTCCGAGTCGATCTGGTTGAGCAGCCCGCGGGCCTCGTCCTGCGCGCCGCCGACGTTGTGGGCCTGCAGCGCGATCCGGCGGGCGGCCTCGAAGTCGCCCTGGCGGAACGCCAGCGTGGCCTGGTCGATCAGCTGACGGCCGGTGACCGTCGAGCCGGTCGCCGCCGGAGCCTGGGTCGCCGGAGCCTGGGTCGCCGGAGCCTGGGCCGTCGGCGTCAGCGGTGCGGCGGGCGCCATCGGGTCGTTGACGCGGACCAGCGTTTCCTGGCCGCCGGCCGGGGCGAGGCCGCCGGGCGGGACGCCGCCGGCAGTGCCGTTCGACGCCGTCCGCAGGGCGGAGCGGGCCTCTTCGATCGGCCGCGGGAACAGGCTGAGGGCGGTGGCGATGCGGGCCGCCCCGTCGAGCGCCGCCTCGGCCTTGGCGAAGTCGCGCTGGGCCGTCTTGGCCTGCGCCTCGCGGACCATCCGCTCGATCGCGGCCGCGCCGCGGACGTTCAGGTCTTGCAGCGCCAGGCCCGGGTTCGGCTCGGTCGCGCTGAACTCGGCGCCGACGCGGACGGCTTCGGTGAGCTTGGCGTGGGCGCCGGCGAAGTCGCCGCCGTCGGCGAGCCGCTTGCCGTCGGCCATGAGCCGCTGGGCGGCCGCCTTCTTGGCGTCGGTCTGCTGCGGGGCCGCCGCGACCGGGGCGGTCGGCGCCGCGGGCGCCAGCGGGCCGGTGGTCGGGGCCGTCGGACCGGCGGCCGGGGCCATCGGTCCGGCGGCGGTCGGGGCCGTCGGACCGGCCGGGGTCGGGCCGACGGGCGGCCGCGAGGCCGGCGGCAGCGACGCGACGGCCGGGGTCACCGGCGCGGGGCCGCGGTTGGTGCCGGCGGCGGTGGTCACGCCGGTCGGCGCGCCGGGCGCCTTCGTGCCGACGGCCGGGGTGACCGGCGCGGCCTTGTTACCCGCCGCGACCGGCATGCCGGCCTTGTTGCCGGCGGCAGGGGCGGGGGCGCGGGGTTGGACTTGGACGCGCCGGCGACCGGGGTGGCCGGCGGGGTCGCCGGGCCGAGCTTGGCGCGGGCGGCTTCGAGGTCCTTCACCAGCCGGTCCGGGCGGCCGCCGATCTCCCACACGGAGTAGTTCGGGCCGTGGAGCTGGTCGGCGCGGCGGGCGAGCTGGAGCGCCTGGTCGAGGTTCCGCGCCTTCTCGGCGTCGGACGAGGCGGCCCGCGTCGTGAGCGCCTTGGCCTGCTTCGTCAGGTTCTCGATCTCGGCGTCCTTCGCCTTCACCTGGCCGGACTCCACGTCGCGGCGCAGGGCGTTCGGGGTGTCGTCGAACAGCCCCCACTTGCCCGTCGGGTTGCTCGCCTCGGCTCGCTGGGCGAGGTCGCGGGCGTCGTTGAACCGGCCCTCGGAGAGCGCCTTGCGGCCCTCCTTGAGCATCGCCTTCGGGTCGCCGCCGGCCGCCGGCATCTGCTGGCCGGGGCGGGGCGGCTGGGCGGAGGCCACGACCGCTGCCCCCCCGGCGAGCGCCGGGACCAGCAGCAGCCGGGCTGCGATCCGCCTCCAGCCCCTCGTCGTCGCCTGGAACACCATGGCCTCCTTCCCCTCCCCGTGAAGACCCTGCCCCCGCGGCCCGGCCGACGTCCCCCGACGTCGGCCCGGACGCTGCCCCGGCTGCTACGACCGGGGGCACGGGGCCACCGGCCCCCGCGTCGAGAGTGTGTGAGAAAGCGGGGGGGCCATAGCCGGGCCATTCCGGCCGGTCAAGCGAAAACAACTGAAGTTCGGGGGCGGTCGGCGCTTGACGGTGCTTCCCCGGTCGCCGACAGTGGGTGCGTCTTTCCCCCGCGCGAGCCCTTCCCATGCCCCGCCTCCTCGCCCTGTTTGCCCTCCTTGCCGCGCCCGCCGCGGCGCACGCCGGCGCGCCGCCCGTCCTCGTCTTCCTCCTCGCCGGGCAGTCGAACATGGAGGGGAAGGCGAAGGTGTCCGTCATGGACGTCCAGGCCGGGCAGCCGGCGACGCGTGGGCTGTGGGCGCCGTTCCGCACGGGCGACCGGTGGGCGGAGCGCGACGACGTGTTCGTGAAGTTCCTGACGCGCCGCGGCCCACTCACGGTCGGCTTCGGCTCGCCCGGGTGCATCGGGCCGGAACTCGGCTTTGGTCAAGTCCTCGGCGACCGCTACCCGCAGCCGGTGCTGCTCATCAAGGCGGCGTGGGGCGGGCGGAGCCTGTACCGCGACTTCCGCCCGCCGTCGGCCGGGCTGCCGCCGCGTGAGAAGCTCGACGCGATGCTCGCCGACCAGAAGAAGCGCAACGCGAAGGCCACGGAGGCGGACGTGAAGGCGTCGTTCGGCGCCTCGTACCGGGCGATGCTCGACGAGTACCGCAACACGCTGAAAGACCTCGGCAAGGAGTTCCCCGCGCTCGCCGGTCGGCGCACGGAGCTGGCGGGGTTCGTGTGGTTCCAGGGGTGGAACGACATGATCTCGGCGGAGGCGACGGCCGAGTACGCGGCAAACCTCGGTCAACTGATCTGCGACGTGCGGAAGGATCTGAATGCCCCGACGCTGCCGGTCGTGGTCGGGCAGATGGGCGTGGACGGCGAGAAGGCGGACGGCAACGTGAAGCGGTTCAAGGCGGCGCAGGCGGCGGGGATGGACCGGCCGGAGCTCCAGGGGAACGCGACGCTCGTGAAGACGGACGGGTTCTGGGACACCGAAGCGGACGCGATCTTCCGCAAGGGCTGGCGCGAGAACTTGGAGGCGTGGAACCGGGTCGGCAGCGACTACCCGTACCACTACCTCGGCAGCCCGCGGACGATGCTCGCCATCGGCCGCGCCCTCGGCGAGGCGGCGGTGACGCTACGGGAAGGGAAGCGGTAGCCGGCGACGGTCGGCGCGAACTGGCGGAATCGGATCCGCGCGAGCGCGTCTCGAAAATACTTTGGCACTTCTCACCCCGCGGACGGACTATTCCGCGGGGACACGCAGCTCGCGCGAGGCACACGGATGGCCGCGGCGGACGTCGGCACGTTTCTCGACCGGTTGGCGCGGCGGATGGCCGCCGACGCGCTGGCCGACCGGACCGACCGGGAACTCGTCGAACTTGCACTGGCCGGGCCGGACGAGGTGGTCTTCCGGGTGCTCGTCCGTCGGCACGGGGCGATGGTCTTCCGCGTCTGCCGGCGGGTGTTGCGCCACCACCACGACGCCGAGGACGCCTTCCAGGCGACGTTCCTCGTCCTCGCCCGCAAGCTCGGCACGGTCCGCCGACACACGTCGCTGGCGAGCTGGCTGCACGGCGTCGCCCACCGGGTCGCGCTCCAGGCCCGCGATCGCGCCGCGGTGCGCCGGCGCCACGAGCGGCAGACCGCACCCGCGCCCGACCCGCGCCCGGATGACCTGACCCGCGGCGAGGAGCACGTGGTCCTCGACGCCGAGTTGCGCCGGCTGCCTGAGAAGTGGCGGTTACCGCTGGTGCTGTGTTACCTCGAAGGCCGCACCCAGGACGAGGCCGCCGCACTGCTCGGCTGGGGCAAGACCACGCTCCGCAACCGGCTCGGCGAGGCGCGGGCGGCGCTCGGCCGCCGGCTGAGGCGCTGCGGGGTCGGCTGGTCGGCGTCGCTGTCGGCCCTGCTGCTGTCCGACGCGGTCGCCCCCGCCGCGCCGCCGGGGCTGGTCGCGTCCACCGTTCGCGCCGCGGCCGGTCGGCCGGCGGACGCCTCGCCCGTAGCGCTCACACTCACGGAGGAGATGATGAGGCCGACGATTCTGACGACGCTTCACGCCGCGGCGGCAGGGCTGGTGGTCGCGGCCATGCTGGCCGCCGGCGCGACCGGGGACGACCCACCCCGCCCGACGGTGCCCGCGCCGCCGGTCCGCGGAAAGGCGGTCGCCCCGCCGCCCGCAGTGGATCTGACGAAGCTCAGCCGGGCGATCCTCAAGGAGCCCGCTTACGCCGGCCGCCCGCGGTACGGGTTGCTCGTGCTCGGGCCGAAGGCGGAGACGCGAGTGTGGCTGGTGATCGACGGCGACACGCTGTACGTGGACCGGAACGGGAACGGCGACCTCACCGAGCCGGGCGAGCGGGTCGCGGCGAAGCGAAAGGAGGCTTCGGACTTTCTGGAGTTCCGCGCCGGTCCGTTCACCGAGGCGGACGGCAAGACCCGGCACTCCGACCTGATCGTGTCCCAGTACTTCGCCCAGCAGTACGGGCGGTTGGTGAACGACGTAGCGGTCCTGGATGTCCGCGGCACACTCGGGCAGGGCACTTCGGGGGAGAACGGCGGGGTGTTCGCGGACGCGCCGAAGGACGCGCCGGTCGTCCATGTCAACGGGCCGCTGACGCTGCGGCCCGAGTATGTGTGGGTCGAGTACGCCGGAGGGAACGGGAGGATGCGGAAGGACGTGTCCGAGGTCACCGGCGGGCTGATCGACGTCCGGGCCAACAACGTGGACGGCAAGGATGTTCCCTACACACTGAAGTCGGGGGAGCGGGTTATCCTGCTTGGGGTGCAGGTCGGTACGCCCGGGATCGGCCCGGGGACGTTCGCCGCCGTCGCCGCGCAGCGCGGGTTCCCCGCCGGCCTGCACCCGGTTGTGGAGGTGTCCGCGCCGTCCGCCCGCGACCCGCGGAAGCGGGTGACGGCGGAGTACATGCTCCGCGAGCGGGGCGGCACGACGCACTACGGCGACGTCGCGCTCCCCCGCGGCGCGGCCGGGACGACCGCCCGCCTCGCGCTGTCGTTCCCGGCGTGGGAGGCGGGGAAGGTCGCGCCGGCGGTGATCGAACTCCCGATGGCCGGGCCGCCGGCCGGCGGGAAGCTGGGCACGGAGTAGCGGTCCGCGGGACGTGGGGCTTGCCCCGCGGCGGCGTTCGGAGGAGAATACACATCCCTCCCAACGGCCCGCCGCACCCTCGCTTCCGGCCTGCCATGACCCGCACCGCTCTCGCGCTCGCCGCCGCGGCGAACCTCGTCGGCCCCGTTGCCGCGCAGACCCCACGGACGCCGGCGTTCAACGCCGACGTGCGACCGATCCTCAAGGCGTATTGCACCGACTGCCACGGTGAGGCCGAGAAGCTCAAGGGCGGGCTCGACCTGCGCCTCCGCCGCCTCGCCGTCGCCGGCGGCGAGTCCGGCCCCGCCGTCGTGCCCGGGAAGGCCGCCGACAGCCTCCTCGTCGAGCGCGTCAAGAGCGGCGACATGCCGCCGGGGAAGAAGAAGCTCAGCGCCGCCGAGATCGACGTACTCGAACGCTGGGTCGCCGGCGGTGCCGTGGTCGAGGGGCCGGAGCCCGAGAAGCTCGCACCCGGCCTCGCCATCGCGCCCGAGGACCGGGCGTGGTGGGCGTTCCAGCCGGTGAAACGACCACCGGTGCCAGAAATCCGCAATCCGCAATCCGCAATCCGCAATCCCGTTGACGCATTCGTGCTGGCGAAGCTCCGCGAGAAGGGGCTGGAGTTCAACCGCCCGGCCGACCGGATCGCGCTGATCCGCCGCGTCACGTTCGACCTCGTCGGCCTGCCGCCGACGCCGGAGGAGGCGGAGGCGTTCGCCGCCGACCCGGACCCGCGGGCGTACGAGCTTCTCGTCGACCGCCTGCTGGCGCGGCCTGAGTACGGCGAGCGCTGGGGGCGGCACTGGCTGGACGTGGCCGGGTACGCGGACTCCGAGGGCGGTTCGCCGGACGACCCGGTGCGCACGAACGCCTGGAAGTACCGCGACTACGTGATCCGCGCGTTCAACGCCGACAAGCCGTTCGACCGCTTCGTCCGCGAACAACTCGCCGGCGACGAGCTGGTCCGCCCGCCGTATGCTAACCTCGCGCCGCCCGACCTCGACGCGCTCGTCGCCACCGGCTTCCTGCGCATGGCGCCGGACGGCACCGGCGCCGCCGGCGCCGACCAGAAGCTCGCCCGCAACGCCGTCCTCACCGACACGGTGAAGATCACCGCCAGCGCGTTCCTGGGGCTGACCGTCGGCTGCGCCGAGTGCCACAACCACCGCTACGACCCGATCCCGCAGACCGACTTCTACCGCTTCCGCGCCGCGTTCGAGCCGGGGTTCGACCTGACCGCGTGGAAGGCGCCGGCGGCGCGGCAGGTGTCGATGGCCACCCCTGACGAGCGGGCGATGGCCGCCGCCATCGAGGCCGAGGCGGCGGCGCTCGACAAGGGGCGGCTGGCGAAACAGGCGGAGTTCATCGCGGCGACGTTCGAGAAGGAGCTGGCGAAGCTGCCCGAGGACCGCCGGGCCGCCGCGAAGGCCGCCCGCGACACGACCGAGGCGAAGCGCACGCCCGAACAGAAACGCCTCATGCAGGAGCACCCGAGCCTGAACGTGTCGGCCGGGTCGCTGTACCTCTACGACTCCAAGGCGGCGGACGCGCTCAAGAAGATGGCGGCGGCCGCGGCCGAGGTGCGGAAGAAGAAGCCGGTCGAGGAGTTCGTCCGGGCGCTGACCGAGGTGCCGGGGAAGGTGCCACCGACGCACCTGTTCCACCGCGGCGACGTGGAACAGCCGAAGGGCGTGGTGCCGCCCGGCGGGCTCACCGTGCTCGACGACGCACTGCCGCTGACGATCCCGAAGGGGCTGCCGCCGACGGGCACGAGCGGCCGGCGGCTGGCGCTGGCGAACTGGCTGACCGACCCGCGCCACCCGCTGACGGCGCGGGTGTTCGTGAACCGCGTGTGGATGCACCACTTCGGCCGCGGGCTGGTCGGCTCGCCCGGCGACTTCGGCCGCCTCGGCGAGCGCCCGACGCACCCGGAACTCCTCGACTGGCTCGCCGCCGACTTCGTGGCCAACGGCTGGGGCGTGAAGCGCCTCCACCGGCTCGTCGTCACGTCGGCGGTGTACCGGCAGTCGGCGGTGCGCGACGCGAAGGCCGAGGCGGTCGACCCCGATAACCGCCTGCTCGGGCGCTACCCGCTGCGCCGGCTCGACGCCGAGGCGGTCCGCGACGCGACGCTGGCGACGAGCGGGACGCTGAACCCGAAACGCTCCGGCCCGCCGGTGCCGGTGATGGAGGACGACGCCGGGCTGGTGGTGATCGGCAGGTCGAACCGCGACGGCGCCGGGTACAAGCTCGGCGACGAGTCGGTGGCGGCGGGCGAGGCGTTCCGCCGCAGCGTGTACGTGCAGGTGCGGCGGTCGCGGCCGCTGGCGGTGCTGGCGGCGTTCGACCCGGCGACGACCGAGCCGAACTGCGAGATGCGGCCGAGTTCGACTGCGACGCCGCAGGCGCTGATGCTGTTGAACGGCGAGTTCGCCGCCGCGCAGGCCGAGGCGTTCGCCGCGCGCGTCCGCCGCGACGCCGGCGCGGACGCCGACGCGCAGGTGGTGCGGGCGTGGAAGCTGGCGTACCTGCGGGCGCCGACCGAGGGCGAGGTCGCGGCGGCGCGGTCGTTCCTCCGCGGCGCGACGGAGGCGTTCGCCGCGCAACCCGCCCCCGCCGCTCCGCCGCCGCCGAAGAAGGGGACGGCGCCGCTGCCCCCCGAGCCGCCGACGCCCGAAGCGCGGGCGCTGGCGGCGTTCTGCCAGGCGCTGCTCGCCAGCAACCGCTTTCTGTACGTGGAATGACTTGGCGAACGGCCGGCATAAGCCGGCTGGTCGTTGTCCCTGGTGCCTGAACCGCCACCAGCCGGCTCACGCCGGCCGTTCGCCCGCTCGGAGCCTGCCATGCTCACCCGCCGCCGCCTCCTCCGCGACTCCACGTTCGGCGTCGGGTCGGTCGCGCTCGCGTACCTGCTCCGGCAGGACCGCCTCCTCGCGCAACCGCCCAAGCCCGAGCTCGAGCGCCCGCACTTCGACCTCACACCGAAGCCGCCGCACCACGCGCCCAAGGCGCGGGCCATGATCTCGCTGTTCATGCAGGGCGGGCCGAGCCATATGGACCTGCTCGACCCGAAGCCGCGGCTGAACCAGCTCGACGGCCAGCCGTTCCCCGGCACAGTGAAGTACGACAACGCCGCCCAGGCCAGCTCGAAGGTGCTCGGCTCGCCGTGGCGCTTCGCCCGCCACGGGCGGGCCGGTCTCGACGTGTCTGAACTCCTGCCGCACACCGCCCGCGTCGCCGACGACCTGTGCGTGGTGCGGTCGATGCACACGGGCGTGAACAACCACGTCCAGGGGATTCACGCGCTGAACACCGGGCGGATCGTGTCCGGGCACCCGGTCGTCGGCAGCTGGGTGTGCTACGGACTTGGGTCGGAGTCGCAGGACTTGCCGGCGTTCGTCGCGCTGCCCGACCCGGCCAGCCTGCCGGTCAGCGGCGTCGAGCACTGGGCGAACGGGTGGCTGCCGTCCGTGTTCCAGGGGACGGTGGCCCGGCCTCGCGACCCGCGCATCCCGAACCTCGACCCGCCGCCGCACCTCGCCGGCCGTCCGCAGGTCGAACTCCTGCGCTACCTCGACGAGCTGAACCGCGCCCACCTCGCCGAGCACCCCGGCGAGCTCGACCTGGATGCCCGCATCGCCGGGTACGGCCTCGCCGCCCGGATGCAGACGGCGGCGAAGGAGGCGATGGACCTGTCGCGCGAGTCGGTGAAGACGAAGGCGCTGTACGGCATGGACGACCCGGCGACGGCCGAGTACGGCGCCCGCTGCCTGATCGCCCGCCGGCTGGTCGAGCGCGGGGTGCGGTTCGTGCAGGTGTTCACGTCGAACCAGCAGTGGGACAACCACGGGTCGATCCGTACCTCGCTGCCGGCGGTGTGCCGCAAGACGGACAAGCCGTGCGCCGCGCTGGTGACCGACCTGAAGCAGCGTGGGCTGCTCGACAGCACGCTGGTGGCGTGGGGCGGCGAGATGGGCCGGCTGCCGGTGGTGCAGAACGACGCCGGCTCTGCCCGGGTGGGGCGCGACCACAACACCTACGGGTTCACGTGGTGGTTCGCCGGCGGCGGGTTCAAGGCCGGCACGGTGTACGGCGCGACCGACGAGTTCGGGCACCACGCGGTCGAGAACAAGGTGTCGCAGCACGACCTGCACGCGACGCTGTTGCACGTCTTCGGGCTCGACGCGAAGCGCCTCGTCTACCGCCGCGGCGCGACCGAGCTGTCGCTCCTCAACGGCCAGGAGGGCCGCGTGGTGACCGACCTGCTGGCGTAGGTTCGGCCGAATCAGCGAGGCCCGACTTGCGCCCGCTCTTGGTTCGGGTCTTGTAGTGGTGCGCCTACCGATCCATGTCGGGGCCGGCGAACGGCCGGCGTGAGCCGGCTGGTGGTTGTGCCAGGTGCCCCAGCGGCCTGACACAACCACCAGCCGGCTCACGCCGGCCGTTCGCCACATCGGGCTTCGCACCCGATACCGATCGGTCGACGGGCCACTACGAAGCGCCTCCGTCGCTGGCGTCGTGCCGCCGGTGCGGTAAGATGGCGGTATGGGGAACAAGCGTATAGTATCGAGCCGCGGCGCCGGGATTCGCCCGCCGAACCGCTTCACCGGTCGCTCGCACGCGGTCCCACTCGACCTGATCGACCCCGACCCGGACGACCCGCCGCGCCACCCGGCGACGCAGTTCTCCCCGGACCGCTCGCGCACGGTCGTGAGCGAGAACCACAGCCCGGACGTCGGTTTCCGCTACTCGCTCAACCCGTATCGCGGGTGTGAGCATGGATGTTCTTATTGTTACGCGCGGCCGACGCACGAGTACCTCGGGCTCGACGCCGGGCTCGACTTCGAGACGCGCATCGCGGTGAAGCACGACGCGCCGACGCTGTTCCGGGGCTTCCTGGCGCGCGACCAGTGGGAGCCGCACGTGATCGCGCTGTCGGGCGTCACCGACCCGTACCAACCGTGCGAGCGCGAGTTCGGAATTACCCGCCGCTGTCTCGAAGTCGCGTCCGCGGCCGGGCAGCCGATGACGATCGTGACCAAGAACCCGCTCGTCGTGCGCGACATCGACATCCTCGGACCGATGGCGGAGCGCGGGCTGGTTCACGTCAACGTGAGCGTCACCACGCTCGACCCGGCGCTGGCCCGCGCGATGGAGCCGCGCGCGGGCGCGCCGGCGGCGCGGCTGCGGGCGATCCGCGCTTTGGCCGACGCGGGCGTGCCGGTGCGGGTGCTGGTCGCGCCCGTCATCCCGGGGCTCACCGACTCCGAACTCCCGGCGATCCTCGCGGCGGCGAAGGAGGCGGGGGCGCGGGCCGCCGGGTCGATCCTGCTGCGGCTGCCGCTGACCGTCGCGCCGGTGTTCCTCGACTGGCTCGACCGCACCTTCCCCGACCGGAAAGGGAAGGTGCTCGCGCGCATCCGCGACGTGCGCGACGGCAAGCTGAACGACGCCACGTTCGGTCGGCGCATGACCGGCACCGGCGAGTTCGCGGAGCAGATCGCGGCGTTGTTCCGCGTGTTCGCCCGCCGCCACGGGCTCGACGGCGGTCTGCCGCCCTACGATTACTCGCACTTCCGCCACCCGCCGGACGCCCGCGGCCAGGGTCGGCTGTTCTAGCGCTGCCCCACTATGCTGACGATGATGTCGCGCACCACCATCGTCGCCGTCGTCTCGCTCACCGCGCTCGCGCTGGTCGGCGCGGGGCTGTGGTGGCGCGAGCACCAGATGCGACCCAACCCCGACGCACGTCCGCTGGTCGTGTACGCGGCGCCGGCGGTGCGGGTGCCGCTCGAAACCGTCGCCCGCGACTTCGAGGCCGAGACGGGACGGCGTGTCGAGCTGCGGTTCGGCCCGTCCGAAGACGTCCTCACGAAGGCCGGCATGGCGAACCCGGCCGACCCCGCCGACGTGTTCCTCCCCGCCGACGACTCCTACGTCCGGCTGGCGCGGGAGCGCGAGCTCGTCGGCGCGGGCGTGCCGATCGCCACCATGCGCGTCGTCGTGCTCACGGCGAAGGGGAACCCGAAGGGGCTGGCGACGTGGACGGACCTGCTGCGCGACGGCGTGCGCGTCGCGGTGCCGAACCCGGGCGCGGCGGTCGGGAAGGTGGCGCGCGAGCACCTCGCCGCGAAGGGGAAGTGGGCGGCGCTGGCGCGGCGGGCGGTCGACACCGGCACGGTGACCGAGGCGGCGAACGCGGCGAAGGTCGGCGGCGTGGACGCGGCGGTCGTGTGGGACGCGGTTGCGGTCAACTACAAGGACCAGACCGTGCTCGACCTGCCGGAACTCGCCGGCGCGACCGGGCGCGTCGAGGTCGCGGTGCTGAACCAGTCGGCCCAGCCGGACGAGGCCCAACGCTTCGTCCGCTTCCTCACCGCCCCCGACCGCGGGCTGGCGACGTTCCGCGCCGCCGGGTTCGCCGTGATCGAAACGCCCGACCGCCCGGCGTGGGAGGGGGCGAAGTGACCGCGCGCGGCCCGGCGCCGTTCTACGCCGCGCTCGGGCTGATCGGCGGGCTGTATGTTGCGCTCGTCGCGGCGCTGCTCGTCGCGGACGTCGCGTACACGTCGCCCGGCCACGTCGCGCGGGCGCTGGCGTCGCCGGAAATCCGCGCGGCGGTCTGGCTCAGCCTGCTCACCTGTTCGGCATCAGCGCTGCTGTCGGTGTGGGTGGCGGTGCCGCTCGGCTACCTGCTCGCCCGCACTCGGTTCCCGGGCCGGGCGGTCGTCGATCTGCTCGTGGACGTGCCGGTCGTCCTGCCGCCGATGGTCGTCGGGCTCAGCCTGCTCGTCCTGTTCCAGACGCCGCCCGGGCTCGCGCTCCAGCGACACCTCACCGTCACGTACGCGGTGCCGGCGGTGGTGCTCGCGCAGTTCACGGTCGCCGCCGCGTTCGCCGTCCGCACCATGCGCGTGACGTTCGAGCAGATCTCGCCGCGCACGGAAGAGGTGGCGATGACGCTCGGCTGCTCGCGCGGCCGGGCGTTCTGGCTCGTCACGCTCCCGGAGGCGTGGCGCGGCGTGCTGACGGCCGGCACGCTGGCGTGGGCGCGGTCGCTCGGCGAGTTCGGCCCGGTGCTGGTGTTCGCCGGCGCGACGCGGATGCGGACCGAGGTGCTGGCGACGACGGTGTTCCTCGAACTGAGCACCGGCGACCTGGAGGCCGCGCTCGGCGTGTCACTGCTGATGATCGGCGTGGCGGTGGTCGTGCTCGTGCTGACGCGGGCGCTCGGGCTGCGCGAGGGGTGAGAGGCAGACCGAGCGGTATGAGGGCGAGGAGAATGGACAGGATAACAGGATGAACAGGATGCCGAACCCACGATGGTTCG
>JAFKFQ010000060.1 GCA_017308215.1 bacterium | reverse complement strand
GCGTGTAGCCCCGGGGCTACACGCCGCCGCCCTCCCGGGCGAGAACCTGCGAGGTGTACGCGTCCGTTATTTCGCCCCGACCTGCCGCCGCACTTCGGCGACGATGCGCTCCTCGACCTCCGGCCCCCACACCGACGGCAGGCCGTAGTAGATCATCGACGTGGCGCCCTCGTAGCCCCCCTCGCGCAGCACCCGCGCCGACGGGATGTACGCCATCACGTCGTTCGCGTATCCCGCCACCCACAGCCCGGCGCCGAGCTCGCGCTTCAGGCGCAGCGAATAATCGACCACCACCTCGCCGCCGAGCAGCACCCACGTCACGCCGCCGAGCTTCCACGTCTGCACCGGGTACGGGTAGTCCGCCGGGATGCCGCCGGGCGTTTCGAGCTGTTTGAGGAGGAGTTTCGCCCGCGCGGCCTCGTACTTGTTCTGGCTCTCGGCGGTCTTCAGCAGCGCCTCGCGCGACGGGATCTCGTGCAGCGGCAGCGGGATCTCGCGGTACGTCGCCGACGTCGCGCCGCCGACCGGCGGCATCGGCTTCGCCAGCACCGCGTCCACGGCGTCGGCGAGCTGCTTGCCGTAGCCGCGGGCGAGCTCGACGGTGCGGCGCGGCAGCGGGTTCTGGTCAGCGCCGCACCCGGCCCAGAACATGGCGACCGCGCCCGGGTGTGCCTTCTCCAGCTCGATCTGCGCGAACCCCGGGTAGTCGCCGCACCACTTCTGGAAGCCCAGCACGGTCGCGTGGCAGGCATAGCCGAAGACGACGCCCTTCAACGAGCCCTTCGCGTCGCGGGCCGCCAGCACGGGGACGGCGTGGTCGGTCGGCCCCTTGAGAGCGCCCTTCTCGCGGAGCGCGGGCACGTCCGGCTCCTTGTTCTCGCGCCGGTTCACCGCGAACCCGACCGTGCCGACCGCCGCCGACAGCGACACCGGTTCCGCCCGCGCGACCGCGGCGTCGACCGCCCTCAGTACCCTGCCGGAAAGGGCGGCGCCGTAGTCCTCGACGAGTTTCGCCTGCTTCGCGTCGAGGAAGTACATGGCGCTGAGGTTCTGGCGCAGCACCGGGCCGCAGTGGGTGTGCGAGGTCGCCAGCGCGACGGCCTCGCGCGGCAGCTTGTGCTTGTCGGAAATCGCCTTCGCGACTTCGACCGACGTGGGACGGTCGATGCCGACGAGGTCGAGGGTGACGAGGACGAACCGCTTCCCGTCCGGCGCCGTCAGCACCGCGGCCTTCGCCCACAGGTCGGTCTCGGTGCCGTCGGCGGGGGCGGTGCGGGACGCGTAGCCGGACATCCACATCGGTTCGGGCGGGGTGATCTTCTCCGCGGCGAACCCGGCCTTCCAGCCGGCCTCCTGGGCGGACACCGGGCCGGCGAGCGCGGTGAGCGCGACGAGTGCGAGTCGGAACATGGCGACCTGCGGACGTAGTGATGGGGGGCGGGTCGCGGCTATGGTACACCACCGCCCCCGCCGCGCGAACCGGTCGGGCCGAATCCGCGTCCGTCCCGCTCCCGGAGGTGCCCGATGAGCGAGCCCGCCCCGACGGTGATCCGGTTCTACACCACGACCGGTGAGTACGGTTGCTTCTCGAACTTCAGCCGGCACTCGATCTGGCTGGACGAGAAGCGCTGGCCGACGAGCGAGCACTACTTCCAGGCCCAGAAGTTCGCCGGCACCGATCACGCGGAGGACGTGCGGCGGGCGCCGACGCCGATGCGCGCCGCGGAGATCGGGCGCGACCGCAAGCGGCCGTTCCGGTCGGACTGGGACGCGGTGAAGGAGCGGGTAATGCTCGCCGCGCTGCGGGCCAAGTTCACCCAGCACGCCGACCTGAAGGCGATTCTGCTCGGCACCGGCGACGCGGAACTGGTCGAGCACACGGCGAACGACAACTACTGGGGCAACGGCGGCGACGGCAGCGGCCAGAACCGCCTCGGCGCGCTGCTGATGCAGGTGCGCGACGAGATCCGGGCGGCGGGAGTTTCGTAGGCCAGGTCGGGTCTTCGAGGCCCGACGCGGGGAGCGAGTGACACGCCGATGTCATCCGGGGACGCAACCCCATGTGGGGTTGCGTCCCCCGCGGCGTAGGCGGCCATTCCCGCTCCCCGCGTCGGGTCTCGAAGGTTAGAACCGCTGCCAAACCCTACCCCGTGCGAGTCTGCGGCGTCATGTCGCAGGCGGTAGCAGATCGCACACGCCCCGCTCGCGGGGCGTCACTTCGCCGGGTAGCGGTGCCCGGCGACCTCCATCGGGCAGGTGTACGCCGACGTGCGCGCGGTGACGTACAGCGTCTTCAAGTCCTTCCCGCCGAACGTCGCGTTCGCCGGCTGCTCCGGGAACCGGATCGTCCCCAGCCGCTTGCCAGCGGGATCGAACACCTGCAGCCCGGTCGCGGACGTGACGTAAACATTCCCCTTCGAGTCCACCGTCCCGCCGTCCCCGCCGCCGCTGCCGCCCGCCTTCGCCTGCTCCAGCTCGCAGAACACCCGCCCCTTGCCGAGCTTCCCGGGCGCCTCGACCGGGTACGCCATCATCTGCTTCTGCCCGCTCGGGAGGACGTACAGGGTTTTCTCGTCCGGCGACAGGAGCACCCCGTTCGGGTTCGGCAGGTCGTCGATCAGCCGCGTTACCTTGCCGGCGGCGTCGGCGTAGTAGACGCACGTCTTCCCCTGCGGGAGCGGCATCGGGGCGCGGAACATCGGGTCGGTGAAGTACACGCCGCCGGCGCGGTCCAGCACCAAGTCGTTCGGAGCGTTGAACCGCTTCCCGTCGTGCTCCCCGGCGACCACCCGGCGGGCCTTGCCGTCGGCCGACAGGGCGACGACGGCCCCTTCCATCTCGCACGCCACGACCTCGCCCTTGGCGTTGACCATGAGCCCGTTCGCCGAGTTCGAGTTCTCGCGGAACACCGACACCTTCCCGGCCGGGTCGATCTTGTGGATCGTCTTGTTCGGGATGTCGCTGAAGTACACGTTCCCGTCGGCGTCGGCGGCCGGGCCTTCGGTGAAGGCGTACTTGCCGTCCATCTTCTTGACCGGGCCGGTCGGCCCGACGCCGGGGACCGGCGCGTCTTGCGCGAGGGCGGTCCCGGCCGAAAGTAGCAGGCAGGTGGCGACCAGGCGGGTGATCGAGAGGCGTGGCACGGGCGCTCCGGGGTTCGGGGGAAAGGGGGGCAACACGTCCGGGCGGGACTTGTTCTACGTGCCACCCGTCCCGCCCGGAAGCGCGGCCCGCACTATCATGGACGCCATCGTAACAACCGAGCGAGGCGGCACTCATGCGGCTGGCGACGGTGCTCACGCCGATGTCGGACGAGAACCTGCAACTGGCCGCGCAGTGCGGGGTCACGGACGTCGTCCACCGCTACCCGGGCGCGGACGTCGCCGTGCTCCGGGCGGCGAAGCAGCGGATCGCGGCGTTCGGGATGACCCTGTCCGTCGTCGAGGGGTATCTGCCGATCGAGGCGATCAAGCTCGGCACCGACGACGGGCGCGAGCTCGAACTGCTGAAGACGCTGATCCGCCACATGGCCGAGCTGGACGTGCGGCTGCTCTGCTACAACTTCATGGCCGGCACCGACTGGGTGCGGACGCGGCTGGACGCGCCGGAGCGCGGCGGGGCGAAGGTCACGGCGTTCGACCTCGCGGCGGCGGACGCGGCCGTGCGGTTTGGCTACAAGCCCGCCGACAGCCGTGCCGATGAACTCGCGCGGCAGCTCACACCGGCCAAGCTGTGGGACAACCTCGAACGCCTTCTGAACGGACTGCTCCCCGTCGCCGAGGCGTGCGGCGTCACGCTGGCGATGCACCCGGACGACCCGCCGCTCCCCGCGTTGCTCGGCAAGCCGCGCATCATGCACACGGTCGAGGCGTTCGAACGGCTGGTCCGGCTCGCCCCGAGCCCGGCCAACGCCGTCTGCTTCTGCCAGGGGACGTTCGCGGCGACGGGCGTCGACATTCCGGCGGCGATCCGCCGGCTGGGGCCGCACATCAAGTACGTCCACTTCCGCGACGTGCGCGGCACCCGCGAGTCATTCGCCGAGACGTTCCACGACAACGGCCCCACGGACATGGCCGCCGCGGTGCGGGCCTACCGTGAGGTCGGTTTCGCCGGCCCGATGCGGCCGGACCACGTCCCGCAACTGGTCGGCGAGGACGACGGCGAGCCGGGCTACACCATGCTCGGCCGGCTGTTCGCCTACGGCTACATCCGCGGCCTGATGCACGCCACTGCCTGACCGGACTCCACCATGCTCGACCCCGACGCGCCGCCGGCCCGCGACCACGGGCAGCTCCCCGACTGGCAGTCGGGCGACCTGCCCGAGCCGCTGCCACTGACCGGCCGGAACGTCCTGCGGACGATCGGCCCCGGCGCGATCCTCCTGGCCGGCGCGATCGGCGCCGGAGAGTGGGTGGTCGGCCCGCTGATGGCCGTGAAGTACGGGACGGCCATTCTGTGGGTCGCGACGCTCGCCATCATCCTCCAGATGATCTTCAACCTGGAGGCGATCCGGTACACGCTGTACTCCGGCGAGCCGGTCCTGACGGGGATCATGCGGCTGAGCCCGGGGCCGCGGGTGTGGGGCGTGGCGTACGTCGTGGCCGGGATCGCGCAACTCGCCACCCCGGCGCTGGCGCTCGGCTGTGCCAACGTGCTGTTCGCGGCGGCGGCCGGCCGCGAGCCGGTCACCGGCGACGGTGGGTCGCTGGTGGGCATCTCCTACGCGGTGCTGGCGGCGTGCGTCGTCCTCCTCCTGTCCGGCCGGTCGGTCGAGCGGACGCTGGAGCGGCTGTCCTGGG
This sequence comes from bacterium, assembly GCA_017308215.1. GTDB lineage: Bacteria > Planctomycetota > Planctomycetia > Gemmatales > Gemmataceae > Urbifossiella. Next base: position 3,486 of record JAFKFQ010000060.1, on the reverse strand, counting down.
CGATGATTGTCGTCACCTTTACGTTCCTGCTCGTCGCCAACGTCCTGTTCGTCCCGCCGGACGCGTGGGGGCGGACGGCGGCCGGGTTCCTGGTGCCGCGCGCCCTCCCGGCGAACATGGACGTCCTGTTGCTCGGCGTGTTCGCGGCGACCGCGGGGTCGGGCGGGCTCGGCAACCTGGCGATCTCGAACTGGACCCGCGACAAGGGGCTCGGGATGGGCGCCAAGGTGGGGTCGATCGGCGGGGCGTTTTCCGGCGACACGACCGCCCTCGCCGCCGTCGGGCGCGTCTTCCCACCCACCCCCGCGAACCTGCGACGGTGGGCCGTCTGGTGGAAGTACGTCCTCTTCGACCAGACGGCGCTGTGGGCGCTCGGGTGCGTGGTAGGGATGTTCCTGAACGTCAACCTGGCCCTCGCGATCATCCCCGAGAGCGCGGAGATTTCCGGCTACGCCGTGGGGGCGTTCCAGGCGCGGTACATGGCCGAGACGCTCTGGGACGGGTTCTGGGCGCTGTGCCTGCTGAACGGCTTCTGGATCCTGTTCAAGACGCAGCTGGCGAACACGGACTGCCTGGCGCGGGTTGTGGCCGACATCGGCTGGGCCGGTTGGCCGCGGGTGCGGCGGTGGCCGGCGAGCCGGGGCTACGCCGGGCTGCTGATGCTGTTCACGTCGTGGGGGGTCGTGTCGCTCGGCTTCGGCGAGACGGCACTGGGCCTGTTCAAGGTGCTGGGGGCGGTGGCCGGTCCCGTGCTCGCGGTGGCGGCGTTCCAGATCCTGCGGGTGAACACGCGCTTCCTGCCTCCGGAGATCCGCCCGCCGCTGTGGCGTCGCGCGGCGCTGGTGCTGTGCGGCGTCGGGTACGCGGCGCTGACGGTCGCGTCGCTGGTGAGTCTGCTCGCGCCCGGCGGATGACGCACCACCGTGAGACGGGGCTCTGTTTGGCGGGACCGGCGTCCCGCCGGTCGTGAACAGAAAACCGGCGGGACGCCGGTCCCACCAAACGGAAACGCCGTCGATCTGCGGTGTTTACGCGGCCGCTCCGGGTCGGGTAGAATCGACTTCCTGCCGACGCCCGGTGATGGGCTCCTGCCTCCCGCAACTCTGTCTGGTGGTGCGAATGCGCGGTCCGATCGCACTCGCGGTGCTGCTGACGGCCGCCGCCGGCGCCCGCGCCGACGGCCCGGACCCGGCCGCCGTCGCGTTCTTCGAGAAACAGGTCCGGCCGCTGCTGGCCGAGCACTGCCACAGCTGCCACTCTGCGAAGACCAACAAGACCCGCGGCGGGCTCGCGCTCGACAGCCGGGACGCACTCCTCAAGGGCGGCGACTCCGGCCCCGCGGTCGTGCCCGGGCGCCCCGAGCAGAGCCTGTTGGTGAAAGCCGTTCACGGCACCCAGGCCGACCTCCAGATGCCGCCGAAGGGGAAGCTGCGGTCGCCGCAGGTCGCCGTCTTCGAGAAGTGGGTCCGCGACGGCGCCGTCTACCCCGGCGGCACGACCGCAACCGCGGCACCGCCGTCGGACCCGTCGTCCGCCGCCGCCCGGGCGTTCTGGTCGTTCCAGCCGCTCCGTCGTCACCCCGCGCCGGCCGTCCGCGACGCGGCGTGGGCGCGGCGGCCGATCGACCCGTTCCTGCTCGCCGCGATGGACGCGCGCGGGCTCACCCCGTCGGCGCCCGCCGACCGCCGCACCCTGATCCGCCGGGCGGCGTTCGACCTGACCGGCCTGCCGCCGACGCCCGATGAGGTCGAGGCGTTCGTCACCGACCCCGCCCCGGATGCCTACGAGAAGCTGGTGGACCGGTTGCTCGCGTCGCCGCACTACGGCGAGCGGTGGGCGCGCTACTGGCTCGACCTCACCCGCTACGCCGATGTCCCCGAGTCGTGGCTGACGCCCCGCGGGCAGGCGTGGCCGTACCGCGACTGGGTGGTCCGGGCGCTGAACGCCGACATGCCCTACGACCGGTTCGTGCAACTTCAGCTCGCCGCCGACCTCGTGCCCGGCACCGACCCGGCAGACCTCGCCGCCCTCGGGTTCCTCGGCGTCAGCCCGGACTACTGGAAGGAACTCCAGCTCGACGTGGAGGTCATCCGGTCGATCGTCGCCGACGAGTGGGAGGAGCGGATCGACGCGGTGGCGAGCACGTTCCTGGGGCTGACGGTGGCGTGCGCCCGCTGCCACGACCACAAGTATGACCCGATTTCGACCCGCGACTACTATGCCCTCGCGGGCGTGATCGCCGGTACCCGGCAGATCGACCTCCCGCTCCTCCCGCCGGCCGAGGCCGCGTCCGTACGGCGGGCGGAGGTGGGCATCCGGGCGCTGGGCGAACAGGTGAAGGTGCTGAAGGCGAAGCGCCCGGCGCCGGCCGACGCGAAGGAGCAACTGGACCTGTTGGCGGCCGAGGTGAAGCTGCTGGAGGCGACGCCGGGGTACAAGACCGTCCCCGTCCGCGGCGTCACAGACGCGCACGTGTCGGTCGTGTCGCGCGGGCCGAACGCCACGCGGCTGGAGTTCGAGGACGGGGTCGGCCACGACATCGCCATGCACACGCGCGGCAACCCGGCGCGGCCCGGGGCGGTCGAGCCGCGGCGGTTCCTCACCGTCCTCTCGCCCGGTGAGCCGAGGCGGTTCACGCGGGGGAGCGGCCGGCTCGAACTCGCCCGCGCGATCACCGGCGACGGCGCGCCGCTGGCGGCGCGGGTGATCGTGAACCGGGTTTGGCGGCACCACTTCGGCCGCGGGCTGGTGGACACCCCGAGCGACTTCGGCCGGCAGGGCGAGCGGCCCACGCACCCGGAACTCCTCGACGACCTCGCCGCCCGGTTCGTCGCCGCCGGGTGGTCGCTGAAGTGGCTCCACCGCGAACTCATGCTCTCGGCCGCGTACCGGCAGGCCGGCGCCCCCGACGCGGCGAAGCAGACGACCGACCCGGACAACCGGCTCCTGTGGCGGATGCCCCGGCGCCGGCTCGACGTGGAATCGTGGCGCGACGCGATGCTGGTCGTCAACGGCACGCTGCGCCGCGACCCGGGCGGCGCGCCGCAGGAGCTGACGGACGCCGCCAACCGCCGCCGCACGCTCTACGGCCTCGTCCGCCGGCGCGACCTGACCGACCTGCTCCGCCTCCACGACTTCCCGGACCCGCTGACCCACAGCGCAGTCCGCATCCCGACAACGACACCGCTCCAACAGCTGTACGCGCTCAACGGGCCGCTGCTCCGCCAGGAAGCGACGGCGCTCGCGCGGCGGCTCGCGGCCGACGAACCGGCCGGCGGCGCGGCGCGCGTCCGCCGGGCCTACGCGCTGTTGTTCAACCGCCCGCCGACCGAGCGCGAAGTCGCGCTGGCGCTCGGCTTCGTCGGCGCCGCGCCGGGCGCGGATGACTGGACACGGTACGCGCACGTGCTGCTCGGCAGCAACGAGTTCCTGTTCATCGACTGATTCGAGATCGTGGGGCCGGTTTCCAACCGGCCGGGTTAAGCA
>JAFKFQ010000059.1 GCA_017308215.1 bacterium | reverse complement strand
GGCGATTATTCGACACTGACCGCGTGGGAAGCGGCTGCGCCAGCTACGTTGACAGAGCCGTATGAGGCCGAGTGTTACGACTTCGCATGTGATGACGACGTTGCAGTTGTCGGCGTCACGACATCGCCGACGAAACTGAGCGGCAGGTCGGCGGCCCACAGGAACTGCGGTGCCGCGTGCGGCTTCGCCTCCGACGGGGGTCGCGTCCCGTCGTCGGCCCTCGTCAGGCACCGCATGTCGTGCTGCACCCCGCCGAACGGGACCTTCTTCCCGGGGCCGGCACCGACGAGGTTTGCGGCCGTCCCGCAACCCGCGGCCGACAGGGCGGGGAGTAACAGGGCGACACGGATCGCGCGACAGGTCATCTCGTCACCCACCTCGTTCACGGGTTCTCCGGGACCGACCGCTCACGCCCCGCCTACTTCTGCTCCGGCACCGCCGGCACCGCCGGCAGCCACTCGACCCCACCCGGCAGCGCCGGCACCAGCGCACCGGCCGGCTGCAAGTCCGGTTGCTTCGGCTTCTCGGGGACCGGGCGCGGCGGCGGCGCCGGCTCGAGCGCCGGTGGCGGCCGCAACTGCCCCGGTTCGTCCCCCGGGCGCGGCGGCGGCAACAACCCCGGCTGCGGCAGCGCCCCTTGCGGTGGCGTTCCCTGCGGCAGCGCCCCTTGCGGCTGCGGCTCCGACGGCGGGCGCGGGGCGGCGCCCGGCGGGGGCGGGCTCGTCATGAAGTGGTGCCACAGGTTGCCGCCGCCGCCGAGGGCCTGGTAGGCGTTGACGACGGCGGACAGCTGCTGCCGCTTGGTGTCGATCAGCGCGATCCGCGCGTCCAGGAGGTCGCGCTGGGCCAGCCGCACGTCCACGTACTCGATGCGGCCGGCCTGGAACAGCTTGCCCGAGAAGTCGACCGCGGCGTCGCGGGCCGTCAACTGCTGCTTTTTGAACTCGATGCTGACGCGGTAGTTCTCCGCCATGGTCACGCGGTTGATGACCTCGGTGTAGGCGTCGAGGACGACCCGCTGGTAGTTGTAAACGGCCTGCAACTGCCGGGCGTTCGCATTGCCGTAGACCGCCCTGATCGCCGCCTTGTTGACCAGCGGCGTGACCAGGTCGCCGGCGATGCCGGCGATCAGGGCCTCCGGGTTGAACAGGTACCTCGGGTTGAACGCCCGGTAGCCGACGGTCCCGGTGATGTCCAGTTGAGGGAAGAACTCGGCCCGGGCGATCTTCACCTCGAGCCCAGCGGCCTCCAGCTCCCGCTCGGCCTGGCGGACGTCGGGGCGGTTCAGGAGCAGCTGCGCGGGCACCCCGACGCTCAGCGCGGACAGGTTCAGGTCGACGAACTTCGCCGCCGGCCGCTCCACCCGCTGCGGGTAGCGGCCGACGAGGAAGTTGATCCGGTTCTCGGACTCGATAATGTCCTGCTTGACGATCAGCTTCTCGCTCTGGTTCTTGCGGACCTCGGCCTCGAACCGCTGGACGGCCAGCTCGTTCCCGCGGCCCGCCTCGAACCGGGCCCGGGCGATCTCGAGGCTCTTCTCCTGGATCGCGATGGTCTGGTCCAGCACCTCGAGCCGCGCGTCGAGCGCCAGGAGCCCGTAGTAGTTGTCGGCGACGTCCGCCACCAGCCGGGTCACGACGTAGTTCCGCCCGTCGGCGGTGGCGAGGTAGCGCAGGGTGGCCGCGTCCCGGGCGTTCCGCAGCTTCCGCCAGATGTCCACCTGCCAGGAGATGTTGGCGGCGACGAGGAAGTCGGGGAGCGGGTCGGGGAAGGGCTTGCCGCGGGGGGACAGGAGCTGCCGCTCGGCCGCCCCGATGGGGGTGGCCTCGCTGCTCCGGTCCAGCCCCGCCCCGGTGCGGAGCGAGAGGAACGGGAGGTACGCCCCGCGCCGCAGCAGGATCTCGTTGTTGGCGATCTGGATGTCCTGCTCCAGGATCTTCAGCTCCTGGTTGCCGGCCAGCCCCTGGTAGATGAGCTGCACCAGCACCGGGTCGTTGAAGAACTCTTCGACCTTGAGCTGGGCCGAGCTCTCGGGGCTGGCCGCCCCGTTGTAGCTCGCCGGCAGCGGCGGTCCCGCCTCGGGCGGGCGCAGTTTGGGGATCTGACAGGCCGGCAGGACCAGCAGCACGCCCCAGGCGATTGCTCTCGCAATCCCCCGAGGCACGTGTGTTGAGACCGAAGATCTCATTGCGGTATCCATCCGCCGTGTCTCCTCCGAGAAGGTCCTTCTTCTCGGCATCCAGTGACTTATCGGCAAACCCGGTACGCGCGGAACAGGCACTCCGGGCTTTTCGTGGTGATTCGCTGGGGTGCGCGGTCTGGACTGGTTGCCACGGGGCCAACGTGCGCCCGGCCGGAACAGGTTGGTCCAGCGGCGACCAAGCGTTGCCGGCCCGGCGGCGACATTCGCCTCACCCGCCTGCGGGGGCAGTCGGCGGCCCGGGGTGGTGCGGCGTGGCGGGGTACGCCGATCCGCCGCCCGCCGGGGGTTCCGGGTTCGGTGCGTGCGGGACGGGACCGGCCGCGTGCGGCGGGTAGTCGCCCCCGCGGCCCGGCGGCTCGTGTACGTTGTGTTCAAGTAACTCGCTGAGCGGCTCGTCCGACTCGTCGTTGAGCAGCTTGCGGCCGTCGGCCATCTTCCCGAACACGTAGTAGAGGCCGGGGATGATGAGCACCCCGAGCACGGTGCCCACGAGCATGCCGCCGGCCGCGGTGGTGCCGATCGTCCGGTTCCCGATCGCCCCGGCCCCGGTGGCAAAGACCAGGGGGAGGAGGCCGGCGATGAAGGCGAAGGAGGTCATCTGGATCGGCCGGAACCGGAGCTTGCCGCCCTCGACGGCCGCGTCCTTCAGCGACACCCCCTCGCGCCGCCGCTGCACCGCGAACTCGACGATCAGGATCGCGTTCTTGCCGAGCAGGCCGACCAGCATGATGAGCCCGATCTGGGCGTACACGTCGTTGGCCAGCCCCATCGCCTGCAGGCCGAAGAAGGAGCCGAACACCCCGACCGGCAGCGACAGCATCACGGCCAGCGGCAGGATGAAGCTCTCGTACTGCGCGACCAGGACGAGATACACGAAGACAACGACGATCATGAAGATGAACACGGCCTGGGCGATCTCGACCGTACCGACCCCCGGTATTGGTATCTCAAGCCCCTTCTTTACTTCGTCGTACGAAAGCCCCTCCCATCCGAGGCCGTAGCCCTGGGGTAAGTCCTTCGCGACCTCCTGGATCGCCTTGAGCGCCTGCCCGCTGCTGTACCCGGCGGCCGGCGCGCCCTGGATGGCGGCCGACGGGTACAAGTTGTACCGGGTGATCTCGTTCAACCCCTGCTGCTTGTGGATGGTCATGAAGGCCGAGTACGGGACCATGTCTCCGTCCACCTTGACCTTTGACATTTCCCCGGTCTTTTCATTCCTGATCTCGATCTCGCGCTCACTCTTGACGAACAGGTTGTCGAGGTCTTCGGGGAACCGACGGAACTCCGGGGCGGCCTGGACGTAGACCTTGTAAAAATTGCCAAACCGGATGAACCCCTGCTCGTAGGTGCTCCCGATCATGATGTTGAGCGATTCCATCGCCTTCCCGATCGACACCCCCTTCTGCATGGCCTTGTCGTTGTCGATCTTCAGCTCGTACTGCGGGTAGTTGGCGGTGTAGAAGGTGAACAGGTTCGACAGCTCCGGCCGCCTCTTCAGGTCAGCCATGAACTTGTCGGTCACCTCGCCGAGCTGCTTGTAGTCGGTCGTCTCCGACTTGGCGAGGAGCCGGACCGAGAACCCGCCGGCCGCCCCGAACCCCGGTACCGCGGGCGGCTCGAAGAACTCGATCTTGGCGTCGGTGACCTCGTGGGCCTTCTCCTCCAGGCTCTCGATGATCTCGCGGGCGGTCTTCTTCCGGTCGCGCCAGTGCTTGAGGTTGATGATGCACGTCCCGGAATTCGACCCGCGGCCCTCGGTCAGCACCTCGTACCCGGCCAGCGAGGTGACCGTGGTGACCCCGTCGACCGACTTGGCGACCTCCTCCAACTCCCGGGACTTGGCGTTGGTGTACTCCAGCGTCGAGCCCGCGGGCGTCTGGATGATGCCGTAGATGATCCCCTGGTCTTCGCCCGGGATGAACCCCGACGGGAGCTTGAGGTTGGTGTACACGGTGGCGACGGTGAACGCCCCGATGGTGAGCGCCGTCAGCAGGCGGAGGGTGACGATCCCCCGCAGCATCCCGGCGTACCCGGCCGTGACCGCCTCGACGAGCTTGTCGAACGGGCCGCGGACGAACGGGAGGGCGACGAACGCGAACCCGACCGGCCCCCACAAGTGGTACGCCAGGTAGGTGATCCCGGCGAGCAGCGCCAGCCCGCCCACGGCCGTCGCGATGAGGGACAGCCACCGCCGCTTCGGCTTGGGCTTGCCGTTCCCGTGCCCGTTCCCGTGACCGTTGTCGTGCCCATTCCCGTGGGCGGGGCCGTGCGCGTGGGGCTTGAGGATCATCGCGCAGAGCACGGGGGTCAGCGTCAGGGCAACCAGGCCGGACAGGACGATGGACGTGGCCATCGTGATGCCGAACTGGCGGTAGAACTGGCCGACCGGCCCGGGGATGAACGTCACCGGCACGAACACGGCCGTCATCACCAGGGTGATGGCGATGATGGCGCCGGTGATCTCGTGGAGGACCTCCCGGGTCGCCCGGTACGGCGACAGGTGCTTCTCGGCCATTTTGGCGTGGACCGCCTCGACGACCACGATGGCGTCGTCCACCACCACCCCGATCGCCAGCACCATCGCGAACAGGGTGATGAGGTTGATCGACAGGCCGAGGAGTTGGAGGAAGAAGAACGTCCCGACCAGGGACACCGGCACGGCCAGGGTCGGGATCAGGGTGGACCGCACGTCCCCGAGGAACATGTAGACAACCAGCGAGACCAGGATGAACGCCTCGAGCAGGGTGTGCATCACCTGCTCGATGGAGGCGTCGAGGAAGTTGGAGACGTCGTAGCTGATCTCGTAGTCCATCCCGGGGGGGAACGACTCCTTCTTGATCTGCTCGAGCTCCTTCTTCACCTCCTCGATGACGGCGGCGGCGTTCGACCCGGGGGCCTGCTTGAGGGCGATGGTGGCCGCCGGGTGGCCGTCCACGTCCGAGTAAATGTCGAAGAACTCCGGGCCGAGCTCGACGGCGGGCGTCGCCGGCTTGCGGGCGACCACGGGGCCCGCGCCGACGACGCCCTGGAGGGCGTCCCGCGTCCGCTCCGGGAGCGGGTCCGGGACGCCGCAGATGTCCTTGAGCCGGAGGATCTCGCCCTCGGGCGTGGCCTTGATGATGATGTTGGCGTACTGGTCGGCCTTGTTGAACCGGCCGATGTAGGTGAGGACGTACTCGAGCGACTGGGACGTCTTGCCGGTGGCCTGGCCGAGCCGGCCGGGGGAGCCGATGATGCTCTGCTCGGCCAGCGACTTCATCACCTCCTCGGTCGAGATCCGGTACCGCCGCATGCTGTCGGGGTTCAGCCACACGCGCATGGCGAACGCCCGGTTGCCGAGGTTCCGGGGGAGGCCCATCCCCTGGATGCGCTTGATCACCGGCATGACCCGGACGTTCGTGAAGTTGAACAGGAACGCCTGGTCCACCCCCGGGTCGGTGCTGTAGATGTTCACGTACATGAGCATGCTCGGCACCACCTGGCTCACCAGGATGCCCTCCCGCTGCACCAGCGGCGGGAGCCGGTTCATCACGATGTTGACCCGGTTCTGCACGTTCACGACGTTGATGTTCGGGTCGGTCCCCGGCTCGAAGTAGATGCGGATCACCGCCTCCCCGGCGCTGGTCGCCGACGAGGCGATGTACCGCATCCCCTGGACGCCGTTGATCGACTGCTCGAGCGGGATCAGCACCGAGTCGACCAGCACGTTGGCGCTGGCCCCGGGGTACGCGATGGCGACCTCCACGGTCGGCGGGGCGACGGACGGGAACTGCGACCGCGGCAGAGTGACGTACCCCAGCACCCCCAGGAACAGGAGGATGATGGAGATCACCATCGCGAACGCGGGCCGGTGGAGGATGTTCGTGAACATGGAGCCGGTGTGATCCTGATCCCTGGGGGTGGGGTTGGCGGCGGGTGACAGCGGCGGGCGGCGGCTATTCCGCGTGGAACTTCTGCTTGCCGAGGATCTGGTCCGCCGCCCGGACCTCGTACTCCACCTTCTCGCCGTCGTGGACCTCGCGGACGCCCTCGATCACGATCCGGTCGTCGGGGCCGACCCCCGAGCCGATCACGTACACGTCCTCCTGCTCGTGCAGGACCTTGATCTCGCGCTGGCGGACCACGCTGTCCTTGTCGATCACGAAGACGTACTGCCGGTCGAGGATCTCGAACGTCGCCCGCTGGGGGATGACGACGGCGCCGTGCATCTTCCGGTGGAGCAGCACGGTGCCGGTCTGGCCGTGGCGCAGCAGCCCCCCCGCGTTCGGGAAGTCCGCCCGGAACGGGATGTTCCCGGTCTCGTTGTTGAACTTGGCCTCGATCGCGGCGATCCGCCCGGGGTACTGGAACTTGCTCCCGTTCGCCAGCACGAGTTCGACCTGCTCGCTCTCCCGGTCGTGCATCCGGTGGGCCATGTAGTCGAGGTAGCGCGCCTCGGGCACGTTGAAGTACACCCACATCACGCTGTTGTCGGACAGGGTGGTGAGGACGTCACTCTCCTTGACCAGGCTCCCCTGCTGCTCGTGGAGGCGGTCGATGATCCCGTCGAACTTCGCCTTCACGGTGGTGAACTGCATCTCGGCTTCCGCCTTCTTCACCTTGGCCTGCGCCTTCGCCAGCTTGGCCTCGAACAGCATCACCTCCTGGATCGAGACCACCTTCTGATCGAACAGCCTCTTGGTGTTCTGGTACTCGATGTCCGCCAGCCGGGCCTCGGCCATTTCCGCGTCCAGCGTGGCCTTGTACAGGACCGGCAGGACCGTGAACAGGGTGTCGCCCTCCTTCACCGCCTGCCCTTCCTTGACGGAAATCGCTTCCAGATACCCGTTCACCAGGGGCCGGACGCTGATGTGCCGTTGCGAGTGAATTTGGCAGACGTACTGCTGCGTGAGGGTCACGTCCTTGACCATCGGGCTGGTGGCCACGATCTTGTGGTGTTCGTGGTGGCCCTGGTGCTCCCCGTGCTTGTGGCACGCGGGCAGGGCGAGAAGGGCCAGCGCCACGACGGTGAACAGGGCCGGTGATGCTTTCATCGGTTCGGTGCTCGCTGGCGACGCGGGCTGGGTACTTTCTGGGCTCTAGAGCTTTGCCGGGCGGAACGACCGGCGCTTTGGCTCGCTTGAACTCTCGGGCAGCACATCGGTGCGGCGCGCCGCGGCGCCAATGGCCGCGCCCAAGAGCCGGCAGCAGGTGCGGGAACGCCTGCTCTAGCACGCGCTGTGCCGGTGCTAAAAAGACGGGCTATTCAGGCGAATCACCTGCGTAACCCGCCGGCCGGCGGGCAGAGTCCCGAGGGAACTGGTGCGTCGACAGCCACCCTGATCGTCGTCCGACCAGAATCGTGCGGTTGAGGTGACGCCTGACACCGGGACTTTCGCGCGTAGGATGCCGCGCATGATCCGAAGATATTTGTCGCCTGGGGCGGGCGCTCGGTGGTGGGGGTCATTGCCCGCTCCCGGAGCCGTCGGTAGTCACCCCTACACCCATACTGCCACCGATACGGCCAGACGGGGGCGGCGATGCGGATCGAACACGTCGGGGTGTGGGTCGACGACCTGGACCGGGTGCGGGACTTCTACGCCACCTACCTGGGGGCCGTTGCCGGGCCGAAGTACACGAACCCGGCGAAGCGGTTCGAGTCGTACTTCCTGAGCCTCCCCGGTGGGGGCTGCCGGATCGAGTTGATGCGGCGGGCGGACCTTCCCGGCCGCCCGCCGGGGCCGTGCGGCGGGTACGCCCACGTCGCCGTCGCCCTCGGGTCGGAGGCGGCGGTGGACGCCCTCACCGCCCGGCTCCGGGCGGACGGGTACGCGGTCGTGGACGGCCCCCGGCGCACGGGCGACGGGTACTACGAGAGCGTCGTCCTCGACCCCGAGGGGAACCGGGTCGAGCTGACGGTTTGAACCGGGCCGGGCGACAGATGTGTTCGGGGCCGTGACCTCACGTCACGGGCGCTCCCCGAGTTGCTCAAGCAGCCCCCTGGCGGCCCGGTGGGCGGGGTCGAGGGACAGGCACGCCCGGAGGTCCGCACGGGCGGCGGCCGCCTCGCCGGCGGCCGCCCGCAGCGTCGCCCGCCGGTACGCGACCTCCGCGGCCGGGACGCC
>JAFKFQ010000725.1 GCA_017308215.1 bacterium | reverse complement strand
GACATGCACCGGCTCAAGGAGCGGGGCGTGGACACCGTCAGCCGGCTCTCGTCGCACCGCCGGGCCGACTTCCGCAAGGGGACCCGGCTGGGGAAGGACGACCACCTCGTGCGGTGGCCGAAGCCGAACTCGATCCGGTCGGTGGACCGCGCAGGCGCAGGTCGAACAGGCGGCGGCGGCGGCCGTGCAAGCGCGGCAGGCGGCGGCGACGGCCCGTCACGAGCGGGACCGGGAGCAGTACGAGCGAGACCGGAACGAACTCGGGCGCATCCAGGCCCGGCGGGAGAACGGCGAGGCGGACTACCGGGTCATCGGCGGCGGCCAGCTGTCCGGTGCGGCGCAGGCTGGCGCCATGAACAGCGCCAGCGATGCCGAGGCGGCGATTCGCCGACGGGTGCAGCGGTTCTACGACCGGGACGTGGCCCGCATCCGGCGCCGGAGCAGCAACCCGAACGCGGACGCCGAGGAGCAGCGGCGGGCGGCCGACACCGCGGCGGGCAACCTCGTCCAGGGGCAGTCCGTCCAGGCGTTCGCCAGCGCGGCCTTCGCGGCCAACAGCCGGGTCCGCCGACCCGGGGACGAAGGGCAGCGCAACATCGCCCTTCGGAACCTCGCCCTCCAGCAGGGCGACATCAACCAGCGGTTCGCCACCGACCCGGCCCTCCAGCGGTTCTTGGGCACGCAGCGGTTCGCCGCCGGCGGTCCGGTTCACGGGGCCGGGGTGGGCGACACCGTGCCTTCCCTGCTCACGAATGGCGAGTTCGTCCTCAACCAGAACGCCACCGCGCGGGCCGGTGTTCACAACCTCCAGCGGTTCAACAGCGGCGGCCCCGTGGGTCACGTTTCCTACCTCGCCAACGGCGGGGCGGTCACGAGCGCGGCGGCCGGCGGGGGCGAGCTGAAGCTGTCGGTCGAGAGCGAGCGGGCGATGGAGACCCTCGGGTCGGCGTTCAACCAGTTCGTCCAGCAGGTCGGCGGGTTCACGAACGCCGCGCAGGCCCTGAGCCAGACATTCAACGTGTTCGCGGGGCACTCCCAGGCGCTGTCGCAGGCGTTGAGTAGTTTCCCCCGCGTGCTGTCGGGACAATTCACCCACCAAGTCACCGTCGTTCACAACGGGGCCGAGGTGTTCGCCAAGCTCACGCCGTTCATTGAGCAGGTCGTGACCAAGCAAGTGAACGCCACCCTCAGCCGGGCTTTCAAGGAAGCCCTGCCGGACGCCGGCGTCACCCTCACCTAATCACAGGAGTTCTTCGAGTGCCTCACACGCTCACTTTTTCGTTCGACCCGGCCTATGGGCTGACCCTTGTGGCCGGGGAGTCGGTGGTAACCGACCTCGCCGGGGTCCACATCACGCAGCAGCCGAAC
>JAFKFQ010000058.1 GCA_017308215.1 bacterium | reverse complement strand
ACAGCGACGCCCCCACCGAGCAGGCGCTCCCGGCCGAGGTGGTGGCGTTCGACGACGAGGCCGACCTCGCCGTCCTGCGCGTGACCGGCGCCCGCAACCTCCCCCCCGCGGTCGACACCGCCCAGGACCCGCCGGTCGCCGAGACGCAGCCGGTGTACGTGTTCGGGTTCCCCGGCGCGAGCCGGACCGTCGTGGTCGGCCGGGGGACGATCGCCGGCCTCCGCCGGGACGCGACCGGCGACCTGTCCGACGTCCACATCAACGGCGTGGTCAACCCCGGCAACAGCGGCGGGCCGGTGGTGGACGCCGCCGGCCGGCTGGTCGGGGTGGCCGTGGCCACCGTCCGGGACAAGGAGATCGGGTTCGCCGTCCCGACCGCCGCGCTCCACAAAATGTTCCGCGGGAGCGTGCTGGGGGCCGTCGTCCTGCAGGCCCGGCAGGCCGGCCCGCAGCTCAACGTGACCGGCGAACTCTGGCGGGTCGGGACCCGCGGCCAGGTCCGCGGGCGGGAGCACGTCCAGACCCAGATCATCGGTACGGCCGGGCCGGGCGGGGTCCCCCCGGACGAGTACGTCGCCCTCGCCCGGCTGACGGACCCGCTCCACAAGATGACCGGGGTCACCGTGCACTACGCCCCGGCCGTCAAGGGCCTCCCCCGGGCCGGGGCCGGGAGCGCGGGCGGTGCCGCTGAAGGTCAGCGACCAGATGGCGTCCGCCACCTTCAAGCTCCCGGCCGGGGCGGTCCCGGACGAGACGTTCGCCTTCCAGATCTCCTACGCCGACGCCGACGGGAAGACGGTCTACACCCAGCCGCACGAGCTCCGGCTGACGTTCCCGAGGAACCCCCGGTCGGTGACGCTGAAGGTCGCCATGACGACCGACGACCCGTCCCGCCGGTACGTCGAGGACCGGCTGAGGGCGGCGTTCGCCCCGGCCGCGGTCCGGCCGGTCCGGACGGCGAACGGGTTGACGGTCGAGGTCGACCCGGTCGAAGACCCGGCGGGGGTGGGCGACAAGCTCCCCGTCGGCGAGGTGGTCCGGACGGAGGCGCGGACGATCTCGGTGGCCGTCAAGACCCTGACCCTGCCGCTGCCGGCGGTCGCGGACGTGGAGCAGGGGCTCGACGAGCTGAAGGCGGCGGATATGCTCCGGCGGCGGGCCGGGGCCGACCGGCTCGGGCGGGCCTACGCCCCGCTCCCGGACCGCCGCAAGGAGGTGGCCGCGGCGCTGGAGGCCCAACTGGGGGAGAAGGACCTCACCCTGCGGCAGGCGGCACTCGGCGCGCTGGCGGTGTGGGCCGGCCCGGAGACCGTGCCCGCGCTGACCAAGAGCCTGGAGCACGAGCACGTCTTCACCCGGCGCGCGGTGCTCGGGGTGCTGACCCGCCTCAAGGTGGTGGAGGCGGCCCCGGCCATCGCCAACCTCCTCCCGAGCGCCGCCGATCGCTCGGAGGCGAGTGCGGCGCTGAAGGCGCTCGGCGCGCCGGCCGAGAAGGCCGTGGCGCCGCTGCTCGCCCACAAGGACTGGGCCGCCGCGGCCGAGGCGTGCCGGATCCTCGGAGAGATCGGCACGGCCGACTCGATCCCGCCGCTGGAGGCGGTGCTGGGCGGGAACCCGCACATCCTGGTCAGCGGGGCGGCGACCGACGCGCTCCGGGCGATCCGCGGCCGGCGGAAGTCGTGATCCGTCTGTCGGTCGGTGTCGGGTCCGGCGAACTGCCGGCGGATGGCTTGGGTCCCGGAGGGACGGCTCCGCCGACACGGTCCTTTGCCGCTCACGGATGCCGAAACAGAACGCCCGGCAGGTCACACGCCGACCGCCGAGATCGTAAGCCCGCCGGCCCGGCCGCGATACCAACAAGCGACGACCACAAGCCGGCGGGCGGCACGAAACCAATCACGCGGCCGGTCCGGCTCGGCCGGCCGGCATTTTACCCCCCGGCGACCTGATTCCGGTACGCCTGCCACGCCGCAATGCCGCCGTCGAGCAGACGGCCGAGTTCGTCCGGCGAGCCGACCACCACCGCCCCCGGCCAGCGGGCCTGCACCCGCCGCAACTGGGCCTCGCTGGCGACCACCACGACCTCGTCCTCCATGACCGGGGTAGCGGCCATGTTGCCGTCCCGGCACAACTCCCACAGGAGCCTGGCCATCCCAGGCGTCATCCCTCGCAGCGAAACCATGAAGCCGTCGCACGGCTCGGGGCCGACCAGCCCGGAGGCGAACACCTCGGCCGCACCGCCGTCCGGCACCTCCACCGCGTAGCACCCGAACTCGTCCGGGGCATCGGCCCCGGCGGCCCGGAGCATATCCCGGACAGTCGCACGCTCGGCGTCGGACAACCCGTCGCCCACCGGCACGGACTGCACCTCGCCGGTGAACGGGTTCCTCTGCCGCGTCGTGCGGGTGCCGAGGTTGCAGGTGTGGTAGTGGATGTCGAAGCTCATCCGGTCGGGTACCGCTTCTGCGGCCGGGCATCGAGCCCACCCGCGCCGGCCGCGCGGTGTACTGTTGCTCCCGGGACGCCTATCCGGGGCCGGCGCCGGGTGCAGCGTGGGGTTCGGCGTCCGGGGCGTCCCCTCCGGCCCGCAGCCACCGGAACAACTCGCCGCCGTACAGTGCCGGGGTGTTGAACCGCACCGATCCGTCGTGGAGGTCGAGGAACCGGCACAGCAACTTGACCGGGCCATCCGGGCCGGGGCAGCTCCACGGCGAGCGGGCGAACAACTCGTCGGCCGGCAGCCGCTCGCCGCTGGCGTCCAGATACCAGCCCTCGTCCTCCGCGGCGCTCAACGCGGCGAGCACCTCCCGCCGCCGGTCGTCGAGCACCAGCCGCCCGGCGAACGCCTCGCCCGGCGACGGCTCGAACGCGAAACCGTGCCCCTGGTAGTGGACCTCCATGCTGCGAAGCCCTCCGCCGCCGAACCGAAAGCCTACTCGCGCCGGCCGCGCGGCGCGCCGCCACTCGCGGGAGTGTATCCGCGGCCGGCGCCCGGTGCGGCGCGGGGCTCGGCGGGGCTTTCGGGCGTGGGCAGCCACGCCGGAACACGGTCGAGCGCGGCACGCACCTCGCCGTCGGTGGTCGAAGCGCCGACCGGCTCGCGGATGACGACAACGACCCGCGGCGCGGCCCCGGTGCCGCACTCGGCGGCCGCTTCCCGGAGCCGGGCGGCCAGCCACCCCTGCTCGGCGAATTGGCCACCGCACCGCTCCGCCCACGCGGCCGCGGCCGCGGGCGACAGGCCGACGGCCTGGAACCGCCGGCCCTCGGCCGCGCCGGGGCCGACGAGCGTGTCGCCCATGAGCCAGCGGTCCGCCCACTCCGCCAAGTACACGACCGGCGGCGACAGGGCGTGTGCGCGGATCGCCGCACAGAGGAGGTCCACCGCGTCCGGGTCGGGGGCGCCGCGCCACGTGTGGAACCACGCGGCGGTGGCGACCGCGGCCTGGCCGGCGAGTGTTGTCACCGTCATCCGCTGAGTCGCCACTACTGGAAGCCCTCCGACCGCCGAACTGAACGCCCAGCCGCCGTGGTCGAGAACGCCGTCCGTCGGAATCGATACGGAAGCCGCGGTCTGCCGCGGCGCGGGGTTCGGCGGTCCTGGTGGTCGGGGACTGACGCCCGCGAACCACCCCACGACCCACACTCACCGTGCTGGGGCCGGACCCCGGGGGGGCCGCCGGCGAAGACGCGGGGCTACTTCTGCTCGCGTCGCACCAGGGTCGTAGTCTCGGTCGCCACGGACGCACCGGACCGAGTGCGGCGCGTGTGGGTGACACTCCGCACCCAGCCGGTCTTCGTCTCCACCGCGTACTCCGCCTCGTCGGTCAGGTCGAACGCCGGGGGCGTCGCGTCGTCGAGGGCCTTGCCCAGTTTCTTCGCCAGTCCCCGGGCCGTCTTGTCGAGTACCTTCCCGAGCTCCTTCGGGTCGGGCTTCTGGGTATAGGTCACGGTCGCGAGCCCCGCCGCGGGGTCGTGCTTCTTCAGGGTGAACTCGGCCTTCGCGGGGATCGGGTCGCCCCCGAACGGGTTGGGGAGGGCCACGTCCGCGCTCGCCACCTTCCCCGGGTTGTAGGTTTGCCCGAGGGGGGCGACGAGCAGCGCCGGGTGGCGGGTGAACGACGCCTCGACGGCCTGCTTGCTCGCGAACAGCTTGCCCGTCTCGGCCCGCATCACGTCGACTGTCGCCTTCGGCACGTTCCCCCTCTCGAGTTCCCCCAGCACCGTTTCCTGGATCTTCCTCCCGGTCTCCTGCAGTTCCTTCCAGTTCCTGATCCCGAGAAGTTCCCCGCCCGCGTCGACCTCCAGATCGACCGTCATCCCGTCGGTCAGGCGTGTCATGACTTTGACGAGCGGGTGGTCCGCCAGCTTCGGGTCGTCGGGGACCGTCTCGCCCAGTTTCCACCGCACGACGTACCCCGTCTCACCCGCCGCGATCACCTCGACGTCCACCGGGGCGCGACCGCTGGTGCCGCGCACCACCTTGCCGTCCGTTTCCCAGGTCTTCCTGCGGGTCATCTCGTACTTGAACTTCTCGCCCTGCTTCCAACGCGGTTGCAACCCGACGGCCGCCGGCTGGTCGGCCCGGACCGTGGGAAACACTGCGACCGAGAGGCTCGTCAGGGCGGCGATCCGTGCGAACGTAAGCATGAGGCGCTGGTCGGTTGGAGGAAGGTCGTCCACGCTGACGTCGGACATGGTCTGATTTACCGGTTTTCGTGGTCTTACCAATAAATCCGGTCGGCGCGCCGGCCGCCGGCGGGGGCGAGCCGTCGCACCAGCAGCCCACTCGCGCCGTTGTCCCCGACGGCAACGCCCCTGGCGGGCAGCCGGGACGCTGTCGGGCTGCCGTTTCCGGAATGGCGTCGTTGCACGTTCGTGCGAGTCACCGGCGGTCCGCAGTGCCCGGGATCGGGTCGGGAGCGAAGGCGTCCGTGCCGGCGGCCACCAGCCCGCTGTTGTCACGGCACATCCGGGCGATGGACCCGAGGGGCCGCGCCAACCCGAGAGCCCGTTCGGTCTCACGCACGAACCGCACGTCCCGTGGGAGTGGTACAGGTTATTTCCTCCGCTTCCGCCGCGAACGCGCCCGTATGCCGCGTTCATACCGCGGGCGCGGGGGCGTGGGTCCCGTAGTTCTCGTGTCGGATCGGTAGCGGTGGGTTGGTTGGTTGCCGCAGGCTTGGGCCTGCGCAGACGTGAGGGCGGGCTCAAACCTACGACTACCAACCGTCTGACGCTACACCACCGCCGAGCCGACACAAATGATCCTAAACAGGCAAATTGATGTCGAATTGAAATTTTGAGGTGGCGGATCTGGCCTTGACCGAATAATTGGGTATGCAGAACGGCAATCCCAGCCCGGGCCGGTTTCCCAACGCGAGAGACTCCGGGGGATTGTGGATCGGGTGGGCGGCGTCGGCCAAGCGGTCGATAAGTGAAGCAAGCGTCTCTCGACTCCTCGTCTTCTCAGATTCCACACCATATAGTAAAATGATACCTCGCCTCTCCATTAGATTCGCCCCTGCCTAACACAGTCTTTCGAGAGACACATGTTGCGCCGTTGTCTCGTCGGCTTCCTCCTCTTCGGCTTACCCCTGTCCGTCGGGTGCTCCGGTAACAACAAGACGGCCGGGCGGGTCGGCGTCTCCGGCAGCGTCTCGGTCAAGGGGGCTCCGCTCGCGGACGGGGTGGTCCTGTTCGAGCCGCTGGAAAAGCAAAACACCTCCGCCTCCGCGGTTCTGGTCGGCGGCAACTTCTCCGTCAGCTCCGCGAACGGGCTCCAGCCGGGGACGTACCTGGTGCGCGTCTCCGCCGGCGACGGCGGCGAGGGCAAGGCTCCCGACCCGAACGTCCCCCTCTCCCCGAGCGGCAACAACCTCCCCGGCAGCAGCAAGACCGAAGCGAAGAAGCCGAGCATTCCCCCGGAGTGGGGTGCGAAGTCGAAGCAGCAGGTCGAAGTGAAGGCCGAAGGGCCGAACAAATTCGACTTCGACATCAAGTGATTGGTTCTCCCGTTCTCACTCCAATCCGCCCGTCACCAGGATGCCCCTCCCGAACTGTCCCACGCCCTGCCTTATCGGTCCCGTCGGTTTTCATCGTCCCCCGAGGTGTCTGATGCGTTCCCGCCGAAGTGCGTTCACGCTGATCGAGCTGCTCGTGGTGATCGCCATCATTGCCATCCTGATCGGGCTGCTCCTCCCGGCCGTCCAGAAGGTCCGCGAGGCCGCCGCCCGCAGCACCTGCCAGAACAACCTGAAGCAGATCAGCCTGGCGAACATGAGCTACGAAAGCGCCTACCAGAAGTTCCTCCCCGGCGTCAGCCAGCAGGGGGGGTGCTGCCTCGGCACCTGGATCGTGCCGATCATGCCGTTCATCGAGCAGCAGGGGCTCTACACCCTCGCCCAGCCGAATTACGCGGTCAACAACTACGGCACCAACGCCACCGTCGTCCAGACCCGGCTGAAGACGCTGACCTGCCCGAGCGACACCGCGAACGTCGTCGGCAGCAACACCCTGCACAACTACGCCCTCAACGCGGGGAACACCAGCCTGTACCAGCAGAACATCCCGAACGCCTGCACCGGCGGCACCACCACCGGCGCCGCCGGCAGCTGCGTCAGCTTCGGCGGCGCGCCCTTCGGCTTCTACGGCGACCCGTCGAACGTCGCCAACAACAACGACGCCGGCTACGCGAAGACCGGGCAGCAGTTCACCATCTCCAGCATCAGCGACGGCACGAGCAACACGATCGCCATGTCGGAGATCCTCCAGGCGCCGGGCGGGTCGGGCGACTACCGCGGCTTCCTCTGGTGGGGCGGGTCGGCGGGCTTCACCACCTACCAGCTGCCGAACAGCAGCAGCTCGACCGACGTGATCACCGGCGCGGGGTGCGGCCCGGGCAACGCCCTCTACCCGTGCACCACGACGAGCGACACCGGCACGCTCCCCCGGCAGCTCGTGGCCCGCTCGCGGCACACCGGCGGCGTAAACGTGGCGCTCTGCGACGGCAGCATCCGCTTCGTGAACAACAGCGTCGACCTGCCGACCTGGCGCGCCGCCGGGACCTCGCAGGGCGGCGAAACGCTGCAGCTGCAGTAAGGGTCGGTGCGACGCCGCCGGTCCCCGGGATGTGCCCCCGGGGCCGAGCGGCCGTCAGGCTCGTACTCCCCCGCCCGGCTCGCACGAGCCGGGCGGGGAACTCGTCCGCCCGGCTCGCCACCTCGTCTTCGGCACCGACTCCCCGGTCCGCACCCGAGCGCCAGCGCCAAGTCCCCGCGCTCGGTTAAGCCTCGAACCGTGCCGCCTGCGCCTGCGGCGGGGCGGCACGACGCGAATACCTTCGCGTACTCGACTACCTACATCCTCGTCTCGGGAAGCAAGGCTGCAGCTCGATATCCCTCATCGACGCCGCGGATTACCAAGCCGGCGGTCACAGGCAGGGCGTGATTCGGGAGTATGAGCCAGCGGGGCTAGCGGCGGGACTTCGGTCGAGTATTCTTGTGGACGTCCGGTTTTGCCCAGACCAGGGACACTCCCATGACCATCGCGCTGCCCTGTCCGGCCTGCAACCGGATGCTCACCGCCCCGCCCCATTTCGCAGGCCGCGCGCTGAGCTGTCCGAACTGCAAGCAACCGGTCGTGGTTCCGCACGCCGCGCCGATGGCATCACGTCCGCCCGTTGCTCCGGCATCGCCACCACCGCCCGCCGCGGCGGCGCTGCCAAGGCCGCGGTCAGGTGCCGCGCGGGGCTTCGGCCTCTTCGCACGACTCGACATGCATGGCCAGGGCGAGACGGCGTGGGTATTCTGGCGATCGCGCCTTCCCGTGCCCTCGCCTATGGCGTGGACGAGGCACCGTAACGGCTCATCACTTGCGCTGGCGCACGACTCTAATCTCGCTGCCCATGGCCATTAGTTTATTGATGGCTTCGAGAAGACGGTCTTGCGCTTCCTTTGAAAAAGTGTCGAAGTCGCGGTTGATGAGCAACTCGATATCCACGCCCCCGGTGTCCGTTGTCACGGGCGGGGGCACCTCGTCAGCAGAGTCTGGTGCGCCACTAGTGGGGTTGCGGGGCGGCGACTGTGTAATTGCGAGTGACCTATCGTGGGTCCTTATAAGCCTTCCTATATCTTTGGCCAGCGCCTCGATTTGCGATCGGTCCCGGAGACTAAGAGCGTTTCTGTTCGAAACGAGGGGCCAGATCCAATTCTCTTTTCCCGCGGAGTCTAGGAGCACCGGGAGGACCGTCTTCGCCCTGTCGATGCTCAGTTCGATCTCGCGCGCTACCCACTTGTTGCGATGCGAGTTGGCCGATAGCAACAGTACTACACCATCGACCGACTCGATCGCCCTGATGATCTCATCAGACCATTGGGCGCCGGACACAATCGCTTCCGAATCGAGCCAGACGGAGATTCCGTCCTGCCTTAGCGCCGTGGCAATCTCCCGCGCGATAGCCTTGTCGGCGCTCGCGTAGGAAATGAACGCGCTAGACATGAGTCACTTCCTTCACTCTCGAGGACAGCTGCCTGACGTACTCGTCGAACTGGCTCATTTCCAGGAGGCTGTTGGTGCCGAGGAGGGACAGCACCCCCAAATCCTGAAGTTCGGCCACCGACGTGCCGTACCGCACCGCGATGACCCGTTTGCCGCGGACGAGGGCGGCACCGATTTCTGCGAGAACCCAGGGTCTCAGGCAGGGCGAACGCATCTCGAAGTAGCTGAGCAGGCGGCAGTTACGTCCGGGTCACTCCTCACCGAGCATGAGGTCTAAAACCCAGCAGCCACGGACCTGCACTTTCCGCGACTTCCCGCATGCGCGTCGGTTAAAGAGCAGCAGCTTGAACGCTCGCGGCCTCAGTCGTTAGTGCAGATCACCACCTCGGCGCCTTCGCGTGCGGAGATCGAGGCGACATCAGATGCCATGTGGCCGGCAATCACGGCTTCCGGGCGTTCGTCGTGCGTACCCGACTTGGTGACATTGCCCA
>JAFKFQ010000057.1 GCA_017308215.1 bacterium | reverse complement strand
CGCGGCGAACTCGCCGGCGCCGTCGCCCTCGTCGCCGACAAGGACCGTGTGCTCGGGCAGGAGGCCGTCGGGTTCAGCGACGCCCTCGGCCGCACCCCGATGACCGCCGACGCCGTCTTCTGGATCGCCTCGCAGACCAAGCCGGTCACCGCCGCCGCGCTCATGATCCTCGTGGACGAGGGGAAGGTGAAGCTCGACGACCCGGTGCCCGCCTACCTGCCCGGGTTCAGCGACGTGTGGGTGCTCGCCGAGAAGGACAAGGAGAAGACGGTGCTCCGCCGCCCGGCGCGGCCGATCCGCGTGCGCGACCTGCTCACCCACACCAGCGGGATGCCGTTCGCGTCCGTCGCCGAGAGCCCGACGCTCGACGCGCTGCCGCTGGCCGCCGCGGTGAGGACCTACGTCATGACCCCGCTCCACTCCGACCCGGGCGCCAAGTTCGTCTACTCGAACGCCGGCATCAACACGGCGGGGCGCATCATCGAGGTGACGTCGGGGATGAGCTACGAGGAGTTCCTCGACCGCCGCCTGTTCGCGCCGCTCGGCATGACCGACACCACGTTCTGGCCGACCGAGGCGCAAGCGAAGCGGGTGGCGAAGGGCCACCGCGCGACGAAGGACGGCAAGCTCGAACTCATGACCGTGTCGCAGCTCCAGTACCCGCTGACCGACCGCGGCCGCCGCTTCCCGATGCCGGCGGGCGGGTTGTTCTCGACGGCGACCGACGTGTCGAAGTTCTGCCGCATGATGCTCAACGGCGGCGAGCTCGACGGCAAGCGGGTACTGTCGGCGGCGGCGGTGAAGGAGATGACGGCGCGGCAGACGCCGCAGGAGCTGAAGGAGAACTGGGGGCTCGGGTTCTCGCTCGGCGGCAACGGTTACGGCCACGGCGGGGCGTGGGCGACGAACATGTGGGTGGACCCGGCGAAGGGGCTGGTGTACGTGTGGCTGATCCAGCACGCCGGCTTCCCCGGCGAGGGCGCGAAGGCCCAGGACGCCTTCCGCCGCGCCGCCGACGCGCGGTTCGCGCCGGCGAAGCGGTAGCAACGGGTTGCGGCCCGAAGGGCTGAAGCCCCGTCCGTCACCGCCGCTTCTTCTTCGGCGGTTCGACGGCGTACTCGAGGCAGACGGTGCCGGTCGCCTTCAGCGCCCGGCTGTTCACCAGCTTCAGCTTCGCCCGCGCGCCCGGCGGTACCAGCGGGACGCCGCCGCCGAGCAGCACCGGGATCACCCCCACCTCCACCGCGTCCACCTGGCCGAGGTCGAGCAGGCTGCGGAACAGCGACCCGCCGCCGAACAGCCAGATGTCCTTCCCCGCCGCCCGCCGCAATTTCGCCACCGCGCCGCCCACGTCGTCGCCGATCACGGTCACGCCCGGGTGGTCTGCCGGGCGCAGCGTGCGTGACACCACCACCGACGTGACCCCCGGCGTTCCCCCACCACCGCCTGCGGTCTCGAACGTCTTCCGCCCCATCAGCACGGTGTCGAACCGCGCCATCAGGGCCGTGAAGTCGATCTCGGGGTCCATGACGATCCAGTCCGCCTCGCCGGTCGGCCCGGCGATGTACCCGTCGAGGCTCATCGCCACCGAGTAGACGACTCGCCGCATCGCGCCCCCTCCGGTTGGTGATCCGGGGTAGCAGACCACGGCCCGGCGGACGGAGCCAGCCAAAACCAATCTGATTCCGGTTATACAGCCTGTCTATCGTGCATTTGGTTGATGTTCATGAATTCTTCACTTGCCCTTCAGCCCTACTACTCACGCGGCGATAGATCATAGTTGCCCGTTTTTTCCCCGCCTCGAACAGTTCGGACATGATGTTAAGCCACAAGGTCGCCCCCCGGAAGTCCGCGTTCACGCTGATCGAGTTGCTGGTGGTGATCGCGATCATCGCGATCCTGATCGGCCTGCTCCTGCCGGCCGTCCAGAAGGTCCGCGAAGCGGCCGCCCGGGCGAAGTGCAGTAACAACCTGAAACAGATCGGTCTGGCCTTCCACGGCTATCACGACGCGCTGCGCGCGTTCCCGGCCGGTGGAATGAATGGGGCTTATGTCTGGTCGACTGGCAGTACCAGCAAGTGGGTCCAAGCGAATGACGGCACCCACCGGGAAGGGTATAGCTGGCTGTACCAGATTCTGCCGTACATCGAGCAGGGGCAGGTTCAAAACATCGTTGCGACGGGGACGTTGAACGCGACCATCATCCCGACTTACACGTGCCCGACGGCCCGTGCCCCGGGCCTGGACAACGGCATTTTCAAGGCGGATTACGTTGGGTGCTCCGGCACTTCTACGGCGGATGACGGCGGTGGCATGGTTATTTACGGTAACCTCACGGATTCACTCGGCACGGTGCGGGCTTCTTATCCGGTCATCACCACGTCGCGAGTTACCGACGGCCTCTCGAACACGTTGATGGTGAGTGAAAAATGGCTGAACCCCAAGGCGCAAGGAAATAGCTGGGACGGGGGCAATAACGAGCCCTGGTGCAACGCCGGGTGGGATCAAGACCACGTTCGCGCCACGGGGACGGGGGCGAACACATTCAGCTGCATGCAGTGCTTTGGCAAGACAGACGGCTCTTCGGTCACCACCGATTACCGTCCGAAACCGAATACCGATGGCACAATCGGTTCGACGACCGGCGGCGGCGGCACCTTCTGGCAAGACCTGTTCGGCAGTTCGCACACCGGCGGCTTGAACGCGGTGATGGGTGACGGCTCGGTTCGGTTCGTTTCGTTCAGCGTGAGCGCGGCCGCTTGGTCCGCGGCCGGCACGCGGGCGGGCAACGAAACCATCAGCCTGAACTGAGGCGTTCCAGGCTGATCGTTGGGAAAAACAACTTCGCCAACAAACACCCCGTGGGACTCATGTCCCCCGCTCGTTGTTTGTTGGCATTTGCGTTCCGAGTCGGACTTGGGGCCTGGCAGAATTCGCGGGCCTCATTCAAGGAGACACATCCATGCGACGGGTCAAGCTGTCATTGCTGGCGTTGGTGCTGGTGAGCTCCGTGGTGGGCTGCGGCGGCTCCAACAACAAGGCCAACGTCAAGGAGCTGACCCCCGAACAGATCGCCGAACAAGAGGCGACCCTGAAGCAAGTGGAGGCCTCGGAACGAGAGCACCAGAAGAATACGCCCAAGCCGAAAAGGGGACTGACAGAGGAGGAGAAGGTGGAACAAGCGGAACAAAGCCGTCGGCGGTAGAGTTCCGCGACGTCTGCGCGGAACGAACCTACCCGCGAGTCAAGCCGACCGGCGTGCTTCGCGGGTAGTTGAGTTCGTCCCCGCCGTCGCCGACCCACAGGCCTGAGTTCCACGCCCGGTCTCGCTTCATCGCTTTTTCACTTTCGCTTCGCGTGTGCTTCGTATCGGCCCATATATCTTTCTCTCGCCCTCTACCGCCTCGCCCGCTGGGTTCTATTTCCCTTACCTCTTCGGGACGACCTTCATGCCTCCGCCTCGCAGAACGCATTCAGCGTTTACGCTCATCGAGTTGCTGGTCGTCATCGCGATCATCGCCATCCTGATCGGGCTCCTCCTTCCCGCCGTCCAGAAAGTCCGCGAGGCGGCCGCCCGGGCGAAGTGCAGCAACAACCTGAAGCAGATCGGCCTGGCCCTCCACGGCTATCACGACGTTAACAAGCAGTTCCCGGGTGGGGCGGGGGACGGAACCTGGGCCGGAGCGGGTTCGACGGCCTGCTGTAACTGGGTCCAAGCGTCCGACGGCAGCCACCGCGAGGGGTACAGCTGGATGTACCAGATTCTGCCGTTCGTCGAGCAGGGGCAGGTTCAGAACATCGTGAGCGGCGGGACGGTGAACGCCACGGTGATCCCGGTGTACACGTGCCCCACGTCTCGCGCCCCGGGCCTGGATGGTAGTGTCTTTAAGGCGGATTACGCTGCTTGCGGGGGGATGGGGCCCACCATCAGCAGTGGCGACGGCATGATCATCCACACCTCCATTACGTCCGAGAACGGCACGAAGTTGTTTGGTTACCCGCTGATCACCATGACCAGCATTAGCGATGGCACCTCGAACACGCTGATGGTGAGCGAAAAATGGTTGCACCCGATGTCGCAAGGGAACAGCCGGGACGGGGGGAATAACGAACCCTGGAGCAACGCCGGGTGGGACGAAGACGTCATCCGCGTTACGGGGACGCCGACGGGTACGTTCTCCTGCACCAACTGCATGGGGAAGACGGACGGCTCCTCGGTCACTGTCGATTTCCGTCCGAGGCCGAATCTCCAGTGCACGATCGGCACCGGAGCCAACGGCACGGGCGGCACCTTCTGGCAACCCATGTTCGGCAGCTCGCACACCGGCGGCTTGAACGCGGTGATGGGTGACGGCTCGGTTCGGTTCGTGTCGTTCAGCGTGAGCGCGGCCGCTTGGTCCGCGGCCGGCTCGCGGGCGGGCAACGAAACCATCAGCCTGAACTGAGTGTTTCGGATAGGTCGTTAGAAAAACAACTTCGCCAACAAACACCCCGGGGGGCACGTGTGTCCCCCGCCCGTTGTTTGTTGGCGTCTGCGTTTCAAGGTGGATTCGGAACCCGGAGAAGTTCGGGTTCATCATTCAAGGAGACAACCTCGTGCGACGAGTCAAGCTGGCGGTGCTGGGTCTGGTGCTGGTGAGCTCCGTGGTGGGGTGTGGCGGTTCCAACAAGGTCAATCCCAAGGAACTGACCCCCGAACAGACCGCCGAGCAAGAGGCGGCCCTGAAGGAAGTGCAAAACTCGGAACGAGAACATCAGAAGAACACCAAGCCCGCAAAGACGCGGACGGCGGAGCAGGAAGTGGAAGAATCGGAACGAACCCGTCGGCGGTAAATTCTGAGGCGTCTGCGCGGAAAGAACCTAACCGCGAGTCATGCTGATCGGTGTACCGGTTGGTTTTCAGCCCGAAGGGCTGAAAACCAACCCTGCCTGATCAACGGCGGGCAAGTCCTCACGCCCAACTAACGCCTACAAGCGTGCGGCCGGCTTGAATCAACGAGATTCATGCCGGCCGGTTGCATTCGCCGCTTGCGGCTCGCGCCGTCACTCCTCGTCGTCGCCGTCGAACAGGTGCTCGGCGAGGTACTTCTCCAGCCCGATCGTCGCGATCACGTTCAGTTGCGTCTCCAGCCAGTCGACGTGCTCCTCCGAGTCGTGGAGGATTTCGAGCGCGAGCTTGTGCGTGCCGTTGTCCTTCACCTGGATGCACAGGTTCACCAGCTCGTTGTAGGCGGCGACGCCGCTCGTCTCGAGCTTCAGGTCCACCTCGAACTGCTCCTTCACGTCGCCGCCGGCGCGGATCACGTCGTACCGGGCGATCTCTGGTACCCCGTCCAGGAACAGGATGCGCTCGATGATCTTGTCGGCGTGCTTCATCTCGCCGATCGACTCCTCGTAGTGCTTCTTCCCGAGCTTCAGGAACCCCCAGTTCTTGCACATCTTCGCCTGGATGAAGTACTGGTTGATCGCCGTCAGCTCGATGGTCAGTGCGCGGTTCAGTGCGTCGATGACCTGGTCGTTGCCCTTCATGCTCGGCTCCGGTGGCGGGTGATGGAGTCGTTGTATTGGTGGGACCGGCGTCGCGCCGGCCCTTCCCGGATGACCGGCGGGACGCCGGTCCCACCGGACGATTTCGCTGGCGGCCGTCGACGCGGGGTGGTATGGTTCAGTTGTTTGCTCTGCCCGCCGTCCGAACCCGCCGGTTCGTCCCGCCTCCCGCCCCGGGCCTCTTCCCATGCCCACCCCCCTCGGCTGTGCCGACTTCCGCCGCGCCCTCCGCACCAGCCGCCGCGGCTTCGTCAAGGCCGGGCTCCTCGGCGCCGCGGGGATCGGCCTCGCCGACGTACTCCGCGCCACCGAGACGGCGCCGCGCACGCGGGTGAACTCGGTCATCCTGCTGTGGATGCGCGGCGGGCCGAGCCATCATGACATGTGGGATCCGAAGCCCGACGCGCCCGCCGAGGTGCGGGGCGAGTTCGGCACCATCCCGACGCCGGTCGCCGGCGTGCGCCTCTCGGACATGCTGCCGATGACCGCCCGCGTCATGCGGAAGTGGTCGATCGTCCGCAGCCTCCACCACCACGACGCCGGGCACAGCACCGGCGACCAGATCTGCTTCACCGGCTACAACGCCGGTCCAGCGCCGGACGAGAACGTCCACCCCAGCATCGGCTCGGTCGTCTCGAAACAGCTCGGCCACCTGACGCCGCACCTGCCGGCCTACGTGATGATCCCGCGGGTGCTGCCGGGCGCCGGGTCGGCGTACCTCGGCGTCGCGCACAAGCCGTTCGAGACCCAGGCCGACCCGGCGAGCTCCGGCCCGTTCCGCATCCCGAACTTCACGCTCGCCACCGGCGTGACGGACGAAGGCGCCGGCGACCGCCGCTCGCTGCCGGCGCGCTTCGACACGCTCCGCCGCGACGCCGACACGTCGGGCCAGGTCGACGCGCTCGACCGGTTCCAGACGCGGGCGTGGGACATCCTCACGTCGCCGGCGGCGCGCGACGCCTTCGACCTCGACCGCGAGCCGGCGGCGGTCCGCGAGCGCTACGGGTTCATGCCGGCGTTCGACCCGAAGGCGGCGAACCGCTGCGGGGCGCCGAACTGGGCGCAGCGGATGCTCCTGGCCCGGCGGCTGGTCGAGGCCGGCGTGCGCATCGTCACCGTGGACCTGCGCTGGTGGGACACGCACGTGAAGGGGTTCGAGTCGCTGCGCGAGGGCTTCCTGCCGCGCTGGGACCGGGCGTACTCGGCGCTGATCGAGGACCTGGACGCCCGCGGCCTGCTCGACACGACGCTGGTGCTGGCGTGGGGCGAGTTCGGGCGGACGCCGCGGGTGAACACCGACGCCGGCCGCGACCACTACCCGAACGTGTTCAGCGCGGCGCTGGCCGGGGGCGGCGTGGTCGGCGGGCGGGTGGTGGGCGAGTCGGACCAGATCGGCGCGTTCCCGCGGGCGAACCCGAAGACCCCGCAGGACGTGCTGGCGACAGTGTACGCCCACCTCGGCGTGGACACGACCGCGAGCTACATGAACAACGGCCGCCCGATCCCGGTGCTGCCGTCGGGGCGGCCGATCGGCGAATTGTTCTGACGCGACATTTTTTGACAGGATGGACAGGACGAAACAGGATGAAAAATCATTCTTGATTTCATCCTGTTTCGTCCTGTCCATCCTGTCAAAAAATGTCTTCTCTTACCGCTTCCGTGCCACGACCACGCGCGGCAAGCCCGCCACGTCCTTGAGCGTCTTCACCACGTCGAGTTGCTCCGCGAACAGCGCCGTCACCGCCTCCTGCTGCGTCGCGCCGATCTCGGCGAGAAGCCAGCCGCCGGGCTTCAGGTATTCGCCCACACCGGCGGCGATGCGACGGTAGAAGGCGAGCCCGTCCGGCCCACCGTCGAGGGCCAGCCGCGGCTCGTGGTCGCGCACCTCGGGTTGCAGCGTCGCCAGTTCGGACTGCGTGACGTAAGGCGGGTTCGTCGCCACGAGGTCGAACGTCGCACCCGGCGGCAGCGCGGCGAACAGGTCACCGGCGCGGAAGTCGATCCGGTCCGCCACCTTGTTGCGGGCCGCGTTGCGGCGGGCCACGTCGAGCGCGTCGGGCGACACGTCCGTCGCCGTCACGCGCGCCGACTTCGCGCCGTGCGCCAGGCTCACCGCGACGCAGCCGGAGCCGGTGCAGAGGTCCAGCGCGAGCGACTCGGGCAGTTTCTTCAGCAGCGTCACCGCTTCCGCGACCAGCGTCTCGGTCTCGGGACGCGGGATGAGCACCGCCGGCGTGACCTCGAACGGCAGCAGGTAGAACTCCTTCTCGCCGAGGAGGTATGCCACCGGCCAGCCGTCCACGCGGCGCTTGATGAGCTCGCGGTACGCGGTGCGGTCGTCGTCGGACGGCTGCTCGTCGTAGCGGACCAGCACGTCGATCGGCTTGCACTTGAGGACGTGGGCGAGGAGCAGCCGCGCCTCGACCTTCGCGGCGGCGCCGGGGACGTTCTTCTTCGAGAGGTAGTCGGCCGTCCAGTCGAGCAGTGCCTTGACCGTCCAGACCGCGGGAACAGCAGACATGAATCCGTCCGTGGTGGTGGGAAATGCTGTTGTATTCGGCGAATCGCAGACAGACCGGATCGAGCCGTGCCAGCCATTCCGGTAGCCGCAGGCTAAAGCCTGCGTGAGCCTAGACGCAGGCGTTAGCCTGCGGCTACCGGAATGAGCTACGCCTTCATCGTCGCAATCTGCCCCGTCCGCAGCGACCGGTTCGCCAGGTGCGCGGCGGCCGCCGCGGTCACGCCGGCCTCGGCCGGGCAGCTCGGCTTGCGGCGCGCCCGCACCGCCGCCACCCAG
>JAFKFQ010000056.1 GCA_017308215.1 bacterium | reverse complement strand
AAAGCCGGCATGAGCTCCTACGTGTCGATCGACACCAACCATCGCCGCACGCTCGGCGGATTGCTCGGCTTGTCGTCGACCAAGAGCAAGTAGTAGTGGCTGACCGGCTCGTCCGTGTCGAACACGGCGGGGACGCCGAAGTAGTCGCCGACCCGGGTTGGGGCGTTCCGCAGCGCCTCGGCCGCCGGCAGCGACGGCCGAGGCTCGTCCGGGCGGAACACGTTCTGGACCGGCAGCGGGTGGGCCAGCGGCTCGACCCCGTCGGTGTTCAACTGCTGGAGTTGATCGACGTAGTCGAGGATGGCAGAGAGTTGGGTCTGCATCCGGGCGAGATCGGCGTCGGACAGATCCAGCCGGGCGAGCCGGGCGACCTTCTTGACCTGATCTAGTGAGAGCGACATGCGGAGTCCTCAAGTCGGCGAGTCTTCAAGTCGTCAAGTCGGGACGCGGTCCCGACTTGAAGACTGCCCGACTTGAAGACTTGACGACTGACTCAGACGTTGATGGTGCTGAACGGCTGGACCTTGACCGGCTTCACCACCAGCCCGCTGCGGATGGCGGCGGCGGACACCCACACCCGCTGCACCTTGCCGTCGATGACGCACTTCACCTTCTGGAGGTTCGGCTTGAACTTCCGCCGGCTGGTGCCGGTGATCTTCTTACCGACGCCGCCGAGGTACTTGGCCTTACCGCGGTAGGTCTTCTGGTTGCCGAACCCGACCACGCGGCCGGTGAACACGCACGTCTTGCTCATGGCTTCACCCTGTGACGACGACCGCCCGCGGCCGCGGCCGGGTGCGAAATCGGAACTAACACGTTAGGGCGCCGGCCGGACGGCGGCAAGGAACCGACCCGCTCCTCATTTGAATCATTGGTTGGGGGACGGGGGTGCCTCTCTCCCGTAACCAATGAGACCGGTTTGAGCCACGCCGGCGGCGGGGGCGAATACGGCTTCCTCTGGTCCGTCTACTGTTGTAGCCTGACCCGAATCCCGCGGGCCGGACCGCCCGCACCCCGAGGAATGACCATGCGTCCGGCCCTCGTCACCGCGCTCGTCGTCGCGTGCGGTCTGTTCGCCGCCGGTGGCGGCGCCCAGGACGGCCCCGCCGACCCGGCCCGCGTCGCCAAGTCGAAGGCGATCCAGAAGACGTTCAGCGACGAGTTCGACGGGCTCCTGAAGAAGTTCCAACAGGCCACGACGCCCGCCGAGAAGAACGGCGTCAAGACCGAGGCCAAGGAGCTCGCCGCCCTCACCGCCGAGAAGGTGGTCGCCTTCGTGGCCGAAAACCCGAAGGACGCGGCCGCGTTCGACCTCGCCCGGTTCGGGCTGACCAAGCTCCCGTCGTTCGGGGTGACCGGGGCGCCGATCGAGAAGCTCGCCGCCGCCGTCGCCGACCACCACCTCGGCCACCCCGACCTCGGCGACGTGGTCATTGTCGCCGGCCGGCTCGGGGCGCCCGGCGAGAAGATCCTCCGGGCCGCCGAGAAGTCGCCGGACAAGAAGACCCGCGGGACCGCCCTCCTCCTCCTCGGCACCAACCTCGCCGAGCAGGCGAACGACGCCCCGACCCTCAAGGGCGGGGTGGAGATGACCGACCGGGCGGTGCAGTACCTGGAGAAGGCGGCGAAGGAGGCCGGCGACGTGCGGGTCGGCCCGGCGACGATCGAGAAGATGGCCGCCGAGCAGCTGGAAATGATCAAGACCCTCGGCATCGGCCGCCCCGCGCCGGAGATCACCGGGGTCGGGCTGAAGGACGAGAAGACGACGCTGAGCAGCCTGAAGGGGAAGGTCGTGCTGCTCGACATCTGGGCGACGTGGTGCCCGCCGTGCCGGGCGATGATCCCGCACGAGCGCGAGCTGGTGAAGCGGATGGAGAAGAAGCCGTTCGTGCTGGTGAGCGTGTCGGCCGACGAGAAGCGGGAGACGCTGACCGAGTTCATCGGCAGGGAGCCGATGCCGTGGACGCACTGGTGGAACGGGAAGGACGGCCCGATCCTGGAGGCGTACCGGGTGGAGGCGTTCCCGACCCTGTACCTGATCGACGCCCGCGGGACGATCCGCAAGAAGTGGGTCGGCGCGCCGGAGAACGAGGCGCTGGACAAGGCCGTCGAGGAGCTCGTCCGCGAGGCCGAGGCGGTGACGAACTGACCGCCGGTTTCCACATGGCGGCCGGCTTGCCGGCCGGGTCTTGAACACACGTCAAGGCCCGGCCGGCAAGCCGGCCGCTATATACTTCAGGTATGGACGCGGGGCCGGAACTGGTGTTCGACGCGGTGCCGGTGCCGACCCCGCCCGGCGGCCCGCTCGCGGTCGAGCTAGTCCCCGCCCCCGACCCGTGGCGCGTCGCCCGCAAGCTGGCGCACCTCCCGCACCTCCTCTTCCTCGACTCGGCCGAACAGCACGCTGACCGCGGCCGCTATTCCTACGTCGCCGCCGACCCGTCTGACCCGCTCGTCCGCTCCGCCCCGGACAGGCCGGTCAACCCGTTCCGCGACGACCGCTTCGACTGCCGGCCGGTCGAGCGCCCGACGGCCGTGGAACTGCCGCCGTTCCTGGGCGGCTGGGCCGGGCTGTTCGGGTACGGACTCGGCCGGTCGTTCGACCGCCAGCCGCGGCCCCGGCTCGACGACTTCGGCGTCCCCGACCTCGCGCTCGGCATCTACGACTGGGTCGTCAGCTTCGACCACCAGCAGGGTCGTGCGTGGCTCGTCTCAACAGGTGTCGAAAACGAAGATCCCTTCCCCGAGCACCGTCTGCTCCGGGCCGAGCAGCGAATGGGTTCGGTCCTCGACGCGCTCCGCGCGCCTGCGACTCCGGTGGCCAACGCCCCCGACTTGGTGGCGTTACCCGCATCCGCCCTCGCCCCGCAGTACCCGCTCCCGGACTTCCCCGGCGTCACCAGCAACTTCTCGCGCGACGGGTACGTCGCCGCAGTCGCGCGGGCCGTCGAGTACGTCCACGCCGGCGATTGCTTCCAGGTGAACCTGTCGCAGCGGCTCCTGGCGCCGCTCCGCGAGCACCCGCTCGACCTGTACCAGCGCCTCCGCACCCTCAACCCCGCGCCGTTCGCCGCGTACTTCGACCTCGGCGACTTCCAGCTCCTCAGCGCGTCGCCGGAACGGTTCTTGCGGTGCCACCCGGACGGGTCGGTCGAGACGCGGCCGATCAAGGGCACCCGCCCCCGCGGCGCCACCCCGGCCGCCGACGCCGCGCAGCTCCGCGACCTGGTGACGAACCCGAAGGACCGCGCCGAGAACGTGATGATCGTAGACCTGCTCCGCAACGACCTCGGCCGCGTCTGCGAGTACGGCTCGGTGACGGTGCCGCGGGTGTGCGAGCCGGAGACGTTCCGCTTCGTCCACCACCTCGTCTCCGAGGTGCGCGGCAGGCTCCGCCCCGGCTTCGGCCCGCTCGACCTGCTCGCGGCGGCGTTCCCCGGCGGGTCGGTGACCGGCGCGCCGAAGGTGCGGGCGATGGAGATCATCGCCGAGCTCGAACCGACGGCGCGCGGGCCGTACTGCGGGTCGCTCGGGTGGGTCGGGTTCGACGGGGCGATGGACACCAATATCCTGATCCGCACGTTCACCGCCGGCCGCGGGTGGGTGCAGTTCCCCGTGGGCGGCGGGATCGTCGCCGACTCGGACCCGCGCCGCGAGTACGAGGAGACGCTGCACAAGGCGGCCGGGCTGCTGAAGGCTCTGGGCGAACGGCCGGCGTGAGCCGGCTGGTCGTTGTCCCGGACACCTGATCCGATGACCGGCTGATTGGTCCTTGCCCCAGCCACCCTTACCAACGACCAGCCGGCTCACGCCGGCCGTTCGCCAGGACCGATGATCCTCGAAGGGCTGGTCACCACCCGGAACGCCGACGGCTCGTCCCACCTGGCGCCGATGGGGCCGCGGGTCGGCGCCGACTTCGCCCGGTTCACCCTCCGCCCGTTCCCGACCTCGGGCACCTACCGCAACCTCCTCGCCCACCCGGAGGGCGTCCTCCACGTGACCGACGACGCCCTCCTGATCGCCCGCGCCGCGCTCGGCGCCGCCGACCCGCCCCCGCCCGTCCGCGCCGCCGCGAAGGTTGCCGGCTTCGTGCTGGCGGACTGCGTGCGCCACTACGAGTTCGTGGTGAAGAGCATCGACGACAGCGGCGAGCGCGTGGCGATCGAGGCCGAGGTCGTACACGCCGAGCGGCACCGCGACTTCTGGGGCTTCAACCGGGCGAAGCACGCGGTCGTCGAGGCGGCGATCCTGGCGACGCGGCTGCACCTCGTCCCGCACGCCGAGGTCGCGGCCGAGTTCCACAAGTTCCGCGTGATCGTCGGGAAGACCGGCGGGCCGGACGAGCACGCGGCGATGGACTTCCTCGACGCGCGGCTGGCGGAGGCACCCCGATGACGCGGGTGACCGCCCCGAGCCGGCTCCACTTCGGCCTGTTCCACGTCCCCGGCGGGGCCGACGCCGCCCCGGCCCGGGCGTTCGGCGGCGTCGGCCTGATGATCGACCTGCCCGGCGTGGTCGTGTCGGCGCGCCCGGCCGACTCGTGGCGGTTCGAGGGCGCGTCGGCCAGTCGGGCGCAGGTGTTCGCGCACCGGTTCATCGCCGGGCAGCCCGACCCGCGGCCGCTGCACGTCCTGGTCGAGCGCACGCCGCCGGAGCACGTCGGCCTCGGCGTCGGCACGCAGCTCGGGCTCGCGGTGGCGAAGGCGCTCGCGGTCGAGGCCGGCGAGCCGGACCTGACGGCGCCGGAGCTCGCGCTGCGCGTCGGGCGCGGCGAGCGGTCGGCGATCGGCGTCCACGGGTTCGACCGCGGCGGGCTCATCGTCGAGCCGGGGAAGGCGCCCGGCGAGGCGCTGTCCCCGCTGCTGACGCGCGTGCTCCTGCCGGACACCTGGCGCGTGGCCGTGTTCACGCCGAACGTCGGGGCGCACTGGCACGGCGGGCGCGAGCGCGAGGCGTTCGCCCACGCCGGCGCCGTCCCGCGGCCGCCCGGCCTCACCGACGCGCTGTGCCGCATTGCGCTGTTGGGAATGCTTCCGGCGGCGGTCGCCGGCGACCTCGACGGGTTCGGCGAGGCGGTGTTCGAGTTCAACCGCCGGGCCGGCGAGCCGTTCGCCGAGTCGCAGGGCGGGGCGTACGCGGCGCCGGAGGTGGAAGCGGTGGTGACCGCCGTCCGCGCCCGCGGGGTGACGGGCGTCGGGCAGAGCTCGTGGGGGCCGTCGGTGTTCGCGGTGACGGGGTCAGCCGCGGAGGCGGCGGAGCTGGTGAGGGGGCTGGCCGGTGCCGCCCGCGGCTGGGTCGCCCGCCCGTCGGCCGGGCACCACGTCGAGCGGGAATGACCCCGCCGCGGGCGGCGACCTCACGCGCGTGCCGCCGCCGGCTCGGCGAGCGGCACCCGGACGGTGAACTCGCTCCCGCGCCCCGGCCCCTCGCTCGCCACCTCCACCCGGCCGCCGTGCAGCTCGACCAGCCGGCGCACCAGCGTCAGCCCGATCCCGAGTCCGCCCTGCGAGCGGTCGAGCGCCGTGTCGAGCTGGGCGAACAGGTCGAACACCCGCGGCAGTTCCTCGGCCGAGATCCCGATCCCGGTGTCGCGCACCCGCGCGACCGCGGCCCCGCCCTCGGCCGCGACCGCCAGCCGGACGTGGCCGCCCTCGTCGGTGTACTTGGCGGCGTTGTTCAGCAGGTTGGCGAGGACCTGCGCCAGCCGCGTCGGGTCGCCGACCACCTCGACCGGCTCGCCCGGCAGGTCCACGTCGAGCCGGTGCCGCCGGGCGTCGATGAGCGGCCGGCTCGCCTCCACCGCCTCCGCCGCGACCGCCGCCAGGTCCACCCGCTCCGGGCGGAGGCGGATCTTCCCCTGCGTGATCCGCGACACGTCGAGCAGGTCGTCCACCAGCCGGACGAGGTGGCCGAGCTGGCGGCTGATGATCTCCCGCGCCCACACCACCCGCGGCTCGTCGCCGCCGGCCATGCGGAGGACTTCCGAGGCGTTGCGGATCGGGGCGAGCGGGTTGCGGAGCTCGTGCGCGAGCATCGACAGGAAGTCGTTCTTCTGCCGGTCGGCGGTCTGCACCTCCTTGTAGAGCCGGGCGTTGTCGAGCGCGATGCCGGCCCGCGACGCCAGTTCTTCCGCCAGCGCCAGGTCGCCGGGACCGTGGGCGCGGGCCGGGCCGAACGCGAGCGTCAGCGCGCCGAGGGTGCGGCCGCGGGCGGCGAGCGGGAGCACGAGCGCCGACCGCACCCGCGGCCCGCCGTCCGGGGCGGCGACGTCCACGTCCGACAGCGGCTCCACGGTCCCGCGCGCGAGCGCCCGGTCCACGGCGTCGCGGAGGGCGTCGCGCGGGGCGTCGGCGGCGGTGACGCGGCGGCCGGCGGCGGTGCCGTCGGGGCCGGCCCAGGCGAGTTCGGTCCGCCACGGGGTGCCGGGCGGGCCGGCGAGGGTGACGCCGGCGAGGTCGGCGAGGAACGGCACCGCCTGCCGGGCGAGGGTGCGGGCGGTGGTGTCCGGGTCGAGCGAGTCGGCCAGCGCCCGGCTGACCTCGGCGAGGAACGCCGACCGCCGCGTCGCCTCCTCGGCCGCGGCGCGCTTCGCCCGCTCCTCGGCCAGCGCGACCCGCTCCTCGGCCTGCCGCTTCACCTGCTGCGTCATCCGGTACAGGTCCACGAACACCCGCACCTTGGCGCGCAGGATTTCCGGGACGACCGGGGTGGAGATGTAATCGACCGCACCCTGGGCGTAGCCCTCGGCGGCGCGGACCTCGTCGGCCCCGAACGCGGTCAGGAAGATGATCGGCGTGTGGGCGCTGCGCCGCCGGCCGCGGATCAGCGCGGCGGCCTCGAGCCCGCTCATCCCGCCGGGCATCTGCACGTCGAGGAGGATGACGGCGAAGTCGTCGCGCAGCACCGCGCGCAGCGCCTCCTCGCCCGAGCGCGCCGTGACGAGCGTCGGCCCGAGCCCGCCGAGAATGGTCTCGTAGACGAGCAACTTCTCGGGCAGGTCGTCCACCACCAGGATTTTGACGGGCTCCTCGGTCATGCGTGGCTCGTGCCGCCCGGAACGGTTCGGAAGGATGGGGGGTGGGGGATGGGGGATGGGGGATGGGGGATGACCGGACCGCCGGCCTTCATCCTTCATCCTTCGTCGTTCATCCTTCCCGCGTCAGCGGTGTAGCCACGCCCGCAGTACGGCGAGCAACTGCTCCGGGTCCACCGGCTTGGAGAGGTAGTCCCACGCCCCGGCCTCGATGCACTTCTCCCGGTCGCCCTTCATCGCCTTCGCCGTCACCGCCACGATCGGCAGGTTCTTGAACTGTGGCAGCTTACGGATCTCGCGCATCGTCTCCATCCCGTCCATCTCGGGCATCATGATGTCCATCAGTACGATCTCGACCCCCGGCTCGTCCTGGAGGCGGCGGATGGCGTCGCGGCCGTTGTCGGCCGACACGATCGCCATGTCGTGCTCCTCCAGGATCGTGGACA
Source organism: bacterium (assembly GCA_017308215.1). Classification (GTDB taxonomy): domain Bacteria; phylum Planctomycetota; class Planctomycetia; order Gemmatales; family Gemmataceae; genus Urbifossiella. Next base: position 8,143 of record JAFKFQ010000056.1, on the reverse strand, counting down.
GCGCGAAGATGTTGCGCATGTCGTCGTCCACGATCAGCACCTTCCGCCCCGCAAGAGTCTTGCCGGTGCGGTCGAGGTCGAGCAGTCGCTGCCGCTGTGCTTCGGGGAGGCGGGCGAGCGGGCGGTGGAGGTAGAACGTCGCCAGGTCGAGGAGCCCGTCCGGCGAGTGGGTGGTGCGGACGGTGCACAGGTCCACCGCCCGCCGCCACGCCCCGCCGCCCGCCCCGGCCGCGTCGGCGTAGACGACGACCGGGAGCCGGCCGGCCACCGGGCCGGTCGGCGGGGCGGCCGCCAGCCCGTCCACCAGCGCCTCGGTGTCGCCGTTGGTGCCGGGGCCGACGACGACGCAGTCGGTCGGCTTGGCGGCGAGCGCGGCGAGGGCGTCGGCCGCGCCGGCGACGGCGGTCACCTCGACCTCGGGGTCGGCGAGGACGCCGGTGAGCTGCGCGCGCCGGGCCGCGTTCGGCTCCAGCAGGACGAGGTGCCGCGCCGGCCGGGCGGCGTAGGCGCGGAGCTGGTCGAGCAGCCGGTCGAGCACGTCGCGGCTCGGCACCGGCTTGGCCACGAACGCGAGGCACCCGCCGGCGAGCGACTGGTCGCGGGCCTCGTCGGTGCTCACCACGACGACCGGGACGTGCCGCGTCGCCGGGTCCTTCTTCAGCCGCTCCAGCACCCGCCACCCGTCGATGTCCGGCAGGTGGATGTCGAGCGTCAGCGCGTCCGGGTTGTACTCGCGGGCCAGCGCGAGGGCCGACGCCCCGAGGGCGGTGACGAGCGCCTTGAACCCCTTCTCGCGGGCGGCGTCGAGCAGCAGCCGGGCGAACCCGGGCTCGTTCTCGACGACGAGCAGCACCCGGTCGCCGGACGCCGGGGGCGCGGGCGGCGCCTCGGCCACCGGCTTGCGCGCCGCCCGCGAGGGGGTGTACACGACCGGCAGGTACAGGTGGAACTCGCTGCCGCGGCCGGGCGACGACGACAGCCGGATCTCGCCGCCGAGGAGCCGCGACAGCTCCCGGCTGATGGCGAGGCCGAGCCCGGTGCCGCCGTACTTGCGGCTGGTGCTGCCGTCGGCCTGCTGGAACGCCTCGAAGATGATCTGCTGCTTGTCGGCCGGGATGCCGATGCCGGTGTCGGACACGGCGAACAGCACCACCTCGGGCGCCCGGTTCAGCTCCTCGTTGTCGGCCGCCCACCCGCCGGCGGCCGGCTCGGCGGTCAGCGTCACCTGCCCGTGGTGGGTGAACTTGAAGGCGTTCGACAGCAGGTTCTTGATGATCTGCTGGAGCCGCTTGGCGTCGGTGTAGATGCTCCGCGGCAGGCGGGCGTCGAACCGCGTCTGGAACGTGAGCCCCTTGCTCTCGGCGACGTGCCGGAAGGTGCGCTCGACGTACCCCTTGAGGTCGTCGAGCCGCAGGTCGAGGGCGTCCACGACGACCGTGCCGGACTCGATCTTCGACAGGTCGAGGATGTCGTTGATGAGCATGAGCAGGTCGTTCCCGGACGAGTGGATCGTCTTGGCGAACTCCTGCTGCTTGCCGGTCAGGTTGCCGTCGTGGTTCTTCGACAGCTGGTCGGACAGGATGAGGAGGCTGTTGAGCGGGGTGCGCAGCTCGTGGCTCATGTTGGCGAGGAACTCGCTCTTGTACTTACTCGTGAGCGCGAGCTGCTTGGCCTTCTCCTCGAGCGCCTGCCGGGCCTGCTCGACCTCGGTGTTCTTCCGCTCCACCTCCTGGTTCTGGTGGGCGAGCAGCCGGGCCTTCTCCTGGAGCTCCTCGTTCGTCTGCTGGAGCTGCTCCTGCCGGGCCTGGAGCTGCTGGGCGAGGGACTGCGACTGGGTGAGCAGCCCCTCCGTCCGCATGTTCGCCTCGATCGTGTTGAGCACGATCCCGATCGACTCGGTGAGCTGCTCCAGGAACGCCTGGTGGGTGCGGTTGAACCCGCCCATCGACGCGAGCTCGAGCACCCCGCGGACCTGCCCCTCGAACACCAGCGGGAGGACGAGCACGCTCCGCGGCGGCGCCTGGCCGAGGCCGGACGCGACCTTGACGTAGTCGGGCGGGAGGTCGTCGAGCAGGATCGGCCGCTTCTCCACGGCGCACTGGCCGACCAGCCCCTCGCCCAGCTCGATCCGCTTCCCGAGCCCGTCGCGGCCGCCGCTGGCGTACCCGGCGAGGAGGTTCAGCACCGGGGCGTCGCGGCCGCCGTCGAGGACGTAGAACTCGGCCTGCTGCGCCGCGACCACCGGGCACAGCTCCGACAGCACCATCCGGCCGACGTTGGTCAGGTCGCGCTGGCCCTGGAGCATCCGACTGAACTTGGCGAGGTTGGTCTTCAGCCAGTCCTGCTCGGTGTTCTTCTGGGTCGTGTCCTTGAGGTTGCGGATCATCTCGTTGATCGTGTCCTTGAGCGCCGCCACCTCGCCGAGCGCCTCCACCGTGATCGACCGCGTCAGGTCGCCGCGGGTCACGGCCGTCGCGACCTCGGCGATGGCCCGCACCTGGGTGGTGAGGTTCGCCGCGAGCTGGTTCACGTTCTCGGTGAGCGCCCGCCAGATGCCGGCCGCCCCGGGCACCTTCGCCTGCCCGCCGAGCTGCCCCTCGACGCCCACCTCGCGGGCCACGCTCGTCACCTGATCGGCAAACGTGGCGAGGGTGTCGATCATCTCGTTGATCGTCTCCGCGAGCTCGGCGATCTCGCCCTTCGCCTCCACCATGAGCTTCCGCTTCAGGTCGCCGTTGGCGACGGCGGTCACGACCTTCGCAATGCCGCGCACCTGGGCCGTCAGGTTGCCGGCCATGCCGTTCACCGAGTCGGTGAGATCCTTCCACGTGCCGGCGACGCCTTCCACCTGCGCCTGCCCGCCGAGCTTCCCCTCGGTGCCCACCTCGCGGGCCACCCGGGTCACCTCCGACGCGAACGACCGCAACTGGTCCACCATCGTGTTGACGGTGTTCTTCAGCTCCAGGATCTCGCCCTTCACGTCCACCGAGATCTTCTTCGACAGGTCACCGGCGGCCACGGCCTTGGTCACCTCGGCGATGTTGCGGACCTGTGACGTGAGGTTTCCGGCCATGAAGTTCACCGAGTCGGTCAGGTCCTTCCACGTGCCGGCCACGCCCTTCACGTCGGCCTGCCCGCCGAGCTTTCCCTCGGTGCCGACCTCGCGGGCCACCCGGGTCACCTCCGACGCGAACGACCGCAGCTGGTCCACCATCGTGTTGATCACGTCCTTGATCTGAAGAATCTCGCCGCGGACGTCGACGGTGATCTTCTGCGTCAGGTCGCCCATCGCGATGGCCGTGGACACCTTCGACACGTCGCGCAACTGGACGGTCAGGTTCGCGGCCATGCTGTTCACGGAGTCGGTGAGGTCCTTCCACGTCCCGGCGACGCCTTCCACCTGCGCCTGCCCGCCGAGCTTCCCCTCGGTGCCCACCTCGCGGGCCACCCGGGTCACCTCGGCCGCGAACGAGCTGAGCTGGTCCACCATCGTGTTGACGGTGTTCTTCAACTCCAGGATCTCACCCTTCACGTCCACCGTGATCTTGCGCGACAGGTCGCCGGCGGCAACGGCCTTGGTCACATCGGCGATGTTCCGCACCTGCGACGTGAGATTCCCGGCCATGAAGTTCACCGAGTCGGTCAGGTTCTTCCACACACCGGCGACGCCGCGCACGTCGGCCTGGCCGCCGAGCTGGCCCTCGGTGCCCACCTCGCGGGCCACCCGGGTCACCTCGGCGGCGAACGAGCTGAGCTGGTCGACCATCGTGTTGACGGTGTTCTTCAGCTCCAGGATCTCGCCGCGGACGTCGACGGTGATCTTCTTCGACAGGTCGCCGTTGGCCACCGCCGTCGTCACCTCGGCGATGTTCCGCACCTGGGCCGTGAGATTCCCGGCCATGAAGTTCACCGAGTCGGTCAGGTCCTTCCACGTCCCGCTCACCCCCTCGACGCGCGCCTGGCCGCCGAGCTTCCCCTCGCTGCCCACCTCGCGGGCCACCCGGGTCACCTCGGCGGCGAAGCTGGACAGCTGATCGACCATCGTGTTGACGGTGTTCTTCAGTTCCAGGATCTCACCCTTCACGTCCACCGTGATCTTGCGCGACAGGTCGCCGTTGGCGACGGCGGTGGTGACCGCGGCGATGTTCCGCACCTGGGCCGTGAGGTTACCCGCCATGCCGTTCACGGAGTCGGTCAGGTCCTTCCACGTCCCGCTCACGCCCTCGACGCGCGCCTGCCCGCCGAGCTTCCCTTCCGTGCCGACCTCGCGGGCTACCCGGGTCACCTCCGACGCGAACGACCGCAGCTGGTCGACCATCGTGTTGATCGTGTTCTTGAGTTCCAGGAACTCACCCTTCACGTCCACGGTGATCTTCTTCGACAGGTCGCCGTTCGCCACAGCGGTCGTCACCTCGGCGATGTTCCGCACCTGACCGGTGAGGTTGCCGGCCATGCTGTTCACGGAGTCGGTGAGATCCTTCCACGTACCGGCCACGCCCTTCACCTGCGCCTGCCCGCCGAGTTTCCCCTCGGTGCCGACCTCACGGGCCACCCGGGTCACCTCCGACGCGAACGAGCTGAGCTGATCGACCATCGTGTTGATGGTCTGGGCGGTGCGCAGGAACTCGCCCTGGAGGGGGCGGTTGTCGACGTCCAGCGCCATCACCTTCGACAGGTCGCCCTGGGCGACGGCGCCGATCACGCGCGCCGTCTCGATCGTCGGGTGGACGAGGTCGCCGATCAGGTCGTTGACCGACTCGACCGACTCGCGCCAGAACCCGCGGGCGTCGCCGAGCGAGACGCGCTGGCTGAGCCGGCCGTCCTTGCCGACGACCCGGCTGAGCCGCGCCAGCTCCTCGGCCATCCGCTCGTTCAGCTCGACCACCTCGTTGAAGGCGTCGGCCACCTTCCCGGCGACGCCGGTCCAGTCGGCCGGCAGGCGGACGCCGGTCCGGCCCTGCTTGAGGGCGGTGAGCCCGGTGAGGAGGGTGGCCATCTCGGCGTGGGTCGGGGCGTCGAGGGCGGCGGACATGCGTGACCTCGGAGGACGCGGACCGGGTGCCGCGCGAGCAGTAGGGGGCCGAGGGGAAGGTGGGCGAACCCGCGCGACGCGCGGACGGCGGAACTGGTGGCGCCGGTCGGTCCCCGTCCTGTCTTATATCACCGGGAAAGACTGGAGTCGATGAACCCTGGCGGCATGCGCAACGGATTGCTCAACCTACCGAACCGGTTGCTCATCACGGTGGTCGGATCGACCGGGAAACGGTCGAGGCCGGGCGCGGCGGCGACGGGCGTCGCCGCCGCGCCCGGCCACTACGACTCTCGAACTACCCCATGAATACGCCGCCGAGGAACCCGGGGAAGGCGTCGAACGAGGCCTTCTCCTGCGGGGTACCGCCGGTCATGTCCTTGCCCCGGTAAGCCGTCGCGCGGCTGTCGGCGACGGGACCGTCGCCGACGCGGAGATCCTCGCCAAACGTGGCGTTCGAGGCGCCGTCGGCGAGGACGAGCATGCCGTCCTCCACCCAGGTCAGGCCGGTGTAGTCGTTCACGCCAAGGACGCCGGTGTTGTTCGGACTCTCGTACCGCGTCGTACCGCCGATTTCGGTGAGCTGGGCCGACACCAGGAGCGTCGCGCCGGGGCCACCGGGAGCGCGTTCGGCCCGGCCGCCGGGGGTGCCCCCGGCGGCCGGGCCGAACGCGCTCCCGGTGATCGCCGAGGTACTCTTCACGGTGACGAGGGGCGCATGGATCACCCCGAGCCCGGTCGCCAGTTCGCCACCGGCGAGGATCGTCTCACCGTCCCCCGTTCCCGTCCGCCGTGACGTTCAGCCGGCCGCTCGGTTCGAGCTCGATGACCGCGTCGCTGACGATCCGCACGGCAGCGCTGAGGCGGATCTTGAGTCCGAGCACCCCGGCCTGCGCCACGGAGTCGCCAGCGGAGCTGCTCGCCCCCGCGGAGGACGCGTGCCCCGGCACCCTGCTTGGTGCCCCGCACCCCGATCATGCCGGCGAAGACACTTTGATTAAGTCAAATATATGTATATAATAAATTATAATTATTTTCATCGCTCATGATCTGGTTGGCGGCCACGGTGATCGAGTACGCGCCGACGCCTGTGACGAGAATCTGATCGCCGACGGTGTCGTAGTCGGGTGTCAGGTTCTCGGCCGACTTGGTCGTGCCGGACGGGTTGTTGAACGTGATCCGGTCTGCCGACAGGTTGGCGCCACGTTCTGGATGCGGTCGACGGCGCCGTTGAAGATGACGATGACGCTGTTGTCGAACGGGTTGGGGAGGCCGAAGGCGCCGCTGGCGGACCAGTCGTTCGTATCGTTCTACTGCCTGCCGTTCGCCGGGCTGATCCAGGGGTACGTCGCGGGCACCTCGTGGAATCCGAATGAGTAACCGAAAACGCCGCCGCCCGCCCGGGGCACCCGGGCGGGCGGCGGTGCTTCGACACCTCACGCCGGCGTCACTCGCCGCTGCCGGGGAGTAGCGGCACCGTCGGCAGGCGCACCTCGCGGCCGCCGGCCGTCGCGAACACCGGGCGGGCCGACACGCTGTACGTCGTCCGGTCCGGGTTCAGCCGGTATGTCGCCCGCACGTCGGCGGCGGCGCCGACGCCCGGGAGCACCTGATCCCACGGTTGCACGACCAGCGGCAACCGCGGGTCAGGGGCGCCGGTCCCGGCCACCGGCGATGCCGTCGCGCTGCCGGCCGGGGCGACGCCGCCGCCGAATCCCCGGGCGCCCGTCCCGGCGGAGACCGGGGCGGTCGCCGCGGCCGTCCGCAGGGTGGACACGTCCGGGTTCACCGGCGCCAGCTCCGTCCGGTTCCCGCCCTCCAGGCGGACCTCGACCGGCGTCGTCGAGGACAGGTCCACGGTCACCAGGTCGTGCGACTCGCGGGCGGTGCCCTTGAACCGCGTGAACTTCAGCGTCGCCGTGTTCCCGACCGGGCGGCCGAAGGCCGTCCGGGCGGTGACGCGGTAGACGCCGCTGAACGCGCTGGCCGCCGCGTACACCTCGGCCCGGCCGTCGTCCGCCTGTTCGATCCGGTCGCCGGTCAGCACCCCGCCGCCGACCGACCGCGGGGTGAGGGCGTTGCACACCGACCCGCCCGGCTCGGTCACCGTCAGGTCGAGGTCGGCCGAGCCCTGCCACAGCAGCTCGATGGTCAGGTCGCGCTGGGTCTGCTCGGTCGCCGTGCGGCGGAGGGCGTCGGCCCGGACCCCGGCGGCGTCGAACCGGCCGAGGAACCGCGGCAGGAGTTCGCGCACCCGGCCGTGGTAGTCCACCCCGTCGGTCTGGCCGAAGTCGCGGCGGAGGAGGTTCCCCGCCGCCCACTCGACCGTGTCCGGGGTCAGGGTCTTCGCCTTCTCGGCGTAGGCCAGGGCGTTGGCGTACACGGCCGGCTGATTCGGATCGCGGTCGGCGGCCCGGCGGCACAGCGCCACGGCCACGTCGTGGTTGCCGAGCTCGGCCTCGGCCTTCGCCGCCCGGACGTACGCGGCCGGGTCGGCCGGGTCGAGGTCCACCGCGGACAGCGCCGCCCGCTCGATCTCCTCCGGCGAGGCGTTGGACATCTGGAGGGCGACGTGCAGTGCCCCGTGCGCCCACGTCTCGGTCGTGAGCCCCTTCCGCATCCCGGCCTTGAGTACCTCGGCGGCGTGGCCGTACTCGTCGAAGCCCATGAGGAAGTCGGCGGTGGCGACGATCAGGCCGGGGTCGGTGACCGTCCAGTCGACCGCCTGGTTCCACATCTTCTTCGGGTTCTTGTCGAGCGACTTGGCGAGCTGCGCCGCGTCGTTCTTCGGGTTGACGATGCCCGACCGCGGGGCCGGGTTACCCGCCGCGACGGCGGCCGGGGCGCCGACCTTCGGGCCGGGCCCCTTCGGGTTGGCGGCGAGGGCCGGCGGGTTGTTCCGCGGCAGCGCCGCCATGCCGCCGTCCTTCTTCTCCAACTTGGTGCCGGCGTAGGGGAGGTACTTGCCGGTGCCGCGGACGATCAGGGCGTGGGCCGGCGGGTAGTACCCGAGCGAGTTCTGCTGCTTGCCCTCGAGGAACGACGCCTCCGGCTCGGCGCCCGGCGCCTGCTGCTGCTGGCTGGAGTACCCGGCCAGGCCCATCGTGCGTTGGT
>JAFKFQ010000055.1 GCA_017308215.1 bacterium | reverse complement strand
CCCGCACTACACGATCCGCGCGTGGCGCGCCGTGGTGACGTACCTGTTGCGCCGGCCGGAGTTCCTGTACGAGTGAGTCGCGAGTCTTCCGGAATAGTCTGACGTGGCGAACGGCCGGCGTGAGCCGGCTGGTCGTTGGTACAGGCACCTGACACAACCACCAGCCGGCTTACGCCGGCCGTTCGCCAAACCCGACACTGGTCGGTAGATGCACGGCTAACAACCCCGAGTGAGGTGTCACCCATGCGCCGCGACTTCCTCAAGCTGTGTGGGCTGGCCGGGCTCGGCGTCGCGGCGCCGGTCCTGCGGGCGTTCGCCCAGCCCCGCCACGACGAGCCGTACCCCGGGCCGTACTACGTCGTCTTCAACGCCTCCGGCGGGTGGGACACGACGTACCTCATGGACCCGAAAGGGACCAACGGCATCAACCGCCTCTACCGCGAGGGCGACATCCTCACGAAGGGCGCGCACAAGTACGCCCCGATCAAGCAGCACGTCCGCGCCGGGATGAGCAACGAGGACTTCTACACCGAGTTCGGCGACGAACTCCTCACGTTCAACGGGCTCGACTACTCGGTCAACAACCACTCGCCCGGCGCCCGCTACATGGCGACCGGCAAGCTCGACAGCCTCGCCTACCCCACCTTCGCCGCCCTCGTCGCCGCGTGCCGCGGCAGTTCGTGCCCGCTCGCCTTCCTCACCTTCGGTAACTACTCGGCGACCGGGAACCTCGTCGCCATGTCGCGGGTGCCGTACCTGCCGTCGCTGCGGACCATCGCCAACGCCGACGCGGTCGGCGGGAACGAACGTTCGCCGTACCACGACCGCTTCGCCCTTGACCGCATCGAGGAGGCGCTGCGCGACGCGAACGCTGCCCGTTCGACCCAGCCGCGGCTGCCGCGGGCGGAGCGCGGCGAGAACATGCTCTACGCCGCGCAGGCGAACTCGAAGGCGCTCGAGCGCGTGACGCAGTACATCCCCGCGAACGTCCCGCGCGAGCGGCTGTCGCAGCAGGCGGAGATCGCGCTGGCGTCGTTCAAGGCCGGCGTGTGCGTGTCGGCGAACCTGACCATCGGCCAGTTCGACAGCCACGCCAACAACGACCCGGACCAGATGCGGCTGATCCCCGAGTTCCTCGCCGGCATCGCCTACCTGCTCCGCCGCGCCGGCGACCTCGGCATCCGCGACAAGCTCGTCGTGGTGGTGCAGAGCGAGATGGGCCGCACGCCGACGTACAACGGCGGCAACGGCAAGGACCACTGGTCGATCGGGTCGGCGTGGTTTCTCGGTCGCGGCGTCAAGGGGAACCGCGTGGTCGGCGCGACGGACGCGGGGCAGTTCGCGGTGCCGATCGACCCGGCGACGCTGGCGACGAAGCCCGACGGCGGCATTCGGGTGCGGCCGGAGCACGTCCACCAGGCGCTGCGCGAGCTGGCCGGTATCGCCGCGCACCCGATGAGCCAGCGCTTCCCGCTCGGGGTGCCAGAGCGCGAGGCGCTGAAGGGGTTGTGGGGCTGAACGGCATCCGGCGTGCTGCGCTTCCCCCGGGGCACTCGGGAGGAGCCGCCATGACAGCCGGATTCAACCCGATGGACGTCGCGCTGCTGACGGTGCGCGTCGCGGCGGGGGTGGTCTTCGCCGCCCACGGGGCGCAGAAGCTGTTCGGGGCGTTCGGCGGGGCGGGGCTGGAAGCGACCGTCAATCAGATGGGGCCGATCGGCTACCTCGTGACGGTCGGCGAGTTCTTCGGCGGACTCGGGCTGGTGGTCGGGTTCCTCACCCGCTTCTCCGCCGCGGCGCTGGTTGTCATCATGCTCGGTGCGATCGCGCTGGTCCACGCGAAGAACGGCTTCTTCATGGACAACGGCGGTTTTGAGTACAACATCGCGCTCATCGGGCTGCTGGTGCCGGTCGTGGTCGCCGGCCCCGGGCGGTACGCGGTCGGGCGCTACCTGCCACTGCCGCGGTCGGTGATTCTGGAATAGGAGCGGCGATGGACGAGTTCCTGGCGGCGGCGGTCGCGGAGGCGGAGGCGGGGCTCGCCGAGGGCGGCATCCCGATCGGCAGCGTACTCGTCCACGGTGGGAAAATCGTCGGCCGCGGGCACAACCGGCGGGTGCAGAAGGGGAGCGCCGTGTTGCACGGCGAGATGGACGCGCTGGAGAACGCCGGCCGCCTCCCGGCGCGGGTGTACGCCGAGAGTGTCCTGTACACCACGCTCTCCCCGTGCCCGATGTGCTCGGGCGCCATTCTCCTCTACAAGATCCCGCGCGTGGTTGTGGGCGAGAACCAGACGTTCATGGGCGACGAAGACTTGCTCCGCTCGCGCGGCGTGACCGTCGAGGTCGTGCAAGACCCGCGCTGCGTCGGGCTGATGACGCGCTTCATCCGCGAACGCCCGGAGCTGTGGAACGAGGACATCGGGGTGTGAACCGGAGGACAGCCGTGTCGAGTGCGGTCCGTGACGGGTGCGCCGGGGCGGCGGCCGGGTTCGTCGCCACGGCGCCGATGACGGTCGTGATGGAAGGGGTCCGCCGCCTGCTGCCGCGGCACCAGCAGGATCCACTCCCGCCGCGACAGATCACCACGCGCGCGGCACACGCCGCCGGCGTCGGGCATGCCCTGACCGAAGGCGAGAAGGAAGGCGCGACCGCCGCCACGCACTTCGCGTTCGGCGCGGCGGCCGGGGCGGTGTACGGGCTCGCCGCCAGGCACCTGCCGCTCGGCCCCGCCGCCGGCGGGGTCGGGTTCGGGCTCGCGGTGTGGGCCGGCAGCTACCTCGGCTGGCTTCCGGCGACCGGTCTCTACAAGCACCCGGCCGACGAACCGGCCGGCCGCCACGCCGACATGATCCTCTCCCACGTCGTCTGGGGCGTGACGCTCGGTCTCCTCACCACCGCCCTCGTCGGCCGCGACCGCGGGTAGCCGCTTGCGGCTTCGCGGCCCGCGGGAACACCGTTTGCTCCCCTCCCGGCATCGACCGCGGGCGGCGCTCGTCGCCCGCCGCTCGCGGTTCATCCCTCCTTCGTCCGGACGAGGAGCGTCATGGCCACCCTCACCGCGCCTCGGGCTGTCGCGCGCGACCTCCCGCCCGAATACGCTCCCGTGCCGTCCGACCAGAAGCGGGTGAAGACGACGCTCCCGCAGGAGTACCGCGACCAGCCGGCCGACACGCCGCTGGCGACGTTCCTTGGACTGTTCAGCCTCGGGCTCGGGCTGTGGGAGGTGCTCGCCCCGCGCGACGTGGCGCACCGCACCGGCACCCCGTACCCGGCCCTCGTCCGCGGGTACGGGCTCCGCGAGGTCGCCGCCGGGCTGATGATCCTCGGCAGCCGCCGGCCGGCGGCCGGGCTGTGGGCGCGGGTCGCCGGCGACGCGCTCGATCTCGCCGCCCTCGCCGCCGCCTACGCCGAGGGGAACGCCGACCAACGCCGCAAGGCGGCCGAGACCGCCGCGGCGGTGCTCGGAGTCACCGCGCTGGACGTCGTGTGCGCGCGGCAGCACACGTTCGCGCACTCGACTTGCTGACCCGAGGGGCTTTAGGGCGGTGGGACTCTGGGACCGTGGGGCCAGAGAACCAGCACGGCCGAGCTTCCCTCCCATCGTCCCACGGTCCCAGAGTCCCACCGCCCCCGGAGACCCACCCGATGAAGGCGCTCGTCTGGCACAACAAGGGCGATGTGCGGTGCGAGACCGTCCCCGACCCGAAGATCGACGACCCGCGGAGCATGATCATCAAGGTCACGTCCACCGCCATCTGCGGGAGCGACCTGCACCTGTTCGACTTCTACGTGCCGGCGATGAAGCCGGGCGACATCCTCGGGCACGAACCGATGGGCGAGGTGGTCGAGGTCGGCAGCCAGGTGCGCAACTTCAAGAAGGGCGACAAGGTGATCGTGCCGTTCACGATCGTGTGCGGGCCGTGCTGGTTCTGCACCCGCGGGCTGTTTTCGTGCTGCGACACGACGAACCCGAACGAGGCACTCGCCCGCGCGGCGATGGGGCAGAAGCCGGCCGGGCTGTACGGGTATAGCCACCTCACCGGCGGGTACGCCGGCGGGCAGGCCGAGTACCTCCAGGTGTGGCACGCCGACGCCAGCGTGCTGAAGGTGCCCCACGACATCCCGGACGAGAAGGTGCTGTTCCTCACCGACATCTTCCCGACCGGGTGGATGGCCGCCGAGAACGCCGGGATCGAGCCCGGCGACACGGTGGCGGTGTGGGGGTGCGGGCCGGTCGGGCAGTTCTGCATCCGCAGCGCGTGGATGATGGGCGCCGGCCGGGTCGTTGCCATCGACCGCGTGCCCGAACGCCTGAAGATGGCGCAGGACGGCAAGACCGAGACGATCAACTTCGACGAGGTGACGGTCTACGACCGGCTGATGGAGCTGACGAAGGGGCGCGGCCCGGACCGGTGTATCGACGCGGTGGGCTGCGAGGCGCACCACACGGGTGCCGTCGACGCCGTGTACGACAAGGCGAAGACGCTGGTGGGCGTCGGCACCGATCGGGCGCACGCCGTCCGCGAGGCCATCATGTGCTGCCGCAAGGCCGGCACGGTGTCGATCCCGGGCGTGTACGTCGGGTTCCCGGACAAGTTCCCGCTCGGCGCGGCGATGAACAAGGGGCTGACGTTCAAGATGGGGCAGACCCACGCCCAGAAATACATGCGCCCGCTGCTGGAGAAGGTGCTGGGTGGCGAGATCGACCCGTCGTTCGTCGTCACCCACCGGCTCCCCCTGTCCGAGGGGCCGGCGGCGTACAAGACGTTCCGCGACAAGAAGGACAACTGCATCAAGGTCGTCCTCAAACCCTAGGGGGCCGCACCTGTGCCGCTGGAGGCGTACCGCGCCAAGCGCGACTTCACGCAGACCCGCGAGCCGGCCGTCGCCGGCCGGACGGTCGCGCACGCGCGCCCGATCTTCGTCGTGCAGGAGCACCACGCCTCGCACCTCCACTACGACTTCCGCCTCGAACAGGACGGCGTGCTCAAGAGCTGGGCGGTGCCGAAGGGGCCGTCGCTCGACCCGGCGGTGAAGCGCCTCGCCGTCGAGGTCGAGGACCACCCGCTCGCCTACGCCGGGTTCGAGGGGACGATCCCCAAGGGGCAGTACGGCGGCGGCGAGGTGTTCATCTGGGACCGCGGCACCTACGAGCCGGGCGCCGGGAGCATCGCGGGCGGCCGGCTCGACTTCACGCTACACGGCGACAAGCTCAAGGGCGGGTTCACGCTGCTGCGGATGAAGCCGCGCGCCCGGGGGAAGCCGCAGTGGCTGCTGATGAAGGCGCGCGACACGCACGCCGCGCCCGCGGGTGAGAAGCCCTCCGCCGGCCCCGCCGTGGCACGGGTCACGAGGCCGAAGCCGACCCGCACCACCGCGGCGCCGGCGGAGGTGGAGCTGACGCACCCCGAGCGCGTCGTCTACCCCGACCTGCGGCTCACGAAGGGGGACGTGTTCGCGTACTACGACCGCGTCGCCGACCGGCTCCTGCCGTTCCTGAAGGACCGGCCGGTCACGCTCGAACGGCTCCCCGGGGGGCTCCTCAAGGGTGCGCCGCACTTCTGGCAGAAGGACACGCCCGCCCACTACCCCGACTGGATCCCCCGGGTGCGCCTCGACACCGAGCGCGGGCGGCCGGTGAACTACGCCCTCGTCAACGACCGGGCGACGCTCCTGTACCTTGTCAACCAGGGGACGCTGACGTTCCACGTGTGGGCGTCGCGGGTCGCGGACCTCGACCGGCCCGACTTCGTTCTCTTCGATCTCGACCCGGGGCCGGCGCCGTTCACGGATGTGGTCGCGGTGGCGCGGGCGGTGAAGGCAGCGCTCGACGCGGAGGGCGTCACGGCAGTCGTGAAGACCTCGGGGAAGACGGGCCTCCACATCCTGACACCGTGGGTGCGCGCGGGCGACCACGACGCGGCGCGGGCGTGGGCGCTGGAAGCGGCGACCCGCGCGGCGGAGGCGATGCCCGACACGGCGACGACGGACATTCGGAAAGCCAAGCGCGGCGGCCGGGTGTACATCGACGTGCTGCAGAACGCCCGCGGGCACCACGCCGTCCCGCCCTACGTGCTGCGGGCGGTACCGGGGGCGACGGTCTCGACCCCGCTCGACTGGCGCGAGGTGACCGCCCGGCTCGACCCGGCGGCGTTCACCGCGCGGGCAGTCCTGGCCCGGCTGGCCCGCAAGAAGACCGACCCGCTCGCCGCGCTGGCCGTTACCGATCCAGGGTGAAGCTCTCGAAGAACGCGACCACGAGCGGGTCGGTGTGGTCGAAGTCGTCGGGCCCGGAGACCATCACGCCGAGGATGCGGTGGCTGCCGAGGCCGAACAGCATCGACACTTTCGTCTCGCTGCCGCCGCGCATCGCCCGCCGCACCCCGGTGTGGCCGTTGAGCGTGACGGTGTCGTCGAGCCGCATCTGCACCCCCGGCCCCGGGGCGACCTTGACCCGCGTGGCCGCCTGCTCGGCCTGGTTCGCGGCCGAGCCCTTCGACGGGAGGGTGAACAGGAACACGCCGTACTCCCGGCCACCGTGCTTGCGGTCCCACGTCTGGATGTTCCAACTCAGTTCCTCGCCCGTCGCCCCGGCCTGCTTGGCGAGGAAGTCCGGGATGCGGAACCCGTGGCGCTCGTACTTCGCCTTCCCGCCGGGGAAGTGGGCCGTGAACCAGCCGTCGTTCTCCTCGGCCTTGTACCAGCCGGCGCCGGCGACCTCCTTGTCCGGCGGCGGGGTGGCGGTGCGGTACGCAAAGTAGCCGCCGACGCCGACCGCGGCGAGAAGCACGACCGCCGCGCCGCCGACCAGCCCCCACCGTAGTAGCGGGCTCACCCGGCGTTTCGGCGGCGGCTTCGCCTTCTTCTTCTTCTTGGCGAGCGGCTTCGCGGTCCTGGTCGGCTCGGCGCTGGTCGCTGCGGTCGGTTCCTTCTCCGGCTCGATCTCGACCGCTTCCTCCTCGACCGGCTCGAACTCCACGACCTCCTCGTCGGCCGGCGGCGCGTGGATCGGGACCGGCGTCCGGCACTTTCGGCAGGGGAGCGTGTGCCCGGCGGCGCTGTCCGGGCCAACGTGATCGGAGCCGCACGCGGGGCACGAAGCGGAGATTGGCATGGGCGTATCACCGGCGAGCGTTTGTGGCGAGTCGTAGCACCGTAACCGACGGGACGGGCCCCAACAAGAGGGTACACCGATCATCTTGTGTGTGTCTTTGCTTGACAGGGTCGGGCGAGTCTTGCAGAATCCACTATTCCCACACGACCCACCGCCCCCGGTCGTTCCACCCGTTCCGCGCGGCATCGCCCATGAGTCGCCCGCCCCCGCCTGTGAACCCGGAAGACCGCTTCCGGCTCGCTCTCGAAGACCTGCTCGCCCGGATCGGCGATGCGGATTCGACGCTCACACTCTCGGTGTCGTCCGACCGGGCCGGCGCGGGCGGGGACGGGGCGCCGGACGACCTCCTCCTCCGCACGTTCGGCGGGTTCCAGGTGCTGGAGCCGGTCGGGCGCGGCGGGATGGGGGTGGTGTACAAGGCCGTACAACTCGACCCGGGGCGGCCGGTCGCACTCAAGGTGCTCGCCCCGCGGCTGCGGGCCGACCCGGCCGCCCGGGCGCGGTTCCGCCACGAGGTCCGCGTCGCCGCCCGGCTCCACCACACCCACCTCGTCCCGGTGTTCGCCGCCGCCCAAGGGGCCGACGGGCCGGACGCCTACGCCATGCCGTTCATCCGCGGCTTGTCGCTGGCGGCGGTCGTCCGGGGGCTGCGGGGCGGCTTTCCGGAGGCGCCGCCGCACCCCGGGTTCGTACGCGTCGCGGCCCTGTACCGGACCGATCCGCGGGCCTACGCCCGGGAGGTCGTCGGGTGGGTGCGGCAGGCCGCCGAGGCGCTCGACGCCGCGCACCGGGCGGGCGTCGTTCACCGCGACGTGAAGCCGGGGAACCTGCTGCTGGAGTTCACCCCGGCGGGGCGGCCGCACGTCTGGGTCCACGACTTCGGGCTCGCCTGCCAGGAGGGCGAGGAGGACGGGTGGGCGTCGGCCGGCGGGTTCGGCACGCGCGGGTACGCCAGCCCCGAGATGACGGCCGGCGACCCCGCCCACCGCCACCCGCGCACGGACATTTACGCCCTCGGGGTGACGCTGTACGAACTGTTGATGCTCCGCCGCCCACGCCCCGAAGAGCTGACCGGCGCCCGGGCGGGCGGGGTGCCGCGGGAACTGATCCGGGTGGTGAAGGCCGCGATGACCGGCGGGTACGCGACGGCGTGTGAGCTGGCGACCGACCGGGACCGTTAGCTGACCGGCCGCCCGGTGCGGGCGGGCGGCCCGGGGTGGGTGCGGCACGCGACCCGGTGGGCGGCCCGGCACCGGACC
>JAFKFQ010000054.1 GCA_017308215.1 bacterium | reverse complement strand
GCGATTCATCAGATCGAGGTGTTCCGAGCCGGGAGGGGAGAGGAAGTGTCCCAGGACGGTGAGAGAAGTACACGTCGCTGCGGCGAGAACGATGGGCCGCCGCCCGGAAAGCCAGGGGGCGGCCCCGACCACGGCCACGTAGAGCATCGCCGATGTCTGCCCTCGGGGGAACGGCACGTCGAGAAAGAAGGTCATGGCCGCCAGGGCGGCCATGACCCCCAATACCTTCTTCCGGGGTGGGCCTGCGGTCATCGGTTCTTTCCTGCGTGTTCCTTCCGACCGCACCCGGTGAGAGGTCCAGGTTCGCAGCCGTCGGGTGCGGGCTGACATCACACCCCGCTGCCACCAACGACAAATGCTCGTGACCGACCAACGCCGCGACACGACGGACTTCTGGGTCTTTCACACCGGTTCAAATCCCGGGCTTCCCAGTAAATGGGTTGGGCGAGAGGAAAACGACGTTGGGGCGATAGGTTCCTGCCGCTAGGACCGGCATTCCTGTCCCGCAACAATAGCTCACGTTCGTTTGCCGCGGGGTAAATTCGCTTGGGGGTCGCTGCGTTCGATGTGGGCCGGTTAAACGTGGTGATCATCGTAAAAATTGCGATTGTTTGGTCATACAGAGGCACTTGTCGCAACAGCTCTCGCCAGGACTTCGAGGCCGAGCGATGTTAGGACGACCAACGCAGCAGCGTGTGAAGGGCTGGGCCGACGAGTTGGCCGCGGTTGTTGAGTGGGTTGGCCCCGGTTCGCGCGGAGCGAGCCCCGACGTCAGGCGGCCGGGGACATCCGTGGGCTGCTGGTGCAGGCCGAGTGGAAGAACGAGTGGTAGCGGGCCGAGCACCTCGGCGACCCGACCCCCGACGAGGTCCAGCACTTGCTGGCGCTTGTTATGGAACAGGATGTACCGCTTGACCCAGTCGGCGTAGGCGTCCTCGGTGCGGATCGCGTAGTGCCGGCCCCGGAGGGCGGCCCGCACCCGGTCGAGCAGCTTCGGCAGGGACGGGTCGCCGGCGGGAGGGGTATGCGTGGACGATGGCGGGAAGCAACTCGTTGGCGACGCCCGACCTCCGCTGCCGGTCCGCCCGACGTCCCCGCCCAGGAGGACAGCGAGTACGTCCGGCACGGAGTGGCCGACCTGTTCCTGGCGTTCGAGCCGCTCGCCGGGTGGCGGCACGTCGCGGTGACCGAGCGGTGGGCAATCCCCGACTTGGCGGCCCCGATGAGGCACCAGTGTGATGTGTGGTACCCGGACGCGGCGGTGAGACTCGTGAGGCGCGGCGTGATGTTGTCCGTCGGGGCGGTGCTCGTGGAGGCGCGGGCGGTGGGGGTGCCGGACTCCCTGCTCACCAAGACGTGCGAAGTCGTGGCGGTCTGGTCGGCCGGCGGCACGCTGCCGCAGCCTCTCGTCAACCTCGTGCAAGGAGGGCTTCCCGTGCGCCGGACGATGTTCCTCGGGTTGGTTGCCGCGGTCGTCACGACCGTGGTCGGCGTCGGCCTCACGGCTCAGACGCCCCAGGCCCCGCCCCCGCCGGCCCCGCCCGCCGTGCCAGCCCCGCCCGTCGTTGCGCCCGCAAACCCGAAGCCGGTCGAACTCGCCACCCCGCGGATACGACAGGCAATGGACCTGGAGCTGTCGACCGCGGACCGCGTCGCCCTCCATCCGAACGGGAAGACGGTTGCAGTCCACGGCCGGGGCGACTCATCAAGGGCGGGTGGCCCGAAAAGCGTACCGCATGTGCTGCTCGTCCGGGATGTGTTCGACCGGGGGGCGGAGGTCGACTACTTGGAGCGGGCCGAGAAAATTGTCGGGTTCACGCCTGACGGGTCGCGTCTCATCACCGACCTACGGGAGTACGCCCTCGCCAGCGGGTTCCACCGGCTCAGCTTCTGGAACGTCGAGCCGGGGAAGGCCGACTCGCTCAGCGGGGGCGGCGGCGAGCCCCGGAGGGTGGACCTCGACGCCGACCAGACGAGTGAGTACGCCTTCGCCCCAGACGCGAAGTCGTTTCGCACCGTGTTCTACGGGGTGCGCAAGACGAACGGGTACGCCAAGCTGGAGGTGCACGAGGTGGACGCCGCGACCGGGCGGACGGTGAAGTCCGTGTTCAAGGCGGGCGACGGCGAGTGCGCCCGGTTCGCGCTGTCGGCCGACGGCAAGGTGCTGGTCACG
Organism: bacterium; assembly: GCA_017308215.1. Taxonomy (GTDB): domain Bacteria; phylum Planctomycetota; class Planctomycetia; order Gemmatales; family Gemmataceae; genus Urbifossiella. Next base: position 11,080 of record JAFKFQ010000054.1, on the reverse strand, counting down.
GCTTGGGCTGGGCCGGAGGTTGGGGTTTCGGCCTACGACGTGGACAAGAGCGAGCACCTGTGGACCCGGGTCACGGCGGTCGATGGCGACCCGGTGAGCCGGGACGGCCTCACGCCGGAGGTGGGGGTTTCCCCGCGCGGGGACCGGGTGGTCGTCGGCTTCGGGACGTCCCGCCTGCTGGTCCTGAACGGCAAGACCGGAGAGCCGCTCCCGGCCCTCCAGGGGGACCGCCCGTTCGTGCAGGCGCGGGGCCAGCTGAACGCGGCCTTCTCGGCCGACGGCCGACTGCTCGCCGCGAGCGGGCTGGCGTACCCGACGGCGGAGGCGTTCCGCGGCCCGACGCACAAGAGCATGTTCTGCGTGTGGGAGACCGTCACCGGCCGGGTCGTCCGGTTCTCCGACGGGGTCACCGCGGTGATGGGGTTCCACCCGTCGAGGCCGCTCCTAGCCCTGGTGGAGAAGAACGGCGGCAAGACCCGCCTCGGCCTCTGGGACTTCGCGGCGCACCCCTGACGGACCCTCCCGGTCCGCCGCGCTCGCATCTTCGCCACCCAGACCCGCCGCCCCGAACGCGGCCAGATTTGGCGGGGACGTGCTTTTCTGGAACTGACGTGCGTCCATGACACCAGAAGCACAGCGTGTCGCTGCACTTATCCGCGGGGTAACGCTCGGGGAAGGTGTCGGCCTTCTTCAAGGGCAGGGGTTAGATGACTACGCGCTCCCCGCTAAGCTGGCCGAATACCGCGCCAAGGACGAGAAGGACGACTGGTCACGGATTCCCCCAGTGATTCTCGACCAGTGCAACAGCAGCCTGTCGTTCTTCGACGCCGAAGGGATGCGTTTCCACCTACCCGCATACCTCCTGGCGGATTTGGAGGAAAAGACCCAGGCCGCCGATGTGGTCTTCACCTTGACCTACAAGGGCATCGGCGGGGCCGAGGTGTTTGAACTCTTGTCCGAGCCGCAGCGCGAGGCCGTCCGTCAGTTCCTCCTGCTGAAGTTGGCCGAGATGACGGGTTGGGAAGGCGAGACTCCGGCCAGCCCGATGATTCGAGCCGCACTCAATTCGGTCTGGGCAACGTCGTCTGGTTGACCCATCTGCCGCGCGGAACCATCACCGCACGAGTCGAGGCGGCGGCGACGTGGGCTCGGGGTCTCGCCGGAAGTCGTGAGGTTACACCCAGTCCGTGAGCGCGAACCCGTCCAGCGAGGTCCCGCACACCGGGCAATCAGCCTCGCGGCTACGTCCCATCCATCCGTCACTCACACGAATCTCACGCACGCCCCGGGCCTCGGGAGTAGAATCGCGTTCGCACCCCTCCGGAGGCCGAGACATGCGATTTTTCCCCGCGTTTGTTCTGTTCGTCCTGGCCGCGTCCGCCGTGTCCGCCCAGACGCCCGCCGCGACGCGGCCGGCGCCCGTCCGCTGGGAGTACGCCGAACTGTCGTACCGCAACGTCCCGGGCCGGCCAGCCGGGAAGGACGCCGACGGCAACGAGGTTCCCGCCACGCCCGACACCGTGACCATCCGCTGGACCACCGGGGCCGAAGAGGTGTCGCTGAAGGGGTGGGACGAGTTCGCCGACCAACTCAAGGCGGCCCCGTTTCGGAAGGACGCCGCGCCAGCCGGCCGGCGCATCCAGGCACTGAACGCGCTCGGGGCGGCGGGCTGGGAGGTGGTGGAGAGCCAGACCACGACGGCGACCACTGCGACCGGGTTCGACCCGGCTCGGCCAGGGCAAGGGCGGCGTGCCGGGCGACCGGGGCTCCTTCGGCAAGGTCGGGGGCGGGTTCGCGCCGACGCTCACCCGGACGACGACGAACACCATGCTGCTCAAGCGGCGGGTGCCGTGAGGACTCGGCCGCGGGTGCGAGCCAGCGGCCGGGCTGGTGAGGTGGACCGCGGCGCAGTCGCTGAGTGGTACCGACCCCGGCACCCTGAACCGCAGCCGTGGGGGCGGCCTTCACGCTCGCGGCTGTTGGGAGGTAGACGCAGTGTCGGGGCTCAAGTAGCTGCTCCACCGGCGGACGAATCGGCGGCGGCGGGCGCCACTAACACTTCCCGAACCCCGAAGTCTTCGCCTGCACGAGTTCGTAGACCTCGTTCACCGTGGACTTGACCCGCCCCTTGTCGCCGGTCCACCAGAGCAGCTTCCGGTCCGCGTCCACGACCGACCCGTCCGGGACTTTCACCGTCATCTCCCGGTTCACGGACTCGTAGACCGCGCCGTCGCGGATGAACGTGTGCCGCTGGTGGGTCGGGTAGGGCACGAGCGAGAGGGCGACCGGCGCGTCCTGGACCGGGTAGGTGCGGACGAACAGGGTAATCTTCATGGTGCTCCCGTCTCGCGGGGTGTCCGCGGCGGGCTTCATCATAACGGCACGACCGGCTCGACGGTGGGGGGAATCGCCGAAATGCAGGTCCACCGCTTGCACCGGCGCCCGCCGCTCCGAGGCTTCGGCGGGCCGGGCGAGGAGAGGCACTTCGGCGCGTGAGCTGCTACGACGTGGCCCACAGTGAAGCCGTGGGGACGAGAATGACCACTTGCTGCTCGCGCTGTGGGGCGACCCTTCCGAAATTGCCCGCCCGCGTGTGCCTGTCCTGCTACCAGCGGGTCGAGGACTTGCCGCTCGGCACCCCGCTCGGCTCGAACCCGCCGCCGCCGGCGCTGACGTGGACCGCGGGTAGCGGCGCCCTGCTGTTGCTCATCAGCTTCGTACTGGCCCTCCGGGGACTGGTCGTCGCACTGACCGAGCGCGAGGGGCACTCCGTCGTGTTGCTCGGACTCGCAGTCGCGCTGGCCGCCGGCGCGCGGTACCTCTTCCGCAAAGACGCTAACCCCGGCGCTGCATGACCGCACCCCAAGCAGGGCGGGGCGGGTAGCGGTGGACCGGCGGGTTGTGCGGCTCGAACAGGCCGTCGAGGCGGCGTCACGCCGTGGCCGCAACGGCGTGGCTAAACTCGTGCGAACGTGGCCTCCGGGCGGGCGATTCCCGACCGGCCGCCTGTAAGACCGGGCGGACCCTCCGGCTACATCCTGCGTCGGACGCGCGTCGCACGCCCGGCCACCTCGTCAGGGTGCCCCCATGCGGCCGGTTCCTGGCTACCGCCTGTGGCTCGGGCAGGTCGGCCACGCCCGCGACCTCCACCCGGTCCTGTCCGTCGGCATCGCCGTGCTCGTGGACCTGGCGGCGGACGAACCCCCGGTGTTCGTCACCCGCGACATCGTTTACTGCCGGTTCCCGCTGCATAACGGGAGCGGGAACCCGGGGTAGACGGTGCGGGCGGCCGTGGACATCGTCGCCGGGTTCGTCCGGGCCGCCGTCCCCACCCTGGTGTTCTGCTCGGCCGGGATGAGTCGGACCCCGGCCATCGCCGCCGGGGCTCTGGCTCGGGTGACTGGTTGCACCCCGGCCGACGCCCTGTCGCTCGTGACGGCCGGCGGTCCCGCCGACGTTTCGCACGGGCTGTGGTGGGACATCCAGGCCGCCCTCTGTTGACCGAGGGTGCGTGGCCCGGGCCGTGTCCGATTCCCCGACACCATCTCCACGTGGTGTCGACCTCCTCGGCGACCTCCCCTCGACATGCTCCGGCGCCGACGAACGAACGGGTCGCGCAAGCCCTGTCCCTGGACGCGCTTGGGGATTGTGGCGGCGCCGCCCCTGCCTTGGCACCCCGGCTGCAAGAGGCACATCACGATACCGGCAGCCGAGTCCAGACCAGTCAGGGTCAAGCCATGTTCGAGGTCTACTTCTGGGACACCTACACGGGGCGGTTCCGGGTCCACGCCGAATTCCCCCACCGCGGGGCCGCCGAGGCAGTCGCCGGACGGATGACGGCCGCCAGTGGGACCGTCTACTTCGTTCGGTTCCAAGCGGCGTAGCCGGTCCTCGAGCCGGCGAGGCGGGTGACGCCGTCACCTCCGCAGGGCCGCCGAGGAGGTTAGCATCTCACCCTGCCTGCTCATCACGACACCGCTCGGGGTCCCGGCGGGGCCGAGTCGGGTTCGTCCCGACCGAACGTGAACCACCCGGTCGCCCGCTACCCGTCCTCGGTCTGCAGGGACAAGTCCGGCGACGCCTCGCCTGCCGACGAGCGGGAGGGCCGAGTGGAACTTGCCCGACCACCAGGGGACGACGACGGCGCCCCAGTTGAGCAGGGAGAGCCCGCCGCCGAGGGGCAGCAGGAGGCGGGCGATGGTCGGCTGTCCCTCCACACCGGCCTCCCCTGCTCACCACGCCGGTTCAGCTGAGACGCCCCCCGAAGGGGGCGCCTTCCGGACTCGAAATGCCGGAAGAAGATCGCCGTCCATTCTGCCGGATTTCACCTGGCCTTGTCGCCGCATTACCAGCGGCAAATTGGCCGGTTCGCAAAAACGAGCTGGTTTGTCCATCCGGGGTATTGCTCTACGGAGGACACCGACAGATGACCGACACCGAGTAGTGGAAGCCGATACCCGATTATCCCCACCACGAAGCGAGTTCGTGGGGCCGCATCAAGAATGTCCGTCGCGGCCTCATCCTGAGCGGGACCCGGACTCGGAAGGGTTACCGGCCGTACAATCTTCGCGGCTGGAAGGGCCGACGAACGGCCTGCGGGCACCGGTTGGTCGCCGCCGCCTTCTTCGGCCCGCCCCCGCCCGGCCACATCGTGAATCACCTCGACGGCCGGAAGAACAACGACCGCCTCGACAATCTGGAGTACACGACTCACCGCGGGAACGCCCGGCACGCCGCCGCCCTCGGCCTGCTCCGGCCGAACCCCCCTGCGGGGCGAGCAGAGCCCGATGGCCAAGCTCACCGAGGTCGTGGTGCGAGACATGCGGGTGCGCTACCGGGCGGGACAAACGCCGCGGCCCTCGGGCGAGAGTACGGCGTCACCCAGCGGGCCGCGCACATGGCCGCGACCGGGCGGACGTGGCGGCACGTGGCGTAGCCACAATAAGCGGCGGCATTTCACCGCATTCCCTTTAACTCGCGGAGCAGCGGACGGAGACGAGATGAGGCTGATGCAGATAACCTACGACGTGGATTCCGGGACGGCCGTCCGGGCGGTCCTTGAGGGCCGCGACCTCGCCAAGACCGTGACCGTGACGCTTGACGGTGTCAGTGGCGGGCGACAGGAGGACGACGACGAGCAGCAGCCTCGTTCGTCTACCCCGACCGCCCCGCTGACCCCCTCCCAGAGGGGAATCGCCGCCGCCTTCGGGTACCAGGAGGACGGGCCTCGCGCCGAGCCGGAACCCGAGCCGGAGGGCGTGTTCGACTGGTGGCGTGGGGGCCGGTCTTGAGCTTGCCGTCCTCCATCTCCGAGTCCGTATTCCTCGCCCTCCGAGTCCGTATTCCTCGCCGCCACCGCACACATCTCGAAGGCGTTGTACCGCAAGCTCGGGGTCGTTGCCGGCACGGCCGAGGACTTCGCCCAGCAGGTCGTCGTCTGGTCCCTGGAGGCGCTGCCTTCGTTCCAGGAGGGCCGGCCCCTCGAAGGCTTCCTGCTGGCGAACGCGAGGAACAGGGCGCTGAACTACTACCGCGACCACGTCACCTGGCGGGACCCACCGTGCATGGCCTGCCCGAAGGGGCACCCTGCGCCGACGGCGAGCACTGCCGCCCGTACGCGAAGTGGCGGGCGCGGAACACGGCGAAGGCGAACCTGTCGCGGCCGGCCGGCATCGAGGTCGTGATGGGCCTGACGAAACCCTCGTCGGTCGAGCCCGACGCCATCGGCCGCGAGCTGATGGAGCGTATCGACGCTCACCTGCCAATCGAGCTTCGACAGTGGTACTTGCAGATGCTAGCCGGCGTCCCCGTTGCGGCGGACCGGAAGCGGCGAGTAAGAGAGGCCGTCGCTACTGTCCTGGCCCGGGACGACCTGCTCGAAGAGGATGAGGGGGTGGGGGCTGCGGTCGCGGGGCCGGGTGCCGGGCGCCCAGCCGAGAATGCTGTCGTGGCGTAGCCGACGCTCCGAACTAAAGAGGGTCGAGTGGCCGAACCGCTACCGTGGGACGTGTTGGGGTCGACCTACCTGTCCCGCAAGCCGTGGCTGACGCTCCGACAAGACCGGGTCCGTCTATCAAGCGGTGCGGTCATCGACGACTACTTCGTGCTGGAGTACCCGCCCTGGGTGAATGTCGTCGCCGTCACTCCGGACGACCGGGTGGTGCTGGTCCGGCAGTACCGCCACGGGCTCGGGCGTGTCGATTTCAAGTTGGCCGCTGGTGTGGTGGACGCGGGTGATTCGTCTCCCGAGGCCGCTGCTCGACGAGAGTTGCTGGAGGAGACGGGGTACAGGGGTGGGGATTGGCGACCGCTGATGGTGGCGTCGGCCAACCCCAGCACGCACAGCAACCTGACGTATTCGTTCCTGGCCCTCGGGGTCGAGCGTGTCGCCCTGCCGTCGCCCGAGGTGACAGAGGACATCGAGGTCTTGATGATTCCCGTCGATGAAGTCGAGCGGATGGTCGAGGAGGGTCAGGTGGTGCAGGCGTTGCACCTCGCTCCCCTGCTCAAGTACCTGCTTGCCCGCCGTCACGGCGTTGGCGCGGCGCGTGCGTGAGCAGGAGACGAGACACCTCGGGTCACATTCCGCGGCCCGCCGGCACACCACCGAGCCTTTCACCCTGCTCATCACCGAGGCCCGCGGCATCGCGCCGCGGGTTTCGTCGTTGTTGGAGGCTCGCCCGCCGTCACGGCTGCACGATTTGCGGCCGGTACGGCTCCCAGTGCGTCCCGCGGATGAACTTGAGGACGTGCACGACCCCGCTGTCGAACTCCCGCCGGACGGTCCCGACCCCCGGCGCGTACCACGACCGGTCGTGCTTCGGCGAGCGGTCCGCCCCGACGTAGGTGGCATCCACCCGCACCGCCTGGAAGCGGCCGGCCGGGACGACCACCTCCTCCGGGCCGCGCGTCGTAACGCGCCACACGGGCACGAACCCGCCCGGGCGACCGCCCGCCCACTGTTCCCCGGGCACGACCGGCACCCGCAGGATGGTGGCTCGTGGGACGAACCTGCCGTCCGGGGGCTTGACTCCCGAGACCAGCCCGCGGGCGGACACCGCGACCGCCCGGTCGTCCGGGCGGGCCTTCCCCGCATCGACGGTCCCCAGGGCGACCACCTTCATGCCGTCCTGGTCCGTCACCGCGATGACGGTCTCGGCCACCTCGCTGACGAGCTCGTTACCCAAGCGGTACTCGTACACCCAGGTGACCGGCGTCGTCGGGAAGAACATCACCGGCGCCTTCGCCTCGTCCGGGACGGGCGCCGCGGCGGCGGATGCCGCGACGGCGATGAGCAGAAAGGGGAGGGTGAGCTTGGTCATGGGGCGGGGTTCTTCCCGAGGGTGAACTGCTTGAGGACAAACTCGGTCTCGGTGCCGGTCGCCCACTTTACCAAACCCACCTCCCTCGCGTACCAGTGTTTGACCCGGCGTGGTTGCTGGCCCACCCTCGACACCGTTGTTTCCACAGGGACGGCCCAGAACCTGCCGGCTGGAACCAGGACTCGCTCCTCTCGGCCGGACTCGAACCACGCCCGGTGGACGGGTTGGAGGGGCTCATACCACATCTCCCGCGTCCGGGAGCCGGCGCCCAGTATGCGTGTTGCCCTGGGTGAACGACCGCAGCGACCGAGTAACCGTCTCCGTGCCGTCGGCCAACCGCTCGACCCGCTTGACCTCGCCGACCCCGGGCGCGTACCAGGAAGTCAACTGGCTCCCGCCGCGCTCGTAGACGACCTTCGCGGCCAAGAACTGACCCGCGGGTACGTCTACCCGGTCCGGGCCGGACACGGTTCGTCTTCCCCCGCCGACCTCTACCGGGATGACCCACGACTCACCGGACCGGAACGGGGTCTTGAGCAGCCACACCTCCCCGAGTTGGCCGGTGGTCACGTCGCGGTCCTGCCGCAGTCCCGCCGGCGACACCACCACCTTCGCGTACACGATTGTCGTCCCGTCGGCCCCGGCCCGGCTGATGACCATGTCGTTCCCGACCTTCTCCACGGAGGCGACCACGACCGTCTCGGACGCGCCCAGGCCGCGCTCGTACACCCACTTCGCCCCGACCACGGTCGGGAAGTAGAGGGGCGGTGCCTTCGCGTCCGCGGGGATGGGGGCGGCGGTGACCGGGCACGCGACCGCGAGGAAGGAGGCGGTGAGCAGGCGAGGCGTCATGGTCTGGTCCCCGGGCGGTGTGCTCCCCTGCTCAGGTCTTGCCCAGCACCAAGTCTACCACCCAGCACCCGCGGACGTGAGTGTTCGGCCCCCGGCAGTGTTCAAGAACATCTGGGGCGGTGCAACCCGCCTCCTCAAGCGCGTCCGCCAACACCGGCATCGGGCTGAAGTCCCGGCCCTCGTACATCCCCATGCCCACTCCGACGACGGCCGTCGTCCGCCACGCGGGGTCAAAGGCCAACGGTCGGAACGGGTTGCCGAAGATGTCGCGGAGTACGTCCGCCTGGATGCGCTTCTCCCGGGATACGTCCGCCAGCACCTCGTCCGAGTACGAGTCCATCCGGATGTCCTGCGCCCACTCGACCGGACCGACCCGCGGAGACGCTGCGACGGCCGCGATTCCGCCGCCCGAACACGGGGCCGGACCCGGCTCTCTTTGCCCGCCCACCAGGCGGCAATCTCCGCGTGCGTGCGGACGGTCGTCGCCCGGTAGGCGGCGCGGAGTTCCTTGAGGGTGGCCTGCCCGTCGGCGTACCGCTCGCTCACCTCGACGGCGTGCTGGCCGGGTACGGGCGCGAGCACGTCCCAGACCCGACGGCAGCAGGCGACCCCGAAGAGCCGGAGTTTCCGGTTGCTCGCTCGTCGTGTGTCGAGGAACGCGAGCATCGAGCTCGGGTCCGGGCGCGTCATCCACTCGGTCTCGGACACGACACCCTCCTGCTCACACCTTTCCCAGGACTCCGTCCACTACCCAGCACCCCTTGTAGTGTGGCCCGCCATTTCTGCAATGTGCGAGGACGGTCCCAGCCGAGCACCCGGCATCTTCCAGGGCGTCGGCGAGTACGGGTAGCCGCTCGAAAGCTCGGTCGTCGTAGGCACCGCGCGCCAAGGCCACGACGGCCTCGGTGCGCCACTCGGGAAGGAACATGACGGGGCGGAAGGGGTTGCCGAAGATGTCCCGCAGTAGAGCGGCCAGCTGCGACCGGTTCCCCAGGCCAGCAGCATCGTCTGGGTTCCGACCTTCACCTGCTTCCCACCTTACCGTCTGCCGGACCCACTCCTCGGTGGTCAGCATCAGCCTGACTGCGTCCGCGGCGGCGGAAAACGCTACCGGATACAGAGCAGCATGTGCTGCAGCAGCTGCGTCCACCGGCACCAAGAGCCGCCAGCCGGCAGCAATGACCTCGTCGCTTTCGGCGTAGGTGGATTCGTTCACCTCGGCTTCGTAACGGGTCTCGGCCTCGGCGCGGGCCGCGTCGGCCAACTCCTGTGCAAGCGATCGCTCTGCTTCATCAGTCCGTCCATCGGCTACCTCCTCGGCGATTCGCAAAGCGTCTCGACTCCGCTCGTCGCTCATCAAGTGCCGAACCTCGGACGCCACGGCGACTGCGAACAGCCGCAACTTCCGCTCGCTCACTGGCCCGCAGTCTCGCAGATACGCGAGCATCGCCGGGGGGTCGGTGGTGGTGAGCCCGTAGGACGCGGTCACGGCAACTCCCTGCTCACGCCTTGCCGAGGACGACATCGACAACCCAGCACCCGCGGACGTGATGTCCGCCACCGCGGCAGTGCGCGAGGATGTCCTCGTTCGGGCACCCGGCGTCCTCCAGCGCATCGGTCAACACGGGCATCACCGTGAAGTCCCGGGACTCGTACATCCCCCGGGCGAGCGCGACGACCGCCTCCGTCCGCCACTCGCCCTCGAAGTTCACTGGCCGGAACGGGCTCCCGAACACCTCGCGGAGGAGCCCCGCTTGGGCGGTCGCCTCGACCTGCACTGCGGCAGGGCGGACCGGGGTCGGGAGGGAGACCCACCGGAGACCGACCAGAAGAGCTCCACCTCGACCCGGTGGCCGTAATCCTGGTCGTCCAGCGCCATCGCCTTGCACGCGACCAGGGTGGCGCTCTCGAACGCGGTCATCTTGTAGAACCCGCGGCCGAGGGCCTTCGCCACCCAGTACGCCGGCTGGCCGCGGCACTCGGGCTCGACGGAGGACGAGGCCCGCACCGCGGTCAGGATGTCCTCGTCCTCGAATCGGCCGTCCGGGTGGTCCTCGACCTCCACCACGGGGTCCCGGTTGAGGGGGTCAGGGAACCGGTGCCAGATGCGGCGGCAGCACGCGCAGGCGAACAGCCGGAGCTTCCGGTCGGTGGTGGCGCGCCGGCTGCGGAGGAACAACAGCATCAGCTGGGGGTCGGTGCAGGCCGACCAGTCGTCCTCCGACACGATGTCCTCCTTGCTCGGCGGCGCAAGCCGCGCGGCCGGCGCCGTTCTATGGTGTGGTACTCCTCTCAAGGAGACCGGCCATGAAGAAGCAGGGCGACGTGAGCAGGAAGCGGCGGCTCGTGGGCAGCGAGGCGAAGTGCCGGTGGTACGCGATGCGGCGGGCTGAGAGGTTCGCTAAGCGGTACTGGGCGGCGGCCTGACGGCCGCGTTCGCAACTCGCCGACGCGGACGAGCAGTTCCGCGGCAGTCGCCGCCTCCCCGCCCCTCCTGCTCAACTGTCAGGCACCTCGCCCCGACTCCAGCCAGGGTCCTACTTTCCCGGAAGAACCGGAAAGACACGTCACACGTCATTCTGGCAATTCGCGATGCCAGACCCTCGTCTGCTTTGCGTTGGGCTGGGCGTTTTGTTGTCATTCGGGGTCGCTCTGCGGAGTGATAACCCGACGACGACGAAACGGAACGAGGTGCTTACGAGTCAAGAAGTCATTGTGATTTTCATTGGGACAACAGCAATCCGCTTCACTACTGACCCCAGGGCGAACGCATCTCGAAGTAGCTGAGCAGGCGGCAGTTACGTCCGGGTCACTCCTCACCGAGCATGAGGTCTAAAACCCAGCAGCCACGGACGTGAGGCCTGTTACCCCGGCAGTGGTTCAGCAAGTCCACGCTATCGCACCCC
>JAFKFQ010000053.1 GCA_017308215.1 bacterium | reverse complement strand
CCACCCGGCGCGAAGCCCACCGCGAGGCCCTGCGCCTGAACCTCCGCGGCTACCAGGTCCGGCCGGCCTGACGACCAGGTCCGGCCACTCGCAACGCCTTTTTGCCCCCTTCCACTGACAAGGACATCGTCATGCCCCCACCACCCACACCGCGGGTGAGTGCCCCACTGCTACCAGTCCCTTGCAAAACGATACCCCAGCAGAGCCCGAATTTTCAAGTTTCGCGTTGAATCTTGCTTCCCCCACCCAGGCGAGCGGCCGCTCGGCCTTATTTGGAGCGGCGACCACGGCGAAACGCCTGACGCTGAAGACACTTGCGTCAATCTGATGCAGATGAAGCTTCCGCCGCGTGTTCGGAAATAAGTTGGTGGTTGGGACTTCCCCGCAACGCGGTCACGCCCGGTCCAACGCGGCGTCGAGGACGTGGCAGCCTCGGACGTGGATTCCTGGCTCGCGGCAGTGCCGGACCAGCTCGGGGTCGGCCCCGGCGTCATCCAAGGCGTCACCCAAGACCGGCATCCGGTCCCAGGCACGCTCCTCGTAGATGCCGCGGGCCAGGGCCACGACGGCCTCGGTGCGCCACTCGGGCTGGAAGGAGACGGGGCGGAAGGGGTTGCCGAAGAGGTCGCGGAGGACCGTCACAAGTACCGGTGGGTCGAATCGGCGCCGCCTCCACGCCGCGAGCTCGACATGGTCGCCAATGTCCTCCACGGAATGACCTACCGACCAGATTGTCTGCCACAAGAGCCGGGTGACGGCCTCGTCCAAGTCCCGTCTAATTCTCCTCACGGATGCCCCGGTGTAATCGAGCATGGCGTCCCCGGCGGCGTGGAAGACCGGTGCCTGTCGCTCCAGGGCAAGCGGCTCCCCGTCCGCGACCTGTTCTGCGAGTTCGACTGCCTCTCTGGACCAAGGTAGCGTCAGGTCCGCCCACCGCGCTCGGCAGCACCCGCACGCCACCAACCGAAGTTTCCGTGGGCTGACCGGTCCACAGTCCCGCAGGAACGCGAGCATCGCCTGGGGGTCAGTGGAGGTGGCCCACTCGGTCTCGGACACGAACCTCTCCTGCACGACCTGCGCATCTCGCACGAACCCACTGGTCGAGACCCCAACGGGACGAGTGCGCGTGCAAGCCGATTGTCGCGGGCGCAGTGGCGTCGAACAATACCTGCCCCACTTCGCCCCGGAGTCGACCTGTACATGGCTACCCCGTCCACGCCCACCACGGCGGTCTCGGAAGTGCTCTCGAACGTGGCCCTCGTGAACGCCACCATCACGGCCGCCGGTGGGGTCGAGCAGGTGAAGCAGGTGGCTGAGGCCGTCCGCGCGTGCGGCGGGCCGGACCAGTTCGCCCAGTATCTCGACCTCGTCGCCGGCATCCGTCCCGCCGGCCAGCCCGCGAATTAACTCCGCAGGGGTGGGTGCGCCTCTCTCCGACAGCGCCCACTCCGACTCCAGCCCTTCCTGCTCGACTTTCTCCCGCTCCTCGACTCCCACCACGAACCGACGGGCCGGCGCCGCCTGCGACGCCCGCACCGGCAGGCGCTCGTCCTGAGAGTCGATGAAGCCTTCACCTCGGGTCGAGAACAAGACCCACCGTCGTTTTCGATTTTCTTGTACCAGGCGGACGCGACCAAGCTACTGCATCGGTAGGAGGCACCCGTGGCCCGACCTGCCCGCTTGCTCGCCGCCCTCGGCACCGATGCCGCCGGCCCGACCGACGCCGACCTACTCGCCCGGTTCACCGCGGACAAGGACGCCGGTGCGTTCGAGCTCCTCGTCTACCGGCACGCTCCGCTCGTTCTACGCGTGTGCCGCGCCGTGCTCCGCGACCACCACGCGGCCGAGGACGCCACCCAGGCGGTCTTCCTCGCCCTGGCCCGTCAGGCCCGGTCCGTTCGCGGCGAGACGTTGGTCGGCTGGCTGTTCCGGGTCGGCCGACGGGTTGCCGCGCGGGCCGCCCGCCGGCGACCGCCACCGGCTGCCGACGTGGACGCCGTCCCGGCGCCGGCCGCCCCGCCCGCCCCCGACCCGGCCGAGGCCCGCCTCCTGCACGAGGAACTCGCCCGTCTTCCCGAGGTGTACCGCGCCCCCGTTCTCCTGTGCTACTTCGAGGGGCTCACCCGCACCGAGGCGGCCAGACGGCTCGGGTGGCCGGACGGGACGGTCGCCGGACGCCTGGACCGCGCCAAGGAGCGGCTCGCGGCCAGACTCGCCCGCCGCGGCGTTGCGCCGGCACTGCTGGCGGCTGTGTTGGAGGCAGTTCCGCCGGCGTTCGCCGGGGCGGTGGCGCAGGCGGCGGTGGCGTACTCCACGGGCGCGACGGCGGGCCTCCCGGCGGCGGTCGTGAACCTCGTCAACCACGAGACCCGGAGGGCGGCGGTGAGCAAGATGATGACGGTCGTCGGGGTGGTGTTGACGCTCGGGGTGGTCGCTACGGGGCTTGGGCTGGCCGCCGTCGGAGTGGGGTCAGCCGAACAGCCCCCTCCGGCGAAGGGGCTTGAACCCGTGAAGCCCGCCGCCGACCTGCCCGATGGTGCCGCCGTCCGCCTCGGGTCGGCCGCGCTCCGCCACCCGGACTACCTCACCCACCTGCGATTCACGGCCGACGGTCGCCACCTGCTCTCGTACGGGGGCGGCAAGCTCCGGCGGTGGGACGCGAAGACGGGGGCCGCCGTCCCTGACCCTGCCAAGGACATCACGACCACGTTCGGCACCACCCTGCTCGGCCCGGGTGCTACCCGCGTCGTCGCCCCGCACGTCGACCACAACCCGAACCGGATGTCGGTCCTGGAGTACGACCTGGCCACCGGCCGCCACGCCGAGCTGTTCCCCGTCCCCGACCGCCGCCCCGGCGGGCACTACGGGGCTCAGAAGTTCGTCCTGTCTCCGGACGGCGGCCTGTTGGCCGAGGGGTGGGGGAACGAGATGTACGTCTGGGACCTCCGGACGAGGGCTGTGCGGCACCACCTCAAGTTCTCGGGCACCCAGACGTTCCCGGGCCCGTTCACCCCCGACGGCAAGCACCTCCTGACCGCCGGAGGGGACGACGGGGCGGTCCGGTTCTGGGACGTGGCGACCGGCAAGCAGACCCGCGTGCTGACCCGAGAGGGCCGGGCCCCGTCCGGCGTGGGCCGGCTGGCCGTGTCCCCGGACGGGCGGTGGCTCGCGGCAGCGGCCAACTCCATCCAGCTCGGGGTCGGGGCGGAGGTGGCCGTCTGGGACCTGACTGCGGGCGACCCGCCGCGAGTCGTCATCCTCCCGGACGGAGTCGCCCACGCCCTCGCGTTCGGCCCCGGCGACTTGTACACGGTCGAGCAGCCCATCGAGCGCGAGGCGATGCCGGCGACCGTGGTGACGCGGTGGGAGGCAGCCACCGGCCGTCGGGTCGGACGGTGGGCCGGGCCGTACCCGAGCGGATTCGGTCCGGTCGTCGCGGCCGTCAGCCCGGACGGCGGGACGCTGGCGGTCGGCCCCTCCTAGGGCGTGGTCCGGCTTTACGACACCCGGTCTGGGGCCGAGTTCGCCCGGCCGACTGCCCTCACAACTCAGGTGGTCGGGGTGGCGTACGGGCCGGCCGGTGAGGTGCGGACGGTCGGCGCGGACGGGGCGGTGTTTACCTGGGACTCGGCCACCGGCCGCCGGCTCGGAGCACGGGAGGCGCCCGGTGTGACCGCGGCCGGCGGAGCCGCAAAGGCGGTGCCCTCCCCGGACGGGCGGTGGGTTCTGACGTACTCCCGCAAGCCGGCCGGCCAGTACCCGGAGTGGGCGGCCGACCTGCGGGACGCGATAACCGGGGAGACGCGACAGTCGTGGGGTGTAAACGGGCCGGTCCGGAGCCTCGTCCCGGTGCCAGGCGGGCCGCTCCTCATCGGGGTGGTTGAGGAGTCGGGCGTGGTCGGGGCGATGGCGTGGGACACCACGACGGGGCGGCCCGTGGCGGGGTTCGGCGTGTCGCTGGACCGGGCGCGGAGCCGGTACGCCGTCTCACCCGACGGGTCGGTGTTCTGGGTCGTGGACGAGGAACGGGCGACCGGGTACGACCCGACGACCGGGCGGGAGCGGTTCGCCTGGAAGCTGGCCGACCAGGATGTCCTCGGCCGGCCGGTGCCGAAGGGCGGCCGGCGGCCGGGGCTGGTGTGGGGCGTGGCCGCGTCCCCGGACGGGAAGACGCTGGCCGTCGCGGTCGGCGGGGAGATGTACACGGACGCGGCTAAGCGGACCCACAACCTGGTGCTGGTGGAGGCCGCGACCGGGAAGGTGCTGCGTCGAGTGCCGACGGCGGAGCGGCCGCCGACGTGGCTGGCTTTCTCCCCCGACGGGACGCGGCTGGCGGGCGCCGGGGGTGTGGGACGTGGCGACGCTGCGGCCGCTTCGGCGGTTCCCGGCGGGTCCGGAGGTGACAGCCCTCGCGTTCAGCCCGGACAGCAAGCAGGTGGCGACCGGGCACGCCAACGGGGCGGCGGTGGTGTGGTCGGTCGGAGACTAACAGCCTGTGTCAGGCAGGGAGAGCGTAGCGGGACCGCTCGGAGCCCGCCTCATCCGCGTCTCGCGGCGGAGGACGGGCGGGCGGCCCTCGAGGGGCCGCATCCGAGCAGGACATTACTGGTCACGCACCCGGGTCGGCGGGATGGTCGGCGGGACCGTCACCACCGGTGGGCCGTATCGGAAGACCACTCCCGAGGGCACCACGGGCCGAGCCGACGACTCGGGCGTGTTCATCCACCGCAGCCAGGCGGCCTCCAGGGCGGCCGTGTCTGCGAACCCGTAGCTCTTAGCGGCGGCGTCCCACCCCTCCGCCTGACCCCGCGCGAGGAACTCGAAGAACACCTTCCCCCGCCGGCCGTCCTCCAACTTCTCGCGCTCCACCCTGGCCTCGGTCATCAGGTACTTCAGGACGGTGTGCGCCTGCGCGGCCGCCACCTCGGCGTCCGGCGGGGTCCGCGTCAGCCCGAGGAGGGCTGACAGTCGAAGGCACTTCCCTTCGGCAAGGGCGGCCCGACACCGGGCGTCGGCCCTCACCATCACCAGCCCGTCGGACGTGGGCTTGAGGGCCTCCTCGAACCACCACGGGAGCGGTCGGCCGAGGTGCTCGGCCAGGACGAGCCGAGTCATCTCCTTCGCCAGCAGACGGTCGAGGACTTGGTCCAGCGGGCCGGACACGTTCACCCACGCCCGGGTCATCTGCCCGTCCTTGAACTCCAGCTCGGTGTTCGACGCCGGTGTCGCCCCGGGGCGGTACAGGATGCGGATTTCGTCCGCGGACGGGGGCGGGACCGGGTCTCCGACCACCGCCGCGGTAACCGACAGCTTCCACCGGCTCGGCCGGTCCTCCCCGGTCCAAGTCCGGGTCACGTGCTTACGGAGAAACTCGGCCTCGGCGGCGACCGCCCGGGTCACGCCGAAGCCGGGCTTCGCCGGGGGCGTGACCTCGGCCGGACCCGCGCCCTTCGGCGGCACGGCCGGCAGCGGGGTGTCGACGGTCTGCGGAGGCGAGGGCGGTTCACTCCCGGCCAAGCCAACACCGAGTGCGGTCAGGTAGACAGCCGCCGCGGCGACCAGCGAGAGCACCTTCCGTGGGGTCATGGCCTTCGCCACTCCTTGCGAGAGGACGACCGGCGGCGACATGCCCCCGGCCAGGTAGTCGTTGAGCACCTCGGCCGTCCGATGAACAAGTCCGGCGGGCACTCCGGCTGTTACGCCGTCGACATCGGCGACCAGCGCCACGGCGACAGCCGGCGCCACGCCGCGCCGCTCCAGCCTGGCGCGGAGGACCCGCTTCGCCTGCTCGACTCGACGGCGGACCGTCCGTGGACTCGACCCGAGCTCGGCTGCGGCTTCGTCGGACGTGTGGCCCTGGAGCAAGCAGGCCACCAGCGGACCGCGGAGTCGGTCGGGCAACTGGCAGAGTTCCTCGTGAAGGAGGCGGACGTGCTCAACCCGCTCCAGACCACCCTGGTCGGCCCCCGTCTCAACCGCGACCTCGCCGACGAGCGGCACCTCCCGTCGGCGTTCGGCTCGGCGCACCTCGCGCGCGACCCGGCCGGCGACCCCGACCAACCAGCTTCCAACTGACTCGGCCCTCCGCACCGCCCCCGCACGGCGTGCGAGGACCAGGAAGGTGGCCTGGAACACGTCCTCCACGTCGTCCGGGCGGAGCAGCCGGCGGCAGACGCGGTACACCAGCGGGCCGTGCCGGTGGACCAGCGCCGCGAGCGCGTCCCGGTCGCCGGTCGCGGCGTACTGCTGCAAGAGGGTGGCGTCGCCCGTCGGGTCGAGCGCGGCGGGGTCGAGGTGGCGGAGGCGTGCGGCGCGGGTGGGGGCCATCCGGTGGCTCTCGGCGGTAGGTCTGCGTCCAGCACCTACATAGTGGGCGACCGCAGCGACCGTGGCCAAGATTTTTGTCGGCAGTGCGACGTAGGGGCACCGAGTCAGCGTGCTGTGGGGACGGCCCAACAAGCCTGGAGATTTTCGTTTACGACCGATAGGGCCAGTGATAGGATATGGGAGAGTGGGCGGCGTCAGCGTCCGCCGCTTGCTCAAAATTGGACACCATAAGCACATCCGCTCCGAGCCGCTTCAATTTGCTCGGGTGGGTAGAGTTGTGGAACTGGTACGGCTTCCTTACCACCTAGATACCTAGGTCCGTTTGGAGGCACCCGGTTCCTTCCTAAACGCAAACCTACCACCCGACGCGCACCCGTTTGATGATGCGTCTTCATGGTTTCCACCGTTGCGTCGCCCGTCAGCCTGACGGTCACGCACCCCTCCGTCCGGCTTTCGGACGAGGCCATCTCGGCGATGGCCCGGCTCGTCCTCGGGCTCGCTAATCGTCCCGAGGTAAAGCTCCCCAACACCTCCGAGCGTCGCGTCTCCCACACGCTGCTTCAAGCAAGGAGTGCGTCTTGAGCCGCCAGCTTCGCGCCGCCATTTACGTCCGCATGTCCACCAGCCGCCAGGCGGACAGCCCCGAACGGCAACGCGCCAGCATCCTGCCGTACTGCGAGCGGAAGAACTACTTGGTCGTGAAGGAGTACGAGGACCTCGCGGTCCGTGGGGACGCCGACCGACGCCCGGGCTTCGAGCAGCTCCTAGCCGGTGCCAAGGCCGGGCTGTTCGACGTCGTCGTCGTGGACGAGGCGAGCCGGCTCTCGCGCGACGACGTGCTGACCTACAACGCGCTGGTCGCCTACCCTCTGCGCCAGACGGGGGTACTTCTCGACACCGTCAGCCGGGGCGTGGTGAACTGGGAGGACATCGGCTCCATCATCGTCAACACGGTCCAGCAGCACGCGGCCTCGCAGGAGGTCGTCACGCTGTCGCGCAGAGTGGCCACGACCCTGGACATGCGGGCCCGTAAGGGGAGCATGTACGTCGGCCGCCCGCCCCTCGGGTACGAGTACGCGACCGACGAGAAGGGGGAGCGAGTCGGGCTCAGGCTCGGCCGGCCCGAGGACGTTCAACTGGTCAGGGACATCTTCGAGGATTACGTCGGGCGCGACCTCAGTCTGGCCACGCTCGCGGCCGAGCTGACGAGCCGGGGCGCGGCCCCCAGGGGCGGGAAGACCTGGAACCGGACCAGCGTCCACGCCATCCTGACGAACACCGTCTACACGGGCGAGTACGCCTACGGCCGGGTGGGTCGCGCGAAGCACTACCACGTCACGTCCAAGGGGGTGAAGGAGGTCGAGCGGGACCACAACACGAAGCGGGGCAAGAAGGTCACCGTCCGCCACGAGCGGGAGGATTGGATTGTCCTCCCGAACCACCACGAGCCGCTCATCGAGCCCGAACTGTTCGAGCGCGCCCAGCGTGAACGGCTTGTCCCACCCGTCGGCGAGACCGTTGAGGAACAGCCGCGACAGGTCGCCCACCCAGGCGTTGCCGTTGGTGAAGGCCAGCGAATAGCCGGCGATCACCCACACCACCGTCATCGCGGCGCACAGGATGAACGACTGCATCATCGTCGCCAGCACGTTCTTCTTGCGGACCATGCCGGCGTAGAACAGCGCCAGCCCCGGCACGGTCATCAGCAGGACCAGCACGGTGCTGGTCAGGACCCAGGCCACGTCGCCCGGCACGATATGTTGCACGTCAGAGAACCCCCGTCTTCGGGCGCCGGCGGACAGCAAGAAGCGCACCAGGACGGGCGTGTCGCGCATGTCACGGCGCGGGCAGGGAATGCCTGATTTCCAGGCACGCGGTTATGCCGGCCGGCGAGGCAGGTGCCTTCGCATTGGCACTTTTTACCGGCCGCCACGTTGCCCGCTTTTTCGGCAGCGGCGTGGCACGGCCACCGCGACGGCCATGGCGACCACCACGGCGCCACCACGGCGACGGCCGCGCGCGCGGTCGCGGCCAGCGGCCGAACGGCGGCGCAGGGCGGCAGTCGAACGGACACGGGGACCGTGCGGACGGGATGTCGCG
>JAFKFQ010000052.1 GCA_017308215.1 bacterium | reverse complement strand
GAACGGGAACCGGGCCCGGGCGACGGTCGACCGGGTGCGGGGGGTGGCCGCCACCAGGAGGACCCGGTCGAGCCGCCGGGCGACCGTCACCGCCGACCGGAACGGGGCCCACGGCGCGACCCGGCGGAGGGCGTCGCGGGCGTGGGCGTGGACGACCGACGGGGTGATGGCAGATTGACCCGGCCGCAGGGGGGGACCTTCGGTTCAAGGTCGTGGTCAACCTGAACCGAGGAAACCCCATGCGGCTCCGCGATCCGAGCACCTCACGTTTAAAATACTGTCAATTATGCGATTGACAGCCATCGGGCGCTACACCGCCGTCGAAACGACACGACCGACCGCCGGCACCCCGGCGCTTGACGGGGCCGCGGCGGCGGGGGATAACGGGGCGTCCGCCCGCCACCGAGGGCTCGTCATGCGACCGGTCATCCTGTTCCTCGCCGCCTGCTCCCTCACGACCGCCGCGGTCGCGCAGGACGGGACGGCGCCCACCCCGTTCCAGGGGACGTGGGACGTGGTCAAGCTCGAGCAGACCGGCGAGGACCTCGCCGACCTCGTGAAGGCGGAGAAGCCGACGATGGTGTTCGACGGCAACCGGTACACGTTCACGCTCGGCGACGAGGTCGAGAAGGGGACGTTCAAGCTCGACCCGAAGGCGAAGACGCCGGCGCTCGACTACGACATCACCGAGGGGACGCAGAAGGGGAAGAAGCAGCTCGGCATCTACAAGCTGGAGGGCGACACGCTGACCCTGTGCCTGGCCGAGGAGGGGGCGAAGGCGCGGCCGACGAAGTTCGGCACCGCCGAGGACGGGCCGGAGTACGTCATGTTCACCCTGAAGCGGCGGGCGAAGAAGTAGCCGGTTTGGGCATGCCTTTCGACGGTCGTCGCCCGAGTCGTGGTGGTAGTCACATCCCGTTAGTGTCCTGAGTACTCTTGGGGCGGTCGGCCCGACGGGTGAGCTTGTCCCGCTCGTCGCCGGTGAGGGCGAGTTTGGGCTGGGCAGTCCCCCACGGCCGTCGCCCGCCGGGCTCTGCCCACTCCGTAACAGGTGGGCGGATCTCTTGGAACGCGCCGGCAAGCGGGTTTATAATAGCTACCTCCCGATTCAGACCGCCCTGCTGTCCGCCGCTGTCGATGGCTCACACCCCACCAGTCCCGACCCGCCCATCCCCGCTGTCGCGGGGCGTGGGGCCGGCTCGCCCGAGCCGGTTCGGGTCGGGCTTCACCTGAACCGGTCCCGCCCTCGCGTCGGCGTGACCGACTCCCGCGACTCGTCCTTCCACCCCGCCCTGCCGCGTTCGTCCGCCGTAACCCGGCCGAGGGGCCGCTGATGCCGTTCGTCGAGGCCGATGACGAGGCCGGGGACGACTCGCTGCCGACCCGGGAGCTTCACCGCATCGCCGGCGGGACGTGCCGCGATTGCGCCGAACCCTA
Source organism: bacterium (assembly GCA_017308215.1). GTDB lineage: Bacteria > Planctomycetota > Planctomycetia > Gemmatales > Gemmataceae > Urbifossiella. The sequence continues at coordinate 7,026 of JAFKFQ010000052.1, read as the reverse complement.
CTCGGCGCGCGACGCCGTGTCGAGCATCGTGCTGGGGCTCAGGAACGCCCCGCGGTGTCTGGAGTGCCTGGCCCGCCGACTTGGGAAGAGAGAACCGGAGCTGTACGACCAGCTGACCGACTACGTGAGCCGCCGCGCGTGCTACCGCCGGGCGTGGCGCGAGGCCGAGCGGATGGACGCGACCCCCGACGCCCCCCGCCGGCCGGCCGAACCGGCCGCCGACCCCGAGCCGGCGGCCCCGGCGGTGTCCGAGTGGGACGCCGGCGGCATGGGCTGCGGCGAGCTGGTGATGGCCCTGCGGGGCCGGCTCGCGGCCCTGCCGGCCGGGGCGGTGCTGACCGTGACGGCGACCGACCCGGCCGCCCCCGAAGACCTCCCCGCGTGGTGCCGGCTCACCGGCCACGCGCTGCTCAGTGCCGACCACCCCACCTACCGCATCCGCCGACGAGGAGACTGACATGCCCGGCAAGTTCTGCGTCAGCCTGACGTTCGCCAAGGACAACCCCGACAAGGCGACGGTGGCGTTCGTCGTCGCCAACGCGGCCGTCGCGTCCGACAAGGAGACGGTCGTGTTCCTGAGCACCGAGGCCGTGCGGCTGGCGGTGAACGGGTACGCCGACGACGTCGCCGAGGAGGGGTTCGCACCGCTGCGGGAGCTGATGGCGAGCTTCGCGGCGGCCGGCGGCAAGATCTACGTCTGCTCGCCGTGCTTCAAGCGGCGGAAGCTCGACGACACGCAGCTCGTGGCCGGGGCGGTGATTGTCGGCGGGGCGAAACTGGTCGAGTTCCTGGGCGAGAGCTGCCCGGGCGTGTCGTACTGAGGGCGCGGCGATGGACTGGACCGACCGGCACGCGGTGGCCCCGGACGCCAGCTTCGACGGGGGCGACCTCGATTGCGGCAACGGCCTGCTGTTGCTGATCCGCAGGCACATCGACCCGCTCGACGCCGGGCAGGTGCTGGAGGTCCGCTCGACGGACGCCTCGGTGGAAGAAGACCTGCCGGCGTGGTGCCGGCTGACCGGCAACGCCCTCGTGTCCCGAACGAAGGCGGGGGCGGTGCGGAGCTACCTGGTGCGGAAGGGCGGGCGGGCGCGGGCCGCGGAACCCCGCGGACGGGACGGTCTCCCCGCGGTGCCGGTCGTGCCCGAGCCGCTCTCCCCCGCCCCGCCCTCCGACTTCCGCGCCCCGCCGTTCGCCGTGATGGGCGTCGGGAGCTGGCCGCGACCGGGGTGGCTCCTGCGGTCGCTGCACGACCGGCTGTCCGGCCGGCTGCCGGACGACGAATTCCAGCGGCACGCCGACGACGCGGTGCGGCTCGCGGTCGCCGCACAGGAGCGGGCCGGGGCGGACGTCGTCACCGACGGCGAGCAGCGGCGGGACGGCTACGCCAGCTTCGTAGGCGGCCGGCTCGACAACTGCCAGCTCGTCCCGCTCACCGACCTGCTCCCGTACGTCACCCGCCCGGACCACTTCGCGGAGGAACTGCGGGCGCTCGACGTGCCGGCCGAGCAGGTCCGCCACCCGGCCGTGTTCGGGAAGATCACCCGCAGCCGGCCGCTCGCGGTCCACGAGCTGGAGCGGGCGCGGCGGTTCACGGGGAGGCCGATCAAGGTCGCGCTGCCGGGGCCGTACCTGCTCGCCCGGACGATGTGGCTGGAGTGCGTCGCCGACAAGGCGTACCCGACCCGCGAGGCGCTGGCCGCCGACGTCGTGGCCGCGCTGCGGCAGGAGGCCGAGGCGTTACTCGCCGCCGGGGCCGCGCTGGTCCAGTTCGACGAGCCGGTGCTGACGGAGGTGGTGTTCGCGCGGAAGACGGCCGGGCGGTCGTTCATGTGCGGGGCGCTCGGCGAGAGGCGCGACCCGGACGAGGAGCTCGCATTCGCCGGCGAACTGCTCGGGGCGGTGCTCGCCGGTCTGCCGAAGGGTCGGCTCGCGCTACACGTGTGCCGCGGGAACTGGTCGCGGGACGAGTCGGTCGCCCTGTCCGGGCCGTACACCCCGCTCGTGCCGCTCCTGAAGACACTGCCGGTCGGCACGTTCTTCCTGGAGATGGCGACGCCGCGGGCCGGCGACCTCGAGCCGCTCGCCGGCCTGCCGGCCGACTGCCGGGTCGGCGTCGGGGTGGTGAACCAGAAGCTCGACCGCGTCGAGCCGGTCGAGGAGGTCGTGGCGAAGGCCGAGGCCGCGGCGCGGCTACTCGGCCCGGAGCGCGTGCTGCTCAACCCGGACTGCGGGTTCGCCACGTTCGCGGACAACCCGCTGGCGTCGGCCGCGGTCGCGGAGGCCAAGTTGGCCGCGGTCGCCGAGGCCGCCCGGCGGCTGCGGAGCAAGTACGGGGTGGGGTAACTCCCCGGCGCGGGCCGCCGGTGGTGCGGCTGTCGCCGCCCGCCCCGTACCGGTGAGTGGCTGTGTGACCTCTTCCTTCTTGGAGACGACCATGACCGCCGCCCAACGACGTCGTGGGTTCACGCTGATCGAGCTGTTGGTGGTGATCGCCATCATCGCCGTTCTCATCGGGCTGCTGCTGCCCGCCGTCCAGAAGGTCCGCGAGGCCGCCGCCCGCGCGCAGTCGCAGAACAACCTCAAGCAACTGACCACCGGCCTGAGCAACTTCTACTCGACCCACGACTGCAACCCGCCGATGTTCGGCACCGTCCCCCGGGGCGGGGTCAGTATGGCCGGAGGGTCGATTTTTTACCACCTGCTGCCGTATCTCGAACAGGAGGCGCTGTACCGGCTCGGGCCCGACGGCTCCCGGTCGGCCCCGCTGAAGGTACTCCGCGCCCCGCTCGACCGCAGCCACACCGCCGACGGCACGTTCCAGCTCCCGGCCGCGGCCAACGTGCCGTGGGCCGACTCGGCCAACCCGACGTGGGGGCTGAGCAGCTACTCGGCCAACTGGCAGGTGTTCGGGGACGTGCCGGTGAAGTTCAACAGGATGCAAGACGGGTTGTCGAACACCATGGTGTTCGGTGAGAAGTACGCGGTCGCCAACCGGCCGACCAACCCGGGGGCCACGCTCTGGGGGTACGGGGTGGACCCGCGGTCGATCCCGACCGGGTTCACCCCGCCGCTGGGGCCGGGCGAGTACCCGTCCGAGACCCAGTGGGCGAACGACCAGCCGGCGGCGTCCCTGTACGTCACCATGTACCACCCGCGGACCGGGTTCGTGAACCGCGGCGGGGCGGTGCCGACGTCGTGGTACGGAACCCGGCCGTGGCGGTGCCGGTGCATGCTCAAGCCGGAGTGGGCTCCGCCGCTGGACAACGTCCACCCGCAGAAGTCGCAGAGCTTCATCCCGGCCGGCATCCACCTGGCGATGGCCGACGGGTCGGTGCGGTTCGTCAGCTCCAGCACCCCGGACGCGAACTGGTCGGCGGTCGAGACCCCGGACTACGGCGAGACCATCGCCCCGGAGTAAAGTTCGGGCGTGCTGCCGGGAAACCAACCTTTCGGGTGGCAGATTGGCGGTCTGACACAGTACAGGGTAGCGGCCGAAGCGGTCACGGCCGTAGACCGCGGCCCGGACAGCAAGTACCGTGGCGCCCTGCTCACGGGTACGGCGGGAGTAGTGAGACGATTAGCGGCCGAGGCCCAGCGGTCCGGCCCGGCCGGTCCAGGCCAGCACGCGATGCACTCCCACGGGTTCGCGTGCCTGTGCCTGAGCGAGGCGTCGGGCACCCTCCCCGAGCCCGCCCGGCAGCGGCGGGTGCAGGCGGTGCTTGAGCGGGCGGTCGGGTACACGGTCCAGGCGCAGGCTGCCGACGGCGGGTGGCGGTATGTCCCTCACCCGCCGTACTCGGACGTGTCGGTCACGGTCGCCCAGTTGATGGCCCTGCGGGCGGCCCGGAACGCCGGGGTGCACGTCCGCAAGGGCGTGGTGGACGCCGGGGCCGGGTTCGTCCGGTCGTGTCAGCAGCCGGACGGCGGGTTCGCGTACACCCGCGGGCCGGCGGCCGCTTCCGCCTTCGCCCGCAGCGCCGCCAGCCTAGTCGGGCTGTTCAGCGCCGGGGTGTACGCCGGGTCGCAGCTCGAGCGCGGGCTGCGGTACGTGATGCAGTTCCTCCCGGTCCGCCAGTTCTCGCCCCGCGAGGTTCCGCCGGGTTACTACTACTACGGCCACTACTACGCCGCCCTGGCGATGTGGACGGCCGGCGGTGAGTACTGGGCGCATGTGGTTCCCGGCGATCCGCGACGACTTGCTCGCGAAGGCGCGCGCCGGCGGCGGCATCTGGACCGACGTGGCTTACGGCCCCGTCTACGCCACCGCGATGAGCCTCATCGTGCTCCAGCTGCCGAACAACTACCTCCCCATCCTCCAGGCGTGATCGCAGGGAGCCGGCCGCTCGGCACCCGCCGCCGGCTTTTGGTACGATTCTCGTGACCAACGACGCACCGGGCGGTCGGCGCGGGAGGGTGGCTTTGTTCGACGCGCGGAGGATGCGACCGTGTGGAAGCGGCTCTACCAGCGACTGATCGCCGCCGAGGGGTATCAACTCATTCGCCCGCCCGAGGCGAAGATCGACGCCGCCCTGACACGTGCCGAGGGAGCGTTGGGAGTCCGTCTGCCGAACAGCTACGGCGCCTTCATCCACGAGTTCGGGCCGGGCGAGCTGGGCGGCTATTTCCGCATCTACGGGCCGCACATCGATTCCTTCGCCGACTATGGCGAAGACCTCCTCGAATGCGTAGACCGGTGGCAAGAAGAGGGGATGGATGGGCAGAAGGCCGTAAGTGCGGCACGGGTTGAACGACTGCTTTGCTTCTCAACCACCATCGGCGGTGACGCGTGCTTTTGGGACACCGGGGACGTCCGCAACTCCCGCAACCACGAGTACAGTATATTTGTCCTATCGCATGATCGATTCCCTCAGAAGTTACGGCGGCTGGCGAACTCGTTCAAGGACTTCGTTAATCAGGTTTGCCTGGGCAGCGGCCTGGGAGGCCGGGATGCGGATTCTGGTCCACCCCAGCGATTCTCCCCCGCTTGGAAGTTGAAGACAGTGAAACGCGCGCAGTCCAAGCGGGCTGAACCCCGCACGGCACCCGACCGCAGCCGCCGTAGCGATTCGTGATCCGTCGCTCTCACCGGCCGGGGAGTCCTGCCGCCCCCGCACACCTGTGACTCACGGCGCCGGTTCGCCCAAAGACGACGACGCCCGGGGTGTTGCCCCCGGGCGTCGCGCGTCAAAAGCCGGGTCGGCGCGTCAGGGAACGTTGACCACCTCGCCGCCGTTGCGGGTGAACATCGCCCGCAGGTTCTGCTCGCCCACCGTCGCCCCGTTGATCCAGCGCACCGAGCCGTCCCCGAGCAGGGCGTTGAACTGCCCCGGCCGGCCCGGCACCTCCAGCTTCGGCAGCGGCCCCTTCGCCGGCACCACGTAGTCCTCCGGCTTCATCCACGCCACCGGGTCGCCGGACTCGACCACGATGATCGTGTTCGACAGGCCGTCGGTGAAGTCGGCGAGCCGCAGCCGGGCCTTCGCCTCGAACGCCGTGTCCTTGCCGCTGACGCCGCGGTAGTGGGTGACGCCCCACCCGCCGGGCACCTCGGTGGTCGTCGCGTTCGGGCTCTCGAACACCTTGATGCGGGTCTTCGCCAGCTGCTTGTTGTTCGGCCCGTCCCACGGCTCGTCGAGCTTGATCTGCTGGTAGAGCGCCTGCTGCTCCAGGTACGGCAGGAGCTCGACGCGCCAGCTCAGGATCGCCTTGCCGGTCTTGTCGCGGATGTCGGCGGGCATGCGGTTGTTGGCGTCGTGGTAGTTGTGGATCGCCAGCCCGATCTGCTTCAGGTTGTTCGAGCTGGTCGACCGGCCCGCCGCCTCGCGGACCTTCTGCACCGCCGGCAGCGCGAACCCGGCCCCGACCGCCCCCAGCCCGCCGACGAGGCCAAGCTCCTTGGGCACGGTGGCGGTGAAGGCGAGTTCCTTGCCGTTGCGGGTCACCAGCTTCGGGTCGGCGAGCAGGTCGTCCACCCGGCCGATCGCCCCGATCCCGAACACCGAGGCGACCGCCTCGGGCAGGTCTTCGGCCTTGCGCGGCAGGTCGGCGTCCGGGTCGTTGAGCTTCTTCTCGAGCTCCGCCTTCGCCTTCGCCAGCTCGCCGCGGCCGAGCTTCACCAGCTCCTTCACCGCGCCCTCGGCGTCGGTCGCGGCGGCGGCGTCCTTGTACCCGGCCTTCACCGCCAGCGTCGTCTCCTTGCCGAAGTCCACGACCACCACCACCTGCTCGGCCTTGAGGATGGGCTGGACCGACGGCGGCACGCCGTCGAAGGCGCCGGGCGGGATGGGCAGCGCGGCGATGTTGGCGGCGGCGACGATCGCCTTGCCGCCCGCGGCGAGCTTCAGCGCGCCGGCCATCGGGCCGTCCTTCGCCACCGGCCGCGACAGGTACTCGGTCACCCCCTCCTTGGTGCCGATCAGGATGTTCTGGTTGTCCGGGAAGTGGAGCGCCACGTCGCCGCCCTGGGGCGAGGTGTAGACGAGCTTCCCGCCGCGCTTCAGGGCGCGGGCGTTGGGCAGGTACGACTTCGCCACGTCGGGCGGGTTGAACGGGGCCGAGAAGGTGATGAGGCCGAACGGCAGCGGCCCCTTCTCCTCGGACAGGATGACGAACCCCGTCGCCCGGGCCAGCGTGGACGGGGCGGGGACGAACTGCTTGTCGAGGTCGGCGATGGCCTTGGCGCCGGCCCGCTCCCACGTCTTGCGGAACTCGGTGAACAGGTCGCTCTTCCAGATGTCGGCGGCGCGGACGTGCACGAACCCGGCGGCGTCGGCCGGGACGTGGACGAGTTCCGGGGAGCCGCCGGCCGGCTGGGCGGCAGCCTCCGGGGCCGGGGCGAACGCGCACGCGGCCGCAACGACGGCGGCGGCGGTCGCCGCCCCCCCCGCCGCCCGCCGGGCCAACCGCTGAACCGCCGTCGGGGTCATGGGATCGTCTCCGAGAGGGGCGGGCCGCGGCCCGCTGAGGTCGGTGGGGCCGGCGTCCCGCCTACCCTCCTCGACAGAAACCGGCCGGCGGGACGCC
>JAFKFQ010000051.1 GCA_017308215.1 bacterium | reverse complement strand
TTCTGGGCGGTCGGGGCGGTGGTCACCTCGACCCGCTCGCCGCGGGCCTGCTGGAGGATGGCGGCGAACGTCGGCTCGCCGTTCAGGTTGATCGAGAAGCTGGCCAGTGTCCGGGCGATCGGCTCCCGGCTGTCGTAGCTGACCGCCGACACCCGCCCGCCGTTGAAGTCCTCCCGCACCATCGACTTCGCCCGACCGGGAGAAGTACCCGACCCCGCTGTTGAACATGACGACCCGGGAGATCGGCAGGGTGACGGCGGGCTTGAGATCCTGCTTGTTGTTGGCGTTCGCCTCGGCGGCGAGGAACCGGTCGGCGGCGACGCCGGCGCCGATCGCCCCGGCCAGCGGCACGCTCCACATCAGCTTCCGACGCAGCATGGCACGACCCTCGGGAGGGAACCGGGCGGGCAACACGGACGATCATACCCGCCCGTGGGCACCCCGAAAGCCCGCGGCGCGGTGTCGTTACCGCGGCGTTACGCGGCGTGGCATTCGGCTGGTATCTCGACCTGCGGGTCCGACGATCGCTCTCTGTCGGCTCCGACGAACAACACCACTCGACGGGGCCGCTGGAGCTGCCGCCACGTTTTCCCTGGACCCGTCGTAAAGCCTCGTGTCGTCACCTTGCTCCGAGCCGATCCTCGTACTGGTTCGGCCCCACCCGTCCGCAGCCATGCCTCGATCGTGCGTCAAAACGACCACGCGGCGGCCGTCGGCCGTGCATTGCTACACGGGCCGGCGGTCGCCGGTGGGCGGGTGTCGGGTTCCGACGGAGTGACTCATCCGGCCGCTCGTGCCGCGGGGGTTGCAGGGGTTACCTGCTCGGTCGCCCGGACGACCGCCCCCGCGGACGCACCATAACAGTGCATGGACCGCGCGGCTAACGGACTTGAGAATCACGGGCCGGGTGTGTGCGCCAAGTCCGAAGCTCCTGCCGCGGTCCGGGCCGCGAACAGGGACGGTGGGGCCACACCCGACACCTCACGCCATTTATGCGCCGGCGGTTGCCTGCCCGCGGAAAGGGGTAAGAGGTCGCCACGCAAGTGTTTCGCCCGCGACATCGACCGTAGACGGATCACCAGGGTGGATGCCCGAAACAATCATCCCGGCTCGACGGTGGCCGCCAACCACGACGTGCGCGACAATGAGCCGACCCGGGAGGACGCCGGATGAAGACGAAGGCCGAGATCGTCGAGGACTGGTTGCCGCGCTACACCGGTCGCCCGTTGGGACAGTTCGGCAAGTACATCCTGCTGACGAACTTCACCAACTACCTCGAGATGTTCGCCGCTCGGTTCGGCGTCGAGGTCCTCGGCCGCGACCGGCCGATGCAGTCGGCCACGGCCGAGAACCTGACCATCCTCAACTTCGGGATGGGCAGCGCGATGGCGGCGACGGTCATGGACTTGCTCGCCGCGATCGAGCCGAAGGCAGTGCTGTTCCTCGGCAAGTGCGGCGGGCTGAAGAAGACGAAGGTCGGCGAGTTCATCCTGCCCATCGCCGCCATCCGCGGCGAGGGGACGAGCAACGACTACATGCCGCCCGAGATCCCGGCGCTGCCCTCGTTCCGCCTCCAGGCGTCGGTGTCGGCAGCCATCGTGAAGCGCGGGCTCGACTACTGGACCGGGACGGTCTATACCACGAACCGCCGGGTGTGGGAACACGACGACAAGTTCAAACAATACCTCACCGACATCCGGGCGTTGGCAATCGACATGGAGACGGCGACGGTGTTCGTGGTCGGCTTTGCGAACCACATCCCGAAGGGGGCGCTCCTGCTCATCTCCGACAACCCGATGACGCCGGAGGGCGTGAAGACCTCGCGGAGCGACGCGAGCGTGACCGAGAAGTACGTGCGCACGCACCTGGAGATCGGTATCGACGCGCTGGTGGAGCTGCGCGACAGCGGCGAGTCGGTCAAGCACCTCCGCTTCGAGGAGCGGCCGTCGCCGTGACCGCGGCGCGGAGCTCCCGTACCCGCCGCTCGGCCTTCCGCAGCCGCAGCACCACCCACCCGAGCACCGCCGACAACACCAGGATCGCGGCGCGCTCCGGCGTCACCGCCGCGCCAGCGGCCGGCGCCTCGGCGCGGACGAGAATCCACGCGAGGAACCCGACCCACGTCGCCGCGAACAGCGCCGGCACCGCGAGCGCCAGCGGGCGCGAGATCGACCACCCGTCGCGGCGCCCTGGCCCGGCCCAGCCGGCGAGCGTGTCGCGGTAGTCCGGCACCAGCTCGCGGGCGCGGGCGTGGACGTGCTCGCAGTACGCCCAGTGCCGTGTCTGAATCAACAACCAGAGCAGCGCGAACAACAGGCCGACCACGGTGAGCGGCAGGAAGATGCCGACGGCCGGTTCCTTGTTGTAAAGGATGGCGCAGATCGACAGCAGCCCGGTCTCGAGGAACGAGAAGTAGTTGAGCCGGTCGTGGAACAGCCGTTCCTCGTGCATGCCGTGCTGCCAGACGCGGTTCGCCACGTCCGGGTCCGGCGGGGCGGGCTGCTCCATCATCGACTCCGTCAGCTGAACGCCCGGCGGAGGAGCGCCAGGCTCCGCGGCACGGCCGTCCGCGGGTCTTCCTTCCCCTCGAACTCCAGCGACACGTACCCCGTGTAGCGGTGCCGGCGGGTGATCCGGGCGACCCGGTCGTAGTCCAGCTCCAGGCTGTACCACAGCCCGCCCCCGTAGTACGTCTTGGCCTGCACGAGGCAGGTCTTCGGCGCCAACTGGTCGAGCTTGTCGTAGGGGTCTTCGAGGAAGTTGCCGGTGTCCATCGTCACCTGGAGCCACGGCGAGTTGACGGCGTTGACGATCCGCATGACCCCCTCCGGGGTGCGGCCCAGGCCCCAGTGGTTCTCTAGCCCCATCACCACCCCGTACCGCTCGGCCGGCTTCAGGCACTCGGTCAGGGCGTCGATGACCCACTTGAACCCGTCGTCGTCGCTGAACCCCGGCAGGTTCGGCTCGATGCCGCGGTTCCGCATCAGTTCGTCGAAGCTCCGGGTCGTGTTCCACCGGCCGGTGTTCACCCGCATGGTCGGGATGCCCATCTCGTGGCACATGCCGAGGCAGCGGACGGTGTGGTCGATGTTCCGCTGCCGCTCCTCGCGGGACGGCGACACGAAGCCCTGGTGGGTCGAAAACCCGCACAGGCTGATGCCGTTGCGGAAGGCGCGTTGCTTCAGGGCGCGGAGGGTCGGGGGGGTGTCGTCGGTCATCTGCCGGTGGAGCGGCTCGACGGCGTCGAACCCCATCTCGGCGGCCAGCTCGATGCAGCGCCCCAGGTCGCGGTAGTCGGTGTTCTTGAACTGCCAGAAGGAATAGCTGGCCACGGCGACCCGGTTCGGCCGGGCCTTCGGGGCGGGCTCCTGGGCGTGGGCCAGCGCGGGCGCGGCCAGCGCGGCGGCGGATGCGGCGAGGAAGCGGCGGCGGTCGGGCGTCATGGGTGGCTCCGGGTTCGGGCGACGTGCAGTCTACCCGCGGGCCGCCCACGCCAGCCAGAGGGTAAGCCCGAACGCCACCCGGCAGGCGATCTGCGCCGACACCCACCACAGCGACGAGCGGGCCGTCGCGCCGAGCTCGGCCATGCTCTTACGGACCTCGGCGTCCACCATCCGCGTCGGGTCCACCATCCCGAGCGTGGCGATACGCACCAGCGGGCCGCGCCAGCCGAGCCACGTCTCGGCCTGGTCCAGATACTTCACCGTCTCGGAGTGGTCGAACCGGCCGACGCTGATGACGAAGTACAGATCGACCGCCAGCATCGGCGCGACGGCGACGAGCAGGATGAGCAGCCACCACCACGGCTCCCGCACCTCCGCGCCGGTGAGGTGCGCCTGTGGCCAGATGAGGCGCGAGCAGATCATCTGCACGAGCATAAGCCCGAGCGCGAGCACCGCGGGGCGGAAGAATTCCCAGTTCAGAAGTAGGCTGCCGTGGTCGGCGAGACAGGCCATGAGACGCGGCCAGCGGCCGCGGACGGCGACGATGATGCGCACCGCGTCCCAGTACACCTCCCACCGCCGCACCAGGCTGATGACGAACATCAGCGCCAGGTAGAAGTCGTAGACGCGGATCAGGTTGACCGGTGGGCGGTCCGGCATCGGGCGCATCCCCCGGGGTGCCGGCGCGCACGCGTCGGTCATCGGAGTTGTATCGGGAATCCGGGCTGGACAACTTGACCCGGCCGCGGGCGCTGATTACCCTTCGACCCATCGGCCCGGCCTCCCCCCGGATGTCGCTCATGTTCCGGCGTGTGCGCGCACTCCTTCTCATCGCCGCGTCGCTGTCCGCCGGCTGCGGCGAGCAGGCGGACGAACTCGTCATAGTCGTCATCCCGAAGGGGATGACGCACGAGCACTGGCAGTCGGTCCGCCGCGGCGCCGAGCGGTGCGCGGCTGACTTGCTCGCGTCCGAAGGCCGCCGGGTACGGATCATCTTCGACGGCCCGCTCCGCGAGCGCGACGCGATGGAGCAGATCCGCATCATGGACCGCCGCGTCGCCACCGGGGCCGACGGCATCGTCCTCGCGCCGCAGCACAGCCGCACGATGACCGCGTGCGTCCGCCGCGCCGCCGACGCCGGTCTGCCGGTGGTCGTGATCGACTCCGGCCTCGCCGACCCGGACCACTTCGTGAAGTACGTCGCCACCGACAACTACCGCGGCGGCTGCCTCGCGGCCGAACACCTGATCGGCGAGTTGAAGAAGCGCGGCAAGGACCGGCCGAAGCTCATCCTGTTCCGCTACGCGGTCGGCTCCGAAAGCACCGAGCAGCGCGAGAAGGGCTTCGAGGACACGGCGAAGAGGCTGTGCCCGGACGCGGTGTGGCTCTCGACCGACCGCTACGCCGGCTCGACGCGCGACAGCGCGATGCGCGAGGCGGGGCCGCTTGTGTTCCAATTCCGCGAGCAGGTCGATGCCATCTTCGCGCCGAACGAGTCGTCCGCGAGCGGCACGGTGGACGTGCTCCGCTCGCAGGGGCTCAACGGCAAGGTGCTGGTGATGGGCTTCGATTCGAGTAAGCCGCTCTTGCACGCGATTCAGAGCGGCGATGTGATCGGCAGCGTGCTGCAAGACCCCTACCGGATGGGATACCTCTCGACGTGGTGCGCCGTCCGCTACCGCCTCGGCGAGGACGTGAACGCGAACCGTACCCAGATGGACCTGAGCACCGGCGAGTACGTCGTGACGCGCGAGAACGTCGAGAGCGAGTCGATCCGCGGGCTGTTCGACCCGGAATTACAGGCCCGGCGTGTGATCGACGTCCCGCGCTTCCCGAAGCGGGGGGCGATGCCGTGACCGCCCCGCGCCTCCGCATGACCGGCGTCCGCAAGAGCTACGGCCCCACGCACGCGCTCCGCGGCGTGGATCTGGAACTGGCGGCCGGCGAGGTTCACGCACTGGTCGGCGAGAACGGCGCCGGCAAGTCCACGCTGATGAAGGTAATCAGCGGCGCCGAGACGCCCGACGCCGGCACGATGGAGTTCGACGGCGCCGCGTACCAGCCCGCCGGCCCGCAGGCGGCGCGGCGCCGCGGCGTGGCGATGATTTACCAGGAACTCGCCGTCTGCCCGCACCTGTCGGTCGAGGCGAACGTACTGCTCGGCCTCGAATCGGCGTCGGCCGGTTTCCTCAAGAAGGCCGCCGACCGCGAGCGTGTACGGGCGGCTCTCGCCGAGCTCGGTCACCCCGAGATCGACCCCGCGGCGCCGGTCGAAACCCTCTCGCCGGCGGCCCGGCAGGTCGTCGAGATCGCGCGGGCGCTGCTGACCGACGTGAAGCTACTCGTGCTCGACGAGCCGACCAGCGCGCTGACGCAGGACGACGCCCGTCGGCTGTTCGAGCTCATCGCGCGGCTCAAGGCGCGCGGCGTGACGGTCGTCTACATCAGTCACTTCCTCGAAGAGATCGAGGCGGTTGCCGACCGTTTCACCGTCCTCCGCGACGGGCTGAGCGTCGGCACCGGGCGGGTGAAGGACGTGACTCGCTCGCGGCTCGTTGAGATGATGGTCGGCCGCTCGGTGGACGAGCAATACCCGCGGGTACCGCACACGCCCGGCGATGTCGTACTCGATCTGAGCGATCTGGCGGGCGCCCCCCTGCCCCGCTCCGCAAGTCTTACGCTGCGGCGCGGCGAAATCCTCGGCCTCGCCGGGCTCGTCGGCTCGGGTCGCACAGAGCTGCTGCGGGCGGTGTACGGCCTCGCCCCGGTCCGGCGCGGCACGGTGAAGGTTCACACCGTCACTGCCGCGACCGCAACGCCGGCGGAGCGCATCCGTCAGGGTCTCGGCCTCCTCAGCGAGGACCGCAAGGAGGAAGGGCTGACGCTCACCCGCAGCCTCGCCGACAACGTCACGCTCAGCCGACTCGGCCCGCTGGCACGGCTCGGCTTCCTCAGCCCGGCGCGCGTCCGCGAAACGGCTGCGGCTCAGCTCGCGCGCCTCGGCGTGAAGCACCGCGACGCGGACCAGCCGGCGGGCGAGCTGAGCGGCGGGAACCAGCAGAAGGTGGCGCTCGCGCGTCTCCTCCACCAGGACGCAGACGTGTTCCTGCTCGACGAGCCGACGCGCGGGGTGGACGTGGCGAGCAAGGCGGACATTTACCGCCTCGTCGGCGAGCTCGCGGCGGCCGGGAAGGCGGTGCTCGTCGTGAGCAGTTACCTGCCGGAGCTGTTCGGTGTCTGCGACCGCATCGCCGTCATGGCCCGCGGCGTCCTCGGCCCGGCACGGCCGGTCGGTGACTGGAGCCCAGAGCAGGTCATCGCCGCCGCGACTGGCGGCGAAATGAAGCAGCACTAACCCCAGTGTCACAGAGGGCACAGAGAGAAGAAAGCAAGCTGAGACAAGAGCAGAGCGGGAATCAAACCCTGTCTCGTCTCGGGTTTTCCGTCTTCACTCTGTGCCCTCTGTGACTCCGGGGTGAACTCGGTCTTCCTCCCGAGCACGCCATGCCCGATGTCTCGCCGAAGCGGTTAGCCCTCCCCGCCGGTCCGTGGGCCGGGTTCGCGGCGGTGCTGCTCCTGTTCGCCGCGCTGCTCGGCTACGAGGGCGGCCACGGCACGTTCCTCAGTGGCGGCAACCTCGAGGTGCTGCTGCACGAGGGGACGATCCCGGCCGTGGTCGCGCTCGGGATGCTCCTCGTCCTCATCAGCGGCGGCATCGACCTGTCGGTCGGCGCGGTGGTCGCACTGGTCACGGTCGTCACCATGCGGGTGTACACGGCGGTACTTGCGAGTTCCGGGAGCGGCCCCGAGGCGAGTCTGACCGCGGTCGCGGCCGGGGTGCTCGCGGGCGGACTGTGCGGGGTGGCGAACGGTCTGCTCGTCACGCGCCTCGACCTGCCGCCGTTCGTCGCCACCCTCGGCATGTTCGGCGTCGCCCGCGGCCTCGCCGTGTGGCTCGCCGAGCGCACCACGCTCGCCTTCCCCGGCGGTGTCACGCCCGACTGGGTCGTGACCGTCGGGAAGACCTCATTCCTGAACCCCGGGCTCCTGTCGCTGCTTATCCTCGCCGCGCTCGTCGCCGTGCTGCTCCACCTGACGGTGTTCGGCCGTCACCTGTACGCGGTCGGATCGAACGAGGCGACGGCCCGACTGTGCGGCGTGGACGTGCGGCGGACCAAGCTCGGCGTCTACGCCCTGAGCGGACTGTTGACCGGGTGGGCCGGCGTGCTGATGTTCGCCCATAGCAATAGCGGCAACCCGACGCTCGGGGAGCAACTGGAACTGGACGTGATCACCGCCGTGGTCATCGGCGGGGCGAGTCTCGGCGGTGGGCGTGGGACGGTCGTAGGGGCGTTGCTCGGCGTCGCCATCCTCGGGCTCATCAAGAACGGGGTGAGCCTGTTCAACGTCCCGGTGGAAATGCAGTACATTCTGATCGGGGTGCTGCTGCTGGCGAACGTCGCGCTGGGCCGGCGGCGCGGCCGGTGAAGTCCGCCCGAACCCCCCGGTTTGAACCACCGGCATAACCCGCATGAGTTTTTCCGCCGCGGATTGGGGCGGGAGTTGAAATCCGGTTGACACATCAGGTACGTCGGGTAGGCTGAGAAACACCCGTCCATCCCTGCGAACCGGTGCAGGACGCACCCGGTCGGATGGAAACCTGGCCCCTCAGCCCCCCCACACCGGCTGCGAGGCACCGTAGCGATGTCGAACCCGAACGTCCCGCCGCAACCCGCGGCCGCGCCGGAGGCTCCGTCGGTGAGCGAGACCACGGGCGACAGTTTCCCGAACGACCGCCGCAAGCGGAACATCCCGGTCGCCAAAGACCGCCGCGCTGCCAACGCCGCTGCCAAGCGAGCCGCGAGCGAGCGCCGCCGGCTCATCGACCCGACCACCTGCGAGCGCGACTACAACGACGAAGAGACCGAGTTCATGAAGGCGATGGACCGGTACAAGCGGGAGAACCGCCGACCGTTCCCGACCTGGAGCGAGGTGCTCGAGGTCATGCGCTCGCTCGGCTACCGCCGCGTCGCCGAGCCGACCGCCTTCGGCGCGCATACCGAC
>JAFKFQ010000610.1:8580-11635 GCA_017308215.1 bacterium | reverse complement strand
TGTCGTCGGGGCGGTGCGGGTCGGTGCGGCGGGCGAGCATGTCGCGGGTGAGCACGGCGCGGTCGCCGGCGGGGTCTTCGCCGCGGAGCGACAGCTTGAGCCCGCCCTTGCCGTTGAGGTTGCCGTGGCACGCCCCGGAGTTGCACCCGGCCCGCGCCATCACCGCGACCACGTCGCGCTCGTAACTCACCGGCTGTGCCGCGGCCGGACCGGCGCAGGCGAGAACGGCGGTGAGGGCGAGGAGGCGGGACGGGGTCATCGGCAGGCTCCGGGAACGGGAGCGGCGGCGGGATGGGTTCAGTTTAGCGTGTGTGGGAGGGCGGCACCACCGGCAGGCGTGCCGCGCCGGGCGCCGCGTGCCCGGCGCGGCACGCCTGCCCGGGAGGGCGAAGAAGCGACGAACCGCGGCGGCGGTAACCCGGATGTGACGCGGTAATCTGGGCAACACCACCCGTCCGTCGCACCGGACTTTTCCGTTTATTCCGCCCGCCAGTACCGCCGATACGACCGGCATTGCTTGCCGCGCCGCGCGCGGCGTACCGCCCGTGAGGTCGCCATGTCTACCCCCGCCGCCCGCGCCCGGCTCGACCTGACCCGACTCGACGACCGCACCGTGCCGAGCACGGTCAACGCAACGACCACCGCCCGCCCGCTCGACTTCACCGCCACCGGCACCCTCGACACCACCGACCCGATCGGCGGCGGGGCGATCACCGCCACCAGCAAGGTCACCCTCGCCGGGCAGCTCACCTACACCAGCCCGGCCGACGGCACGTCCGGGGTCGTCACCGTGTCCGGGAGCGGCAGCGGCAGCGGCCTGCCGAACGGCACCATTCCGCCCACCGGCACCGACGTGCTCCTGGACGAGTCGTCCACCGACACCGGCACGCGCGACTTCGCGCAGCAGGTGGAGGGACAGTTCGGGTTCACCGACACCGGGGGCACGGTCTCCGTGAACAACCCGTTCGGGCTGATGAGCGCCTGGGTCACGCCGGGCGGCGACTCGGGGACGCGGCAGATCGGCCCGCTCGCCGCCACCGGCACGTTCGACGTGTCCGACTTCACCCTCGACCTCGACCTCGTGGACGGCGGCACCGGCCCCGGCACCGGACAACGCGGCACGCTGTCCGTCACCCTCGCCGACAAGACGACCGCGGCGACCGACCTGGCGTTCTCGGCGTCGGCCGGCACCCGCGCGGCCGACGGCACGGTCGGCCTGGACTTCACCGTGGACGCGACCGGGAAGCTGATGACCGCCGCGTCGCACTCCGCCGCCGCCGCCCGCGTCACCGCGGTGTGGGGCGACGGCGCCGGGCGCACCGAGACCGCCGACCTGGACGTGCCGGTCTACTGGAACGCCGGGAAGGTCGTGGTGTCGGCGGCCGGGCTGGACGCGCCGGAGTGGGCGACGACGCTGACGGTGCGGCTCGACGCGACCGGCGACGTGACCGAGGCGGACGAGACGAACAACGAGTGGACGCTGACGCTCGCCGACCTGCCCGCGGCCCCGCCGGCGGGCGAGGAACCGCCGCCGGCGGGTGAGGAACCGCCGCCGGCGGGCGAGGAGCCGCCGCCGACCGGTGGGGAGCCGAAGCCGGGCGTGAAGCCGGTCGGGTACAGTGTCACCCCGGGCGTGAACGCCTCGTCCGTCGATTGGCGCGACGCGACCGGGCGCGTCATCCGCAGCGCGGTCGCGTTCGACGGGTACGGCGGGGACGTGACGCTGGCGGTCGGCGACGTGAACGGGGACGACGTACTCGACGTGGCGCTCGGGGCCGGGGTCGGCGGCGCGCCGCGGGTCCGCGTCCTCGACGGCGCCACCGGGGCCGAGCTGGTGAACACGTTCGCCTACGCCGAGGACTTCCGCGGCGGGGTGAACGTGGCGCTGGGCGACCTGGACGGCGACGGGAAGGCCGAACTCATCGTCGGGGCCGGGGTCGGCGGCGGCCCGCACGTCCGCGTCATCGACGTGGCAACCGGGATGGAGCGGTACGCGTTCATGGCCTACGAGGAGCAGGCCCGCGGCGGCGTGTTCGTGACCGCGGCGGACCTCAACGGCGACGGCACGGACGAGCTCGTCACCGGCGCCGGGGTCGGCGGCGCGCCGGTGGAGGCGGTGTACGACGGGCCGACCGGCCGGCAGGTGCAGCGAGTCCTCGCCGGCGCCGAGGACGACCGCGGCGGGGCAAAGGTGCGGGTGGAGAAGGCGCCGGACGGGTTCTTCGTGCTCAGCGCCGAGTCCGACACGACCGGTTCGCTGAAGCGATTCCGCCAGCAGTTGACCCCCGGCGAGCCGCTGCTGGTCGCGGTCACCGACGCGCAGCTGTACCCGTCCGAACTGTTCGCCGGGGTGGACCCGCTCCAGTTGAGCTGACCGACACGCCGCTCGTGGTGGTGTTCGTTCGGTGGGGCCGGCGCCCCGCCGGTCCTGGTCCGGGCCGGCGGGGCGCCGGCCCCACCGGGCTTTTCTGTAATCCCCACGTCCCCCGCGGCGACTGACGGGCAGACCGCCCCCGCCGCACGGCCCCCCGATGACCGACTGGCCCGCCGTCGTCCGCGAGTACGGCCCGCTCGTGTGGCGGACCGCGTACCGCCTCGTCGGCAACGACGCCGACGCGGCCGACTGCTTCCAGAAGGCGTTTCTGGGCGCCGTCGGGCTCGCGGCGGCGGGGCCGGTACGGCACTGGGGCGGCGCGCTGAAGCGCCTCGCCACCGCCCGCGCCCTCGACCTGCTCCGCGCCCGCCACCGGGCCGCGGCGCGGGCCGTCGAGCTCGCCGACCCGCCGGACCCGCGCCCCGCCGACCCGCCCGGCGACGCCGCGGCCGGCGAGCTGGCGGCTCGCCTCCGCGGCGCGCTGGCGGAGCTCGACCCGCTCCCGGCGCAGGTGTTCTGCCTCGTCGCGCTGGAAGGGCTGTCGAACACCGAGGCCGCCGCCGAACTCGGCGTCACCGCCAACCACGCCGGGGTGCTGCTGCACCGCGCCCGCGCCACGCTGCGGGAGAAGCTCCGCGCCTTCGACCCCGCGGGGGAACCGCCATGACCGACCCGCTCGAC
>JAFKFQ010000610.1:0-8536 GCA_017308215.1 bacterium | reverse complement strand
CGCACCGCCCCCACACCCCCCGGCCCGCCGCCGGAACTGACCGCCGCGACCGTCGCCGCGCTCGACGCCTCGTTCACCCACAGGAGACGCCGCATGAGACTCGTCCGCGCCCTCGGGGCCACCGCCGCCCTCGCCACCGCCGTCACGATCGCCGTGGTGCTCGGCACCGGCTCGCCCGTGTCCGCGCTCGACGCCGCGGTGGCGAAGGCGAAGAACGCGAAGTCGGTGAAGTTCGTGAGCACGATGGTCGTCCACCACAAGGAGTTCGAGCCGCAAGTCTCGACGACGTACTACCAGGGGACGAAGGCGCGGGTCGAGCAGGAGAATCAGGTTCGCGTCGTCGATTACGCAACGAGCCAGGCGTTATTCCTCCACCCGGACTGGAAGTACGCCTTTCGGATGAAGGGCACCCAGAAGTACGAGCCGCCGCTCGATCACTTCAACACGTTCGTCAACGCGCGCGGCCGGAAGGAGGGCACCGACGCCGTCGGCGGCGTGACGGCCGACCGCTACCACCTCAAGCTCGACCGCAAGGACGACCCGCGCGACTACCGCCTGTGGATCGACCCGCGGGCCGGCTGGCCGGTGAAGGTCGAGACGAAGGGGAAGATCGACCTGAGCGGCGCGATCCCGGGCGAGAAGGAGGGCGACTACACGGTCACCGACGACCGCTTCGAGTGGGACGCGGCGTTCGACGAGAAGCTCTTCAGCCTCGACGTGCCGCCGGGCTGGGAGCTCGGCGACGGCCCGCGGATGGCGCCGCCGGAGCGGAAGAAGTGACGCCCCCCTGGCACCGCGGACGCCGCCCGGGGCGACGACGGGCGCAGCGCGTGGGACGACCCCACTACTGCACCCACCGCCGTCCCGCGGTATACTCGACCACAGCCACCCCCGCCGCCGGAGGCCCGCGATGACCCCACCGCTCGACCGCCGCGCCGTCCTCCGGGTCGGCGGGGCCGGACTGTTCGGCCTCGGCTACCCGCAACTGCTCGCCGCCGCCGAGTCGCCGGCGGCGACCCACCGCGCCACGGCGAAGGCGGTCATCTTCCTCCACCAGTGGGGCGGGCCGGGGCAGCACGAGACGTTCGACCCGAAGCCCACCGCCCCCGACAACGTCCGCGGCTGGTTCGGCGCCACGCAGACGCGCATCCCCGGCGTCATCTTCGGCGAGCGGATGCCCCGGATGGCGGCGCTCGCCGACAAGATCACCGTCGTGCGCTGCCTCCAGCACTCGATGAAGAACCACAACTCGGCCGGCTACTACTCGCTCACCGGCGTCGCCCCGCCGACCGACGACCAGCGCCTCCGCGACACCCTCGAACTGTTCCCGGCCTACGGCAGCATCGTGGACCGCCTCGCCCCGGCGCCGCGCGGCGTGTCCACGTTCGTGTCGTTCCCGCACGTCATCGCCGACGGGTCGATCACGCCCGGCCAGCACGCCAGCTTCCTCGGCAAGGCGCACAACCCGCTGTTCGTCAACCAGGACCCGAACCGCCCCGACTTCCGCCTGCCCGAGCTCACGCTGCCGGAGACGCTCCCGGTCGAGCGGCTCGAAAGCCGCCGCGACATCCTGCGGCTCATCGACGAGCAGTCCGACCTGCTCGAAACGTCGCTCGTCGCCCGCGGGCTGGACGAGACGTACCAGAAGGCGGTGGCGATGCTCACGTCGCCGCGGTTCAAGCAGGCGTTCGACCTGTCGAAGGAGCCGCAGGCGGTCCGCGACCGCTACGGCCGCACCACCTACGGGCAGAGCTGCCTGCTGGCGCGGCGGGCGGTCGAGGCGGGGGCGAAGTTCGTGAACGTGTACTACGCCCGCTCGATCGGCGGGTTCGGCCAGGGGTGGGACTACCACGGGTTCCGCGGCGAGGACACCGTCGGCCGACTCAACGAGCTGCTGCCGATCGCCGACCAGACGCTGCCGGCGCTGCTGACCGACCTCGAAGAACGCGGGATGTTGGACGACGTGATGGTGGTGTGGGTGGGCGAGTTCGGGCGGACGCCGCGGATCAGCTCGAACGGCGGGCGCGACCACTGGCCGCAGTGCTACAGCGCGGTGATCGCCGGCGGCGGGGCGAAGCGCGGGTTCGTGCACGGCGCCAGCGACCGCCTCGGCGCGTACCCGACGCTCGGCCAGGCGCGGCCCGAAGACCTGGCGGCGACGATGTTCGCGGCGCTCGGGCTCGACCCCGAGGCGGAAATCCGCGACAAGCTGAACCGCCCGCTGCCGATCGCCCGCGGGCGACCGATCGCAGAGGTGTTCGCCTGACGGACGACCGGGGACGTGAGTGGTCCCGGGCGAACGACCGGCGTGAGCCGGCTGGGCGTTGTCGTGGGCGAGGTGGCCGGCGACGGCTACCGGTCGGCGGGGGCGGGCCGACGGAGGCCGATGACAAGGCAATACCACCCGAGAACCGCGGGGGCGAACCAGATCCCGTCGGCCAGATCATCGACCGTCACGCACAAGAGGGACAAGGCAAGAAGGCCGGAGAAGACCGCCCGCCGGTACCACCGGGAGCGGGTGGCGGCGGCCACGGCCAGAGCCTGAGAGACCGGGACGAGCAACACGGTCAGGTCGAACAACCACCCCCCGTAGGGGGCCACAAGGACGGACGCAAGCACCAGCCGGGGAGCCTCAACCGGCCAGTCCCACCGCCCCCGGCGGACCCACCAATACCCAATCAAGACGCCGGCCCCGATGCCGACCGGGAGGAACTGGAGGCCGAACGCGGTCGGGTCGACTGCCACCCGGAGCTGGTAGCTGAGGAGGGGGAGGGGCCAGTCGGTCACCGACGGGGAGGCGAGGGACGACGGACGCGTCATGCCGGCCACGAACTGCGGGAACACCCCCGGCCCCACCGCCCACGCGAGTGCCGACACGACCGCCAGCGTGCCGACCCCGCCGGCCAGAACCCGCCGCCCGGAGCGGGTGGTTGCGTCCAGCACCAGCGCCAGCCCGAACAGGGCGAGCAGGTGGGGCTTGATCGCCGTCAGGGCGACCACCGCCCCGGCCGCCACGGGGTAGCCCCGGGTCCGCAGGTACACGAACCCGGCAATCCCGAGCAGGATCAGCCCCGTGTTCTGGCCGTAAGCCAGCATCCAGATCGTCGGGGCGAACGTCAGCCCGACCGTGTACTCGTTCCCGGTCCACGACACGGATTCGGGACCGGCTCGCCCCCGGTAGACGCGCCACAACAGCCGGGTTGCGACGAGCACCGCGCCCAATTGGACCGCGAGCCAGAGGAGGTGGGCCGGCCGCGGCCCGAGGAGCCCCAAGGGCAAGTAGAGGGGGAGGGTCCACGGGGGGGTCCAGAGCATGACCGCCCGGGTCAAATCCGGGTCGCCGGTCGCGACCCGCTGGTGGGGGAGGAGCTGTGAGCCGTCGTACGGGTCGCCGCCGGCCGCGAAGACCCGTGCGGCCGACCAGTATTCGATGAAGTCCCGGGCCGGGAACAGGGTCGGGGCGTCTTGCCCGTGCCCCGGGGTGGGACCGGTGGGTGTCATCACGGCCAGTAGCAGCAGGCTCGCCGCCATCACACCTCGGTCGCCCGATCATTGGCCCGAGAAGCAGCCGGGCTCTGGACTCGTATAGGGGTAAGACCCGCTACCCGGTTGGACAATTCCCAGGGAGCGGGTATCGTCGGTGGGTGTGGGCTCGGGGCTTCGTAGTGGTGCGTCTACCACTCAATATCAGCCCCGGCGAACGACCGGCGTGAGCCGGCTGGTGGTTGGTGGAGGTGCCCGGACCAACAACCAGCCGGCTCACGCCGGCCGTTCGCCCGCCCCGACACCGAGCGACAGGCGGACCCCTACGAAGACGGGCGGCATGACCGACCAGCTCAGCGGCGTGATCGAGCGGATCACGTTCCACAACATCGACAACGGGTACTGCGTCCTCCGGGTCCGCGCCCGCGGGCAGCGCGAGCTCGTCACCGTCGTCGGCACCCTCCAACACCCGGTCGCCGGCGAGTACGTCGAGGCCGCGGGGAAGTGGGTGACCGACCGGCAGCACGGGCTCCAGTTCAAGGCCGACCACGTCAAGACCACCCCGCCGCACACCGCCGAGGGGATCGCCAAGTACCTCGGGTCCGGCCTCGTCCGCGGCGTCGGCCCCGGCTACGCCCGGCGCATCGTGGACGTGTTCGGCGAGAAGACGCTCGAAGTCATCGACCAGTCGCCGACGTTCCTCACGCAGGTGAAGGGGATCGGCCCGAAGCTGGTCGAGAAGATCCGCGACAGCTGGCGCGAGCAGCAGGCGGTGCGGTCGATCATGGTGTTCCTCCACAGCTACGGGATCGGCACCGCCCGCGCCGTGCGCATCTACCGGCAGTACGGCGAGAACGCCATCGAACTGGTGCGCTCGAACCCGTACCGCCTCAGCACCGACATCTGGGGCGTCGGCTTCCAGACCGCCGACGAGCTGGCGCTGAAGCTCGGCCTGCCGCGCGACTCGCCGTTCCGGGCACAGGCGGCGGTGCGCCACGTCCTGCACGAGGCGCAGTCGGACGGCCACGTCGGCCTCCCGGAGGAGCTGGCGACGCAGGCGGCCGAGGCGCTCACGAACATCGCGCCCGAGGGCATCCGCGACGCGGTCGAGCAGCTGCGCATCACCGACGAGATCGTCCGCGACAGCCTGGCGCTGGTGACGAAGGATTCCGGCGTCCACCGCGAGCCGGTCGATGACGTGATCCCCGCCGACGCCCAGCTCCTCTACCTCAAGCCGCTGTTCCTCGCGGAGCTCGGCGTCGCGCGGCAGCTCGGCGCGCTGGCGAAGGGCTCGCACCCGCTCCAGACCGCCGACCACGGCGCGGCGCTGGCGTGGGCCGAGAAGAAGATGGGCATCACGTTCGCCGACAGCCAGCGCCGCGCGATCACCGAGGCCGTCACGCACAAGCTCATGGTCGTCACCGGCGGGCCGGGGACGGGGAAGACGACGATCGTCCGCGCCATCCTCGAAATCGTGTCGGCGAAGGCGCTGCGCGTGCTGCTGGCGGCACCGACCGGCCGCGCCGCGAAGCGGCTCGCCGAATCGACCGGCCGCGAGGCGAAGACGATCCACCGCCTCCTCGAGTTCGACCCCGGCATCGGCACGTTCCGCCGCGGCAAGGAGAACCCGCTCGACGTGGACGTGCTCGTCGTGGACGAGACCTCGATGGTGGACGTGGTGCTGATGAATCAGCTCCTCCGCGCCGTACCACCGTTCGCCGCCGTGGTGCTCGTCGGCGACGTGGACCAACTCCCGTCCGTCGGCGCCGGGGCGGTGCTCGCCGACCTGATCGCGTCCGGCGTCGTCCCGGTCGCGCGCCTCACGGAGGTTCACCGCCAGGCCGGGGCGAGCTGGATCGTGCGGGCGGCGCACGCGGTCAACCACGGCGACCAGCCCGAGTCCGCGCCGGCCGGCAAGGGCGACTTCTACTTCGTCGAGGCGGACACGCCCGAGGCGGTGATCGACAAGCTGCGGCAGATGGTGACGGCGCGCATCCCGGCGGCGTTCGGCCTCGACCCGCTCCGCGACGTGCAGGTGCTCACCCCCCAGGTGAAGACCGAACTCGGCGTGACCAACCTGAACAAGGTGTTGCAGGAGGCGCTGAACCCGCCGCGCCCCGGGACGGTCGAGACGAGGAAGTTCGACACCGCGTTCCGCGCCGGCGACAAGGTGTTGCAGGTGCGGAACAACTACCAGCGGGAGGTGTTCAACGGCGACATCGGCCGCGTGACCGCGATCGACGCCGTCGAGCAGGTCGTGACGGTGGACTTCGACGGCCGCCCGGTCGAGTACGACTTCGCGGACCTCGACGAGCTCCAACTCGCGTATGCCGTTACGATTCACAAGTGCGTCGCCGGGTACGGTCGGGCTGCGGTCGCCGGGCGGGGGCTGGTCTCGGTGCGCGAGGTCACCGTCGGCGACTCGATCCAGACCGGGCGTGGCGGAACCCGCCGGGTACTCGACCGGGTCGAGACGGGAGCGAAGCCGATCGTCCGGGTGCGGACCCGAAACGGCTACGAGATCGACGTGTCGGCCGAGCACCCCCTGCTGGTCGCAACGGCGGGCCAACTGCCCCACTTCCGCCGGGCGGACGAGCTCGAACCCGGGGTGTTCGCGTGCCTCGACCGCTCCGTCGTCACCGGCTGTCCGGTCCAACTCCCACCGGTCGTATACGACACGACGCGCCACCCCCAGAAGCGAATCACTGCCCCGACCGTGTTAACCGAGGAGCTCGCCTGGGGACTGGGTGTGATCGTCGGCGACGGCTGCTGCCGCGACCGGCGGGACGGGCTGGTCGACGTGACCAGCCAGGATGCCGAGGTGGTCGAGCCGTTCCGGACGCTGTTCGCCGGGATGGGGCTGGCGGTCACCGTCCGTCCGACCGGGAATCACACCCGCGCGTACTTTTGTTCAGTCCCGTTCAGGCGGTGGCTGGAACAACTCGGGCTCGGGCACGACCTCGGACCCGACAAGGTGGTGCCGCGGATCGTGTTCGGTGCCGACCCGCAGGTTCGCGGGGCGTTCCTCCGCGGGTTGTTCGACACCGACGGGTCGGCCGGAAGGATCAACGTCCGGTTCACGACCTCGTCCCCGCAGCTCGCCCGGGAGGTGCAGGATCTGCTGCTTTCGCTTGGGATCGTCTCGACCCGCGCGAGTCAGAACGACCGGCACCACAAAGTGACCGTGAGCGGGACGGCGCTCCCCGCGTTCGCCGAGCGCGTCGGGTTCACCGTCGGACGCAAGCGGGAACGGCTTGCCGGGCTGCTCGCCCGCTGCGGGCGGGCGGCCGGTAAGACGAACCGGGACGTGATCCCGTTCGGGGCGCCCCTGCTGCGTGAGGTGTCCGACCTCATCCCGCGCCGCCGGGGAGTCACCGAAGCGGGACTGTTTGCCCACGGCTCGCGGGTCGGCTCGGGCGTTCTGGCCGGGGCGAGAGGGACTCACCAGACGAATTACACGCACCTGGCTCGGGCCGGCGACCTCCTCACTGCCCGCGGGATCGCGATCCCGGAGGTTCTTCAGACCACCCGTCGGGAGAACTACTTCTTCGACCCGATCGTGGCCGTGGAGCGGCGGGCGGACGAGACCGAGATGTATGACCTGGAGGTGGACGACCACCACTCGTTCGTGGTTAACGGGTTCGTGTGCCACAACTCGCAGGGGTCGGAGTACCCGGCGGTGGTGGTGCCGGTGAGCTACCAGCACTACGTGATGCTCCAGCGGAACCTGATTTACACCGCGATCACGCGCGGGCGGAAGTTGGTGGTACTGGTCGGCAGCCGCAAGGCGCTGTGGCGGGCGGTGACAACGGCGGACACGCGGCGCCGGTTCGGGCTGCTGCGGTGGCGCCTCTCGGCATTCGTCATTCCCGCCCCCCGTCGGCCGGTGCTAAGATGGGGTGAACTCAGGGGGCGGGCGCATGGCGGTCGTGGTCCGGTGTACCGGGTGTAGCGGGCTGGCGCGGGTCGGGCCGGAGGCGGTCGGGCTCCTCGTCGTCTGCCCGCGGTGCGGCGACCCGTTCATGGCCGACCCGGTGCCCGAGGAAGCCGCCTTCGCCGCGCCCCCGCCGCCCCCCCCTCCCCCGCCGTGGCCGGCGCGGGCCGAGCCGGTCGCCCCGCCGCGGCCGCGCCGCAAGCGCCCACCGGCCCGCCCCGAGGAGATCCACGACCACCCGCCGGACGACGCCGGCGGGGTGCCGTTCTCGGTCATCGTCGGGCTCGCGCTGCTCCCGCTCACCATCCCGATGCTCTGGCTCATCGGCCCGGTCCTGGTCGGCAACCCGCCGCACCTCACCCTCGCCACCCCGGTATCGCTGGCGGTCGCGGCGGCCGTGCTGTGCCTGGCGGTGGCGTACACCGTGGACTGGACACCGGTTACCCGGATCAAGGGCGTGCTGACCCTGGTCGGGTTGGCGTATTTCGCCGGGCTGAGCCTGTACTTCCTGAAGAAAGAGGCGGCCGAGGGGGCACAGCAATGGCTGGCGGCCGACGGCTGGCACGAGTTCCGACCGCCCGGCAGGGAATACGAGGTGCGGCTGCCGGGGAAGGCGATGAAGGTAGACGGGCCGTCGTGGCCGGTGCCGGCGTTGACGCTGGGCTGCTACAAGGCGGCGGCCAAGGGGCTCGGCCGGACACACTTCTACGTCGTCGGCACCGGCGCGGACCACACCCCGGACGCCGGGGACGACGCGTGGTTCAACGAGGTCGAGCAGTCCCTCCAGAAGACCGTCGGCGGGCGACCGACCCCGGACGAGACGGGCGGGCCGGTCGCCCAGATCCCGCACCGGCAGTGGCGGGTCGAGATGCCGCGGGTGGCCGACGCGCTGATTGTGCGGGTGTATCGAGACCGGGCGAACGGGCGGGTGTATCTCCTCGCGGCACAAGGGCCGGAGCTGGAGCCGGGTGACGAAGAGGCCGAGCGGTTCTTCGGATCGTTCGCCGTCCTCGACGGGCGGAAATAGAACCGGGCGAGTCGAGTCCTGTGGGGATCGGGTGTTTTGGGTTTGAGCCCGGAGGGCGGGAAGCGCGTAGCCCGGTTTTCACAAATGGCTAC
>JAFKFQ010000609.1 GCA_017308215.1 bacterium | reverse complement strand
GCCGGGTCGGCCGCGTCGAGCCGGTCCCACCCGAGCGCCTTCAAGGCCGCGAGCGCCTGTAGCACCGTCAGCCCACCCGCGGTCGGCGGCGGGGTGTGGACCGTCTTCCCGCGCCACTCGACCGACGCCGGCGCCACCTCGACCGCCCGGTACGCCGCCAGATCGGCCGCGGTCACCAGCCCGCCGTTCGCGCGGAACGCGGCGGCGATCGCGGCGGCGGGGCGGCCGGTGTAGAAGTCATCGACGCGCCCGTTCGCCGCGAGGCCGTCGAGGAGTGCGGCGAGGTCCGGGTTGCGGAACGTGTCGCCCTCGGCGAGCGGCCGGCCGTTCTTCAGATACAACTTCGCCGAGCCGGGGTCGCGGGCGAACTGCGGCACCGCGGCGCGGATCGCGGCGGCGGCCCCGCGGGTGACCGGGAACCCGTCGCGCGCCCGCCGTGCCGCCGGGGCGACGAGTTCGGGGAACCGCTTCGTGCCGAACCGGTCGAGCGCGAGCTGCAGCCCGGCGAGCACCCCGGGGACGCCGGCCGACAGCCACCCGTGCAGGTGCGCGTTCCCCTCGACGCGGCCCGTGGCGTCGGCGCGGAACATCTCCGCCGTCGCGGCGGCGGGGGCGGTGGTGTTGAAGTCGATGGCGGCGGTGGTGCCGTCCGGGCGGGCCAGCACGAGGTGCCCGCCGTATCCGCCGATGCCGGTCAAGGGCAGCGCCGCCACCCCGGCCACGAGCGCCGCCGCGACTGCCGCGTCGACGGCGTTCCCACCGGCGGCAAGCACCGCATTCCCGGCCGCGGCGCCGTCCGATTGTCCGGTGACGAGGCCGGTCGGGACGGCGTCCTGCGCGGGGGCGGCCCACGCGCCGGCGAGCGCGGCGGAGGCGGCGAGGAAGGCGCGGCGGTCGGGGGGTCGCGTCACGGGTCACACCGGAGTAAGGTCGGCGAGCAGGTCAGCAGAGACCGGGCGCGGGCACGACCAGACGAGGAAGAACAGCGCCTGCCGCGCCCACCGCTGGACCGGATGCGGCGGCACGAACCCGGCCCCCTTCGCCGCCACCAGCGCGGCCTGCGTGGCGCGGAGGGCGAGGCGGGTACACTCGGCCCGGGCGGCGAGTACGGCGTCGCCCGCAGCTGTCAGCCCGGCCAGCGCGTGCAGCCGCCCGCGCACGCCGACCCGCGCCGCCTCGAACTTCTCCGCCACGGGCGCCAGGTCGTCGCGCCGCCCGGCCTCGGCGCGGAGGTAGTCGATCGCCGCACCGGCCAGCCCGAGCGCCAGCGCCGACGTTTCCAGCCCGCCCCCGCCGGTCCGCCCCAGGACGTGTTCCGCCGGCCCCGCCAGCACATCAGCCGGGCCGACTTCCACCCCGTCACAGCGCACCCCGGCGGTGCGCGACCCGCGCAGCGCGGCGAGGTCGAGCGGCGGGCCGACCGTCAGCCCGGGCCGATCGGTCGGGACGACTGCGAGCAGCTGCGTGCCGTCGGGCAGCGTCGCCCCGGTGACGACCGCGGCGGCGTGGTCGGCGCCCGTGACCCACGGGACATCGCCGTCGAGCCGGTAGCCGCCCGCGTGCGGCGTGGCCCGCAGCGCCGGTCCGCCGTGCTGCCGCGACGTGGTGAGCTGCGACAGCCCGACGGTGAGGAACGCTTCCCCGGCCGCGAGCCGCGGCAGGTACGCACCCCGGAGGTGCGGCGGCCCGGCAATGAGCCGGCGGACGGCGGCGTCGCGCTGGCTGAGGGCGAAGGCGGTTGTCAGGCACGCCCCGGCCAGCGCTTCGCCGAGCTGAAGTGTGTCGGTCGGCACGAGCCCGGTCCCGCCGAACTCGGCCGGCACGGCGCCGCGGAGCACCCCGGCCCGTTGGAGAACCGCCCACGACTCGCCCGGCCAGTCTGGGCCGCGGTCGGCGGCCTCGGCCCGGTCGGCGAGAGCGGCGCGACCGGCGGGGGTCAGTACGGCCATCAGCGGGCCAGGAGTTGGTAACGGCGGCCGACCTCGGCCCAGTCGATGAACCGGACGAACGCCGCTACGTAGTCGGCCTTTCGGTTCTGGTAATCGACGTAGAAGGCGTGCTCGTACACGTCGCACACCACGAGCGGCTGGCCGTACCAGATCACCCCGACCTCGTGCAGATCGGACGCCACGTTATACAGCTTCCCGTTCACCGCGTCGCGGGCCAGGATGCCCCACCCGTTCGCCGCCAAACAACAAGTGCGGAAGTCCTCGGCCCACCGGTCCACCGACCCGAACCGGCGGGCCAGCGCCTCCACCACCGGCCCGGCCGGCGCGGGCGGCGCCGGAGCGAGGCCGTCGAAGTACAACTCGTGCAGGAGCACGCTGTTCATCTTGTTCACCCGGTCGCGGACGGCAAAGACGTGCGCGTCGCCGACGGCCGGGTCGCGGCCGGCGAATAGCCGTTCCAACTGCTGCTCGATGGCGAGGTAGCGTTTGAGCGCCCCGCCGTAGTGGGCGTTGTAGTGCGGGGCCACCTGTGCCCGGGTGAGCAGACCGGGGAGTTCCTCGTACTTGAGCGGCTTCGGGGTGCCGGTAACGAGCGCCGACCCGGGGCCGGCCGGGCCGTCGGCGAGCGCAACGCCGGCGGTAAGGGTGCCGCCGACCCCGAAGGCGGCGGCCGTCTGAATCACCTCGCGGCGACTGAGCGGGCGGGGCTGCGACATGGAGAGTTACCCGGGAGTGACGGCCGGGGCTCAAGCCGAGCGGCCGAGGAACTTCAAGTGTGGCGGTTCGACACCGGCGGCGGGCACGAGGTCGGCCAACTCAACAGCGATGGCGGTGTTCAGTGCCTCCTCGATCGCCGCCAGCGCCCGGGCGACGGTCGCGCCGTCCATGACCCGGTGGTCGTAGACGAGGCGGACCGGCACCCGCCCGTCTGGCCCGACCACACCGTAGTTGAGCGTGGTCGTCAGCGGGGACAGCGGGTGGAGCGACTCCGCCCCGAGGGCACTGTACACACTCACCCCGAACGTGCCCAGGAACTGCGCCTTCCGGTTCCCGCGGACGTTCGCCAGATACCACCACGCCAGCCGCCGGACCGGCCGCGGGAGGCGGGCGAACCCGAGGCCGAACCCGAACGCCTCGCGGACCGGTGCCGTCTTGTGCCACCGCAGGGCGGCGTCGAGTGCCGGTAGCGGCGCCGCGTCCGGGGCGGGGAGGTGGGCGAAGAACACGCCCGGCTCCCCCTCGAACTCCCGTTCCACGGCCACCGACGCCGTGCTGAACGGGTGCTCGTAGAGTCGCGGCCGCGGGTACGTCAGGTAGGCCCGGCGGAGCGCGGGGGTGTCCCGGGCGGCCAGCGCGAACGCCTTCACGAACAGCGCACACCACCCGACCGACCGCCCCGCCCGCTCGCGGGCCGCCGCCACCCGGCTTACGTCCATCACCCGCTGGACCGGCACCGTCGGGACCGTCCGGGCGACGTGGAGGAGGTCACAGACCAACCGCCGCGGGGCGGACAGGCGGAGCGACCGACCACGGCTTTCCGGGGGCGGCGGAAGGGTCTGGCGGGCCGCGGGCATGGGCACACCGAAAAGGGTTGGGGGCGCCTCAATTCACCGGGAAGGAACACATCCGCGACCGCCGCGGGCGGAGTTGCTCGCGGGCGAACTCGGCCGCGAGGCGGTACACCTCCAGTACGACCGCGTGTTCCCGCGGCGGCAGCGCCACCACCGCCGGGCAGGGCACAAACGCCGGGGGCGGTGTGGGATCGGTCGAGGTCGGGCGGAGCCGGTTGGTCCCCATCTCGCGCTCCGGTCAGGAGTCGTTTGGTGGAAAGTCCGTCCGGGTGGTCGCCAGCCTCTCTCCACTGGTATGTCACTCGGACGGGTGGAGATGGACTGCACGATCCGGGTCGTGTGGTTGTGCCGTCTCTCCCCTCGGCACGGCCAGCACCCGGTAGCGATCCGGAATTGTTGCGGGGCGGTTTACGTTGACTCCGCACGTGACCACCACACAACAGGGGCATTATGCCTCGGACGGGATACCGGTCAATGGCAATTCACGACTATGCCGATCGTCATGATATACTTTGTCACGTTTGCTCCCGTTTGCTACTGCGTCACGTCGGCTTACCGAACGGCTACAGGTTGCCAAACAACAGCATTGCCAGCAGTTTAAATATCGACTAATCTTGTCGTCATTCTTCTGCCGACCGAGCCGTCGAGGGGTCGTTGTGAGAGTATCTCGGAAGGCCGACTACGCCCTGCGGGTGCTGTTCGCGCTCGTGGACCGGTGGGGACAGGGGCCGGTCTCGATGACGACGCTGGCCCGGGCCAACGACGTGCCCAAGCGGTTCCTCGAACACATCATGCTCGACCTGAAGGCGCAGGGCTGGGTGGCGAGCAGCCCAGGCCGCGCCGGCGGGTACATCCTCGCCCGGCCGCCGGAGACGATCACCCTCGGCCAGGTGGTCCGCTACTTCGACGGCGTGCTGGCGCCGATCGGGTGCGTGTCGGTGACAGACCCCCAGCCGTGCAGTCAGGCGGCGACCTGCCGGTTCCGCCGGGTGCTACTGGAGGTCCGCAACCTCACCGCCCAGCACATGGACGGCGCGACCCTCGCCGCGGTCGCCGCCGGGCAGCCGGTCGGGTCGGCCGAGTTGATCGACCTGGGGTTCACGGGAGGGGATGGAATCTGACGGGCCGCGGAGGCCAACACGCCACAGTGCTCTACCCGCGCGCTTCATGCGGGTGGAGCGCCGCAGCACCCGGAGGCTATTCACCCGAGCGAGGAGCTGGATCGGGCGCTCCCTCGTCCGCGGGAGGTGGCGTCTTATCGTCTTCGACCTCGCCACCGCAGACCACAGCGCGGGGCGGCGGGGGCGCCTTGCTCGGATCGATGACTTCCCCCTTGGCGTCAAGGTCGAAGTCGATCTTGTTCCGCCCGGCCTTGACCTCCCGGACCAGTTCGGACTTCACGTTGTACCTGGCCGGCACTTTCTCGGCAACGACTTGGGACTTCTTCCCCTCGTCGTCCGACTCCCCGCTGGTGGTAATGCTGACCTTGTGCTTCCCGACCGCGGCCCCCTTCACCTTTTCCGTCCGCACCAGTTCGTACCGGCCCGAGTCGTCGGTGCGGGCCACCGACGGGCGGGCTCCGTTCTCCGGCTGGAATGTCACCCAGGCTCCCGGGAGCGGCTTCCCGCCGAGCGTGACCTTCCCGCTCACCTCCCCGACATCCCGGCCGCACCCGACGACCAGGAAGCCGACCGCCGCTGCCAGGGCCACACGCCGCGGGTTCGCCATGACCGACTCCTTTGCCCGGATTGAATGTGGACCGGGGGTGCACGCACCCGGTCGGTCGCGGGGTTAGTCGTTGCTGACCGGCTGTCCGTCGTTGCGGGTGCCCAGTCGCTGATAAACCCCCACACCCGGGTAGTCCGTCTCGGTGCAGGCCACGGTGGGGTCCGCGCCCGCCCAACAGTTGCCGTTGTTGAACCCGATGGAGTCGCGGAGGAAGCGGACTGACCCGTCGCCAGCCAAGAAGTTGGCCCCCCCAGTATGGCGGCTGCCGAAACCCTCGTCACAGCCCCCGTTGCCGATGAGCGGGGAGTTGAGCGGCACGCTCACCCGGCCCAGCGTGTAGTTGGTACCGACGACCCCGTTCCCCGCCGGGTTGCGGTTCCCTACCCAGGTGCCCGCCCCGCAGCGGGTGGTCCGCTCGCCCACCAGGAGGGTGTTGCTCGTGCCGTCGGGGATGGTGGTCAGGCTGAGGTTACTCGCCAGGAACAGCACGCCGGTGTTGTTGACCCGCCCGTGGTCCCCGCCGCCCGCGACCGCCAGGTAGTTGGCCTTGGCCACCTGATACCCCGCCGGGAAGCTGTTCCCCGTGAAGCTGCGGGTGAGGAGCGGGGCGGGGTCATCGTCGGACGGGCAGAGGTAGCCGGGCAGGCTGGTTTTGCACAGGTTCTGGATTGTGGCGTTCCCGCCCTGCAGGTGCAGCGCGGTCGTGGCCACATTCAACTGCTGGTGGAGGGCGCCCTGTTCCAGGTACGGGATGATGAAGGCGCTCCAGCCCCAGGACTCGTTGTTCGCACCGCCGTTGACCGCCCCCGGGGGCAGGGACCGGTTGGCATCGCCGTAGGCGTGGAGGGCCAAGCCGATCTGCTTGAGGTTGTTCTGGCACTTACTGCGGGCGGCCGCCTCGCGGACCTTCTGGACCGCGGGGAGGAGCAGACCGATGAGGATGGCGATGATGGCGATCACCACCAGCAGCTCAATCAGTGTGAACGCCTTCCGACAGGGGCGAATCGGCATACGCGGAATCCTTGCTCGATCGTGAGGCGGGCACCTTCTGTGGCGGTAGCCCGGACCAATTACCACCCGCACTATGCTGATGAACATGCTCACGATTTCAAGGAAGGCTTACCAGGCGACACTTCTGCTCAGAACCCACTTCGTCAAGTGTCATCACAATTGAGCTGATTAGTGACCTTAAGCTGTCGCTCATAAATGACTTAATCCAAGGATCTGGGCGATGTTACTGTGGGAATGGGGCAACAGTGTGGTGGGCAGACACGCGGCGAGGCGTGCGGCTTACGACATGACGAAGAAGGGTTCCAGGCTGGTCGAGTAGGGCCGTAGCTCCGATCATCCCACCGCGTCGGGGGCGAGCGACCCGGTCCGCGGGAATCCCAAACGGGAGGCGGTCGCAATGAGATGCAGAGTGGTATCCGGCGCCGCGCTCCTCGTACTGATCGCCGGCTTGGTTGCGGTGCCGGGGTGCGCGCCAAAGGCGGACGGCGTCGTCCGGGTCGGCTACCAGAAATGGAGCACGTACTCGATCCTGAAGTCGTCCGGGGAGCTGGAGACGGCGTTCGCCGCTCGTGGATGGCGGGTCGAGTGGGTTGAGTTCTCGGCCGGGCCGCCGCTCCTCGAAGCGCTCAACGCCGGCAGCATCGACCTCGGGCACGCCGGCGACTCGCCCCCGCTGTTCGCGCAGGCCGCCGGCGTACCGTTCGTCTACGTCGCCGCGTCGTCGCCGAGCCCGGAGAGCTCGGCCGTCCTCGTCCCGGACGACTCGCCGCTGCGGGCCGCGGCGGACCTGAAAGGGAAGCGCGTCGGGTTCACGAAGGGGACGAGCGCCCACACGCTGATCCTGCGGGTGCTGGAGAAACACGGACTGACCCCGAACGACATCACCGCTGTGTACCTCCCACCGGCCGACGGCCGCCCGGCGTTGCAGGCCGGGGCGATCGACGCGTGGGCGGCGTGGGATCCGTATCTGGCGGCGGCCGAGCACGGCGGCGGGGTGCGGCGACTCTTCAGTGGGACCGGATACATCGGCGGCCGAGAGTACTACTTCGCGGCCCGGTCGTTCGCCGACGCCCACCGGGACGTGGTGCGGGCGTTCGTCGCCGAACTGGTTCGCGTCAAGAACTGGGCGAGGGCCCGCCCGGACGAGGTGAACCGGCTGCTAGCCGAGCAGACGGGACTGGCCGCCGCCGCCGTCGCGCTCGCGGAATCCCGCCGCAACCGCTACGACACCGGCCCGGTCACGCCGGACCTCGTGCGCGACCAGCAGGCACTCGCCGACCGCTACGCCGACCTGGGGTTGCTCCCGCACCGGATCGAGGTGCAAGCCGCCGTCGCCGACATCCCGGTCGGGGGTGTGGAGTGAGTGTCGCCGTCCCGTGGGTCGTGCCCGCGCTGTTGCTGGTCGCGTGGCAGCTTGCAGGCGACCTCGGCGTCCTGTCTGCGCGGGTGCTCCCGACGCCGGCCGCCGTCGCTCGGGCCGGCGCGCAGCTGGCCGAGTCGGGTGAGCTGTGGCGGCACCTCGGGGTGAGCTTCGGCCGCGCCGCGACCGGGTTCCTGATCGGCGGCTCGATCGGCCTGGCGCTCGGCGGCCTCACCGGCGTGTCGCGGGCCGCCGAGGCGGTGTTTGACGGGACCGTTCAGATGCTCCGCACGGTCCCGCACCTCGCGCTGGTCCCGCTCGTCATCCTGTGGTTCGGTGTCGGCGAGGCGGCGAAGGTGTTCCTCGTCGCGCTCGGTGTGCTGTTCCCCGTCTACCTCAACACCCACCACGGGGTCCGGTCGGTGGACCCGGGGCTAGTCGAGATGGGGCGGCTGTACGGGCTCGGCCGGTGGGGGCTGTTCCGCCGCGTGCTGCTGCCCGGGGCGCTACCGTCGATCCTGGTCGGGGTGCGGTACGCCCTCGGGGTGATGTGGCTGACGCTGATCGTGGCCGAGACGATCGCGGCGACGAGTGGGATCGGTTACCTGGCGATGACCGCCCGGGAGTTCCTACGCACGGAGGTGGTGGTCCTGAGCATTCTACTGTACGCGCTGCTCGGAAAGCTGGCGGATGTGGCCGCCCGGCTGCTGGAGCGATGGTGGCTTCCGTGGCACCCGACGTTCGCGCGGGCACCGTCCGCAGCGGCGGTCCCGGACGACCCGGCGGGGGGCGGCCGATGACCCGCGGCGTGTCCGTCGTGGCGGCCGGCGTGCGCCGGGCGTTCGGGCCGAAGGTGGTGCTCGCGGCGCTCGACTTCTCCGCCGGCCCGGGCGAGTTCGTGGCGGTGATCGGCCGGAGTGGG
>JAFKFQ010000608.1 GCA_017308215.1 bacterium | reverse complement strand
CCTCGGGGGGGACGTCGCGGAGGGCGTCACCGAGCCACTCGATGAGGGCGGCCAGCGGCAGTTGCCATCCCCAACCGGGGTACCGGTGCCCGGCGAGCGGCTCGGTCCGCAGCACCCACGCCCGGCGGATCGGGTGGGCCAACCCCTCCCGCAGGAGCCGGTACCCCGGGCCCGGGCTCGTCGTGACCCCCCGGGCCGGGCTCTTCTGCCGGTACGGCGTCTCGACCCCGAACCGGGTCCGGTACGCGTCCCGGGCCGCCCACCCGGCCGCCGGGGGACGCGGCGTTGGCCCGGACGGCCCGGCCGGCGGCGTGGTGGGTGAGGGCGAACCGGCGGCGGACGACATCGAACCGGGAGGTGGCCCCGGTGGCGACCAGGAGGAGGGCGCCGACGAGGTGGTCGACCGGGACGGTGCGGGTGGCGGCCCACGGGAGGGCGCCGGGCGGGCGGCGGACGACCGCGGGCGTGACGCGGCGATACGGGGGACGCATCGGGGACTTCCTGTCTGGGGTCGTGGTAAACCCAAGGTAGGACGCCCGACGCGTCTTGTGTTGGGCCGTGCGAAACTACTGGCAAGCCCGCGCTCAGTTGAGCGCAGGCTACCAAACTGGAGCCGCCACACCGCGGCCGAAACGACACTAATCCTACAGCCGTAGTTGCTGCAACAGCCCTCGCCAGGAGTTCGGGCGAGGGCGTGCCATGTCGGGACGACCGACGGCCCGGCTGGTGGCCGGGTGGGCGGACGAGGTCGCGGTGGTCGGGGAGCGGATCGGCCGGCACTTCGCCCGGAGCGAGCCCCGGGGCCGGGCCGTCGGGTCCATCCGCGGGTTGTTGTCCGGCGTCGACCGGAAGAACGGGTGGCAACTCGCCGAGCACCTGGGCGCCCCGACCCCCGACGGCGTCCCGCACCTGCTCGCCCGGGCCGACTGGGACGCCGACGCCGTCCGCGACGACCTCGTGGCCTACGTGGCCGAGCGCCTGGGCGACCCGGGCGTGGTGCTGGTCGTCGACGAGACCGGGTTCCTGAAGAAGGGGTCCAAGTCGTGCGGGGTGGCCCGGCAGTACACCGGGACGGCGGGCCGGGTCGAGAACGCCCAGGTCGGGGTGTTCCTGGCGTCCGCGAGCCCGAAGGGCCGCGCCCCAGGTCGACCGGGCGCTGTACCTGCCGAAGGAGTGGACGGACGACCGGGACCGGTGCGACGCGGCCGGGGTGCCGGAGGGCGTCAGGTTCGCCGCCAAGCCGCGGCTGGCCGAGGGGGTGCTCCGCCGGGCCTGGCGGGCCGGGGTGGCGGCCGGGTGGGTGGCGAGCGACGCGGTGTACGGGAGCGACGGGGCGTTCCGCCGGTTCCTGGAGCAGGGCCAGCAGCCGTACGTCCTGGCCGTGCGGCCGACCAGCGGCTCTGGGCCGACGTCACGCGGCTCCGCGTGGACGCGCTCGCGGCCGGCCTCCCCGCCGGGGGGTGGCGGCGGGCGAGCGCCGGGGCGGGGTCGAAGGGGCCGCGGTGATACGACTGGGCGGTCGTCGCGTTTGGCCCGGTCGACGGGCGCGGTTGGCAGTTGTGGCTGCTGGCCCGGCGGCACCGGGACCGGCCGGACGAGCGGGCGTACTACCTCTGCCGCGGGCCGGCTGACACGCGGTGGGAGGAACTGGTCCGGGTCGCCGGCTGCCGGTGGGCGGTGGAAGGATGTTTTGAACTCACCAAGGGCGACTGCGGGCTGGACGAGTACGAGGTACGCGGTTGGACCGGGTGGCACCGGCACGTCACCCTGAGTCTGCTCGCCCTGGCGGTGGTGGCGGCCATCCGGGCGCGGGCGGCGCCGGCGGGGCGGCCGAAAAGGGGGGCGGCGGGCAGGTCCGGCTAAGCGTCCCGGAGGTGCGGAGGCTGCTGCTCAACTTGGTGTGGGCGGTCATGCCGGACGCCGAGAAGGTGCTGGCCTGGTCCGAGTGGCGACGGGCGCACCAGTACCGCGCCCGGGCCTCGCACTACAAGTGGCGGAAGGCCAAGCCGCCCGACACATAGCTACGGCTGTAGGACTAATACCGGATCAGGTGGATCGGGACTCGCGGGGCTGGTTTCCTACCGGCCGGACAACGGCCGGTGGGAAACCGGCCCCACGGATGCGCGTCAACCGAACTTGGCATCACTGGATCTTCAGCCCGCGCACCCACGCCGCCTCGGCGGCGAGCTGGGCCTCGGTCAGGCCGCCGGGGCGGTGGATCGTCGCCGTCGCGGTACGGCCGCTGGTGCGGTCGCGGGCGGTCACCTCGATCCGCCCGTTCGCCGCCACCCCGCACCGCACCTCCACCGGCGAGCCCTTCGGCAGGTCGGCCGGGAGGCCGTCCACCCAGCACTCGCCCACAGGGATGCACGCCGCCGCCTGCGGCGACTCGCCCTGGAGGATGCGCACCCGCACCTTCGTCTGGCCGTCGGCGACGGTGTAGAACTCGCGCGTCACCGCCGCCGGGAGCTGCGTGTTCTTGGCGATCAGGACGGTGTTCCGCCGCGCCCCGTCGGGCGTCTTGATCTCGACCCCGAGGCTGTGCGCGTTCACGCTGATCTCGATCACGTCGGCGAGGAACTCGTGGACCGGCGTGTCGCCGCGGCGGACGCCCTCCTCGCGGCGGCGGGCGATGCCGGCGTGCGCCGCCGCCCCGCGGGCCACCACCTCGCTCACCGCCAGGCTCCGGTCCGGCTCCTTCCCGGTCAGGTCGGCGAGCATCCGCCCGACCGCCGGCATGTGCGTACTCCCGCCGACGAGCAGCACGCGGTCCACCCGGTCCCACGTCAGCGCCGCCTGCCGCAGCACGCCCTGCGTCGTGAGGCGCGTGCGGACGAGCAGGTCCTTGGTGACCGTCTCGAACTCCTTCCGCGACAGCGCGACGCGGTGCTGCCGGCCGGCGTGCGAGACGGTCAGGCTCGTCTCCTCGACCTTGCTGAGCGTCCGCTTGGCCCGCTCGGCGGCGCTCTGGAGCGCGACGAGCGCGAGCGGGTCGAGCCGCGGGTCGGTGCCGCCGGTCTCGCGCTGGAACCGGTCGGCCGCCCAGTCCACCAGCTTGTCGTCCCAGTCCTTGCCGCCGAGCCGCACGTCGCCCTCGATGGCGAGGACGCGGAACCGCTTCTTGCCGAGGCTCACGAGCGTCACGTCGAACGTGCCGCCGCCGAGGTCGTAGACGAGCACCGTGCCCGGCGCCGGGCCGTCCGCCCCGCCCTGGAGCGAGTACGCCAGCGCCGCGGCGGAGGGCTCGTCCACGATGTCGAGCACGTCGAGCCCGGCGATGCGCCCGGCGTCCATCGTCGCCTTGCGGCGGGTGTCGTCGAAGTACGCGGGGACGGTGATGACGCAGCCGGTGACGGGGCCGAGCTGGAGCGCCGCGTCGTCGGCGAGCTTGCGGAGGATGACGGCCGAGAGCGTCTCCGGGCGGAAGTCGCGGCCGGCGACCGGGCGGCCGAGGTCCGGGTAGCCCATGCGCCGCTTCACGAGCGTGGCGACCCGGTCCGGGTGTTCGAGCGCCAGGTCGAGCGCCGGCTGGCCGACGATCGCCTCCCCGGTCGGGCCGAGGTACACCGCCGACGGCGTGAGGATGTCGCCGTCGCGGTTGGGGACGGACGCGGGGCGGCCGCGGTCGTCGAGCGCGGCGACGGCGCAGAAGGTGGTACCGAGGTCGATCCCGATCAGAGACATGGTCGGCCCGGGTGCGGGGTGGCTCGCGCCCATTGTACCACGGCGCGGCACGCTCACAGCTGCGGCAGCTTCCCGGCGAGGATGTCCTTCTCGTACTCCTCCTGGAGCGGCCACGACTGGGCGCACGTCCCGAAGTCGGCCATGTACTGGTACCCGGTCAGCCGGTCGATCGCGGTCTTGAGGATCTTCGGGTCTTTGCGGAAGACCGGGCCGTGGCTCGGGAGCAGGTACTCGGCGTCGTCGGCCAGGATCCGGTTGAGCGACCTGATGTACTCGGGGATGCTCGACCCGTGGTGCGCGTCGATGACGCCGACGCAGGCGTCCTTGTAGATGTTATCGCCGCTGAACAGCAGGTTCCCCATCTTGAAGCTGAGCTGCCCGGGCGTGTGGCCGGGCGTGTGCCAGACGGTCAACTTCGCCTTGCCGACCTTGATCTCGTCGCCCTCGTTGAGCTTCACGTCGATCTTGCACGGCGGCATGGGGATGTCGAACCCCTGGGCCGGGATGCTGGCGTAGGTCTGCACCGCGTCGCCGGACTCCAGCGCGGCGGCCGCCTTCGGGTGCGCGGCGGCCTTCGTCTTCATCCGGGTCCGCGCCTGGGCGAGCGCCTGGACGTGGTCGGCGTCGGCGTGGGTGGCGATGATGAGTTTGCACTTCGACAGCGGGAAGTCCATGCCGCGCAGCAGGTCGATGACCTCGTCGAGGGTGTCGTCCTGGCCGATGTCGATGAGCGCGTACTCGGAGCCGCCGTCGATGAGGTAGATGTTCACCCCGAGCGGCCGGGCGGCCTGGAGATTGAGCTCGATCACCCCGGGGAACAAGTACTTCCGGCTGAGCATGCGCGTGCCTCCGTAGCGGGCATTTTAGCCCCCGCGCCGCCAATGACGAATGGCGAATGACCCACCAATGACGAAGGAAATCCGAAACCCGAAGGGCGTCCGGGGCGGGGTTTCGTCATTCGGGTTTCGTGCTTCGGGTTTCCTTCGGCATTGGTGGGTCATTCGTCATTCGTCATTCCCCAGGTCGCCCAGCCTCCGGGGTTGCACGACCGCCCGCGCGAAGCTATAGCCCCGCGCCATGACCACCCGGCGCGCCGTCCCGATCGCCGTGCTGTTCGCCGCCCTCGCGGGCGGGTGCCTCAACTCGCACAACCCCGGGTACTTCCCGTACTACTTCCCCGGCGGCCGGACCGTCGAGTCGCACGCCAAGCCCGGGTTCGGCTACTTCCGCGACTTCGACCCGCACGCCTGCAAGATCGAGCTCACGCCGGCCGACGCCACCGCCCCGCTCGGGGCGCAGGTCGTCGTCGTCGCCACCGTCCGCGACAAGGACGGCCAGCCGCGGCGGTCGCGGCGCGTCGAGTGGATGCTCGAGGGGCCGGGGAGCATCGTCGAGGTGGACGAGTCCGGGTTCTACCCCGGCCGCGGGTACAAGCACGACAACAAGTACGCCGTCAGCCACACCGGGTACACCGCCAGCACCATCACCCGCGGCAACGACGACCCGAAGGACGACGTCGAGATCACCGCCGGGCAGACGTTCTGCGTCGTGAGCTCGCCGGTCCCGGGCGAGACGGTGCTGACCGCCTACGCGCCCGGCGTGTTCAACTGGGAGAAGGGGCGGGTCGTCGCCAAGATCGTCTGGGGCGAGGGCCGCTTCCTGTTCCCGCCGGCGGCCACCGTGCGCACCGGCACCGAGCACGCCCTCACCACCACCGTCGCCCGGTTCGAGCAGGACGGCCCGAACCCGACCGGCTACCGCGTCCGCTACCGGCTCATCGACACCGCCGACACGGGTACGGTACTGGTGTCGAGCGGCGGTGCCGGGGCGACCGGCACGCAGAGCGGCACCACCGCCCGCGAGGCCGAGGCCGCCACCGACGCCGACGGCAAGGCGACCGTGCGCCTCGTCCAGACGAACCCGCAGACCGGCAAGACGCGCGTCGCCGTCGAGGTGCTGAGGCTGTCGGAGAGCGGCAGCGGACCCGGCGTCGTCGTCAGCCGGCGCGAGACGCTCATCGAGTGGGCCGCGCCCGACCTGCGGCTCGACGTGACCGCCCCGCCCGTGTCCGGCCCGACGGCCGCGTTCCCGGCCACGGTCACGCTCGCCAACAGCAGCGGCGTGGACAGCAAGGAGGCCCGCGTCCGCGTCACGCTGTCCGACGGCGCGACGCTGGAGCGTTCCGAGCCGCCGCCGACGCGGCAGGACGGCGGGGCGCTCGTGTTCGACATCCCCGGCGCGAAGGCCGGCAAGG
The DNA here is from genome assembly GCA_017308215.1 of bacterium. Lineage (GTDB taxonomy): Bacteria > Planctomycetota > Planctomycetia > Gemmatales > Gemmataceae > Urbifossiella. Next base: position 2,614 of record JAFKFQ010000608.1, on the reverse strand, counting down.
CGCAGACGGTGTCGCTGCAGGTCCGCCCGGCGAAGCTCGGGAGCGTGACGGTCGCCGCCGAGGCGGTCACCGCCGACGCGCTCCAGGCGCGGCGCGACGCGACCACGAAGATCGACGCCGGCCGGCTGAGCGTGCTGGTCGAGCCGCCGGCGGCGGGCGTGGTCGGCGAGGCGACGCCGGTCCGCGTCGCGGTGACGAACTCCGGCCAGACCGCGGCCGCGAACGTCACCGTCTTCGCCGGCTTCGACGAGTCGCTGAAGCACGCCACCGGCAAGAACCCGGTCGAGCTCAACGCCGGCACGCTCGCCCCGGGCGAGACGAAGACGTTCGACCTGCCGCTGACCGCGAACGTCACCGGCCGCTACGCGGTGCAGGCGAACGTCACCGGCGACGGCAACCTGAGCGCGAAGTCCGGGCGCGTGGTGTTCGACGTGCGCCGCGCCGAGCTCCGCGCCGCGGTGACCGGCCCGAAGCTCGTCTACCTGAACCAGGAGTTCACCTGGAACGTGGCCGTGGCGAACGCCGGCGACATCGCGGCGAAGAACGTGTCGGTCCGCGCCACGCTGCCGCCGGAGGTCCGCGCGAAGGACGCGGGCGACGGCGTGGTCAACACCGGGTCGGTCGAGTGGAAGGTCGGCACGCTGGCGCCGGGCGAGCAGCGCACGTTCAAGCTCACCGCCGACGCCCTCCGACTGACCGGCGCGGCGACGCTGGCGGTGGCGACGCTGGCCGACGGCGACAGCGCCGCGTTGCAGGCGAAGGCCGAGGGGACGCTGGCGGTCATCGGCACGCCGGCGGTGGTGCTGGAGCTGGCGACGCCGGCGGGGCCGGTGGCGGTGGGCGCGCGCGGCACGTTCCAGATCCGGCTGCGGAACCAGGGCACGGTGTCGGCGCGGCGGCTGGAGGTGGAGGCGTTCGCACCGCCGGAGCTGCGGGTAGTGAAGGGCGCGGCGCCGGACCGCACCGAGGCGCGGCTGGGCGCCGACGGGAAGGTGACGTTCCCCGCGCTGGACGAGCTGCGGCCGGGCCAGGCGGTGACGTTCACGGTGGAGGTGGAGGCGGTGCAGGCCGGCGACGCCCGGTTCCGCGCCGAGGTGAAGGCAGCGCACCTGCGCAACCCGCTCCGCGAGGAGCAGCCGCTCCGCGTGACCGCGGGGCGGTGAGGCGGGGCGTTCGTGGGCGGTGCGTTGGTCCCGGGCGAACGGCCGGGCCGACACCGACCGGTCGACGAACCACCACGGGAGCGTGGGGGTTTACCCCGAAGGGGTTGGATTCCCCAGCCCGGGGTCGCCGCTGCGGCGCACCCGGGTTACGCGCGACGGGTGATGGTTACGTCGCCGCGCGTGGGCCGTGGTTGTGTGATATACATCCGTGAATTGTCACCGCGCGGCGCCCCCGGGTGCGCCGCAGCGGCGACCCCGGGCTGGGGAATCCAACCCCTTCGGGGTAAAGAAAAGACCTCGACTCACACACCACCCGCTACGGCTCGTCCCCCGGCGGCGGCGGCGGCGCGACGGCGCCGTCCAGCGGCTCAAACGACCGGAACAGGCGCGTCACGTTCGGGTGGTCGGCGTCGAGGTCCGGGCCGACGGCCATCAGCAGGTACACCCGGCCGCGGATCAGGTACACCCGGTACACCATCTTCCCCCGCTTCTCCGGCAGCCGCAGCACGACCTCCCGCCCCGGCCCCGTCCGCGCCGTGCCCAGCTTCGCCCGCTTCTCCTCCTTCCCGCCCGCCTCCGTCACGTCCTCCGCGATCATCTGGGCGAACTGGTCCACCAGCGGGTCCACCTTGCCGCCGAGCTCGGCCACCGGCAGCACCCCCTCCGAGACCCCGACCGCGTACTCCGACTCCTTGTCCGGCGCCGCGATGGACATGACCATCGTCAGCTTCGTCCCCGGGAGGGGCGACTTCGCCGTCCGGGGCTCGCCCGGGAGCTTCGCCCGGAGCAGGCCCGGCATCTCGACCGCCTTCCACGCCGCCTCCGGGATCTCGCCACGAACCGCGGGGCGCTGCGCCAGGAACACCCCGAGCGCGCACGCCGCCATCACGGTCACCGCGATCCCGGTCGAGAGCGGGATCCGCCTCCGCCCGGCGGCGACCGCCGGCGGGGCGGGCGCGGCAACCGGGTCGGCCGGCACGGCGACCGGGTCGGCCGGCGGCGCCTCCGCGACGGGTGGCGCGGGTGCGTCGTCTGCGGCCGGCGCCGGCGGGCTTTCCGCGGGCAGAGGGGCGGGGGGCGGTTCCGGGGCGGGCGGGTCGGCCGGGGGCGCGTCGCGCGGGACGGCGACCGGCCGCCGGCAGACGGGGCAGTGGATCGTCTTCCCGAGCGAGGCGGCGGGGACGCGGAGGTCGGTCGCACACCCGGGGCACACGACGAGGACCGGACTATCGGGCACGGGGCGCTCCTGGGGGCGGTGACGCGGCGGCGTCTACTGTACCGGAGCGACCGGCGCGCTGGTAGCCGCGGGCCGGGGTGGTTCGTCGATCGGTCGATGTCGGCCCCGGCGAACGGCCGGCGTGAGCCGGCTGGTCGTTGGTACGGGCGCCCGAGCGGACAAGCCGGGTGACCGGCCGCCGTGTCAGGCGCCCGTACCAACGACCAGCCGGATC
>JAFKFQ010000731.1 GCA_017308215.1 bacterium | reverse complement strand
GGTAGCCGCAGGCTTTAGCCTGCGCTCTCACGTGACGCAGGCTAAAGCCTGCGGCTACCTACCACACCGGGTCGCCACACCCACCGCCAAAACAACACTACCGCCCCGCGTATGTCACGCCCGCCGGCAGGCCGGGCGGGAGCTGGCGCACGCGGCGCTTCGGGTTGGTGATCGTCGCCGCCGCCCGCACCGACAGCGCGGCGGCGAGGAAGAACAGCACCAGCGACGCCGCCGTGAGGGTGTACAGCGGCCAGCGGAACTCCAACACGAACACCACGCACACGAGGTTCGCCAGCGCCAGCGGGATCATCACCTTCCACGCCAGGTTCATCAGCTGGTCGAACCGGAACCGCGGGATCGTCCACCGCACCACCAGCGCGAACACGCAGTACAGGAACATCTTCCCGATGAGGATGATGGCCTTCACCGCGGCGTTGCCGACCGGGTCGGTGATGAGGTTTTCGAGTCCGAACAGCGCCCACCCGCCGAGGAACAGGATCGACATCATGAACCCGGCCGTGATGAGGTGGATGAACTCCGTCATCAGCAGCAGGCCGAGTTTCATGCTCGAATATTCGGTGTGGAACCCGCCCACGAGCTCCTGCTCGGCCTCCGGCAGGTCGAACGGCAGGCGGCTCCCCTCGGCGTAGGCCGACACCAGGAACAACAGCGCCGCCAGCGGCTGGAACGCGACGATCCACCACACGTGGCCCCCCTGCCACGCGGCGATCTTCTCCAGGTTCAGCGAGCCGACGACGAGGAACACGCCGAGCACCGCCATGCCGAGCGGGATCTCGTAGCTGATGATCTGCGCCGAGCTCCGCATCGCGCCGAGGAGCGAGTACTTGTTGTTGGCGCTCCACCCGGCGAGGATCACGCCGTACACCGCCAGCGACCCGAGCGCGAACACGTACAGCGCGCCCACGTCGAGCCCCGGCGCGATGACGAGGTTGAGCCGGGCGCGGTAGTCGGCCTGCGTTTGGTCGAACGCGGCGACGCTCGGCTGCGGGTCGGGCGCCGGCGTGGCGCCGCCGACCGGGATCACGGCCAGCGCCAGCAGTGCCGTGATCACCCCGACCGCCGGCGCGAGGACGTAGAAGACGCGATCCACGTGCGCCGGGATCACTTCCTCTTTGAGGAAGAACTTGCCGCCGTCGGCGAGCGGCTGGAGGAGCCCGCCGGGGCCGACGCGGTTCGGGCCGATGCGGTCCTGAATCCACGCGCTGACCTTCCGCTCGCCGAGCGTCAGGTACGCGACCAGCCCGAGCCCGGCGCCCATCACGGCGACGATCAGGATCAGGGCCTTCGTCAGGTCGAACTCGGGCATCGATGCATCCGCTCGTATATAGCGGCCGGCTTGCCGGCCGTTCGTTGACCAATGCTTCAGGCACGGCCGGCAAGCCGGCC